>NZ_CP109078.1:4205000-4507500 GCF_035917455.1 Micromonospora sp. NBC_01796 | reverse complement strand
GCGGGGTCAGAGCCGGCGGTTGGCCAGGCTGGGCAGCTCTGCCCGGATGGTGTGCAGCCGGTCGAGATCGAGATCGGCACAGACCACGCCGATGGTGTCCGGGGCCTGGGCGAGGACCGTCCCCCAGGGGTCGATCACCATGCTCCGGCCGAAACAGTTCCGCCCCGGGTCGTGGTCACCGATCTGGCCGGCCGCCGCCACGAAACACTGGTTCTCGATCGCCCGGGCGCGCAGCAGCACCTCCCAGTGGTCCCGACCGGTGTGGGTCATGAACGCGGCGGGCACCACCAGCAACTGGGCCCCTCCGGCCACGGCAAGCTCCCGGTACAGCTCGGGGAAGCGCAGGTCGTAACAGATCGAGAGACCGACGCGTACGCCGTCGATGGTGACGGTCACCGGTTCCGGGCCCGGCGCCACTCCCCTGGACTCGAGGTAGGAGACGCGACCGGGGATCTCCACGTCGTACAGGTGGATCTTGCGGTAGGTCGCGATCAGCTCGCCGGCGCGGTCGAAGACCAGCGACGTGTTGTAGGTGTGCTGCGGGTCGGGGCCGACCTCGTGGAACGACCCGGCGTGGACGAAGATGCCGAGCCGGCGCGCGGCGGCGGCAAAGAACTCGGCGAACTCGCCGTCGACGGGCTCGGGCTTGGGTTGCCCCGGGGCTGGACCGAGATAGTCGACGTACTCCGGCAGGATCGCCAGATCGGCTCCGGCCGCCGCGGCCCGGTCGAGCAGGTCGGACGCGGCGGCGAGATTGGCTTGCCGGTCAGCGCGGGCGTTGAGCTGGCAGACGGCGACACGCATGCAACGAGCGTACGGGCCGCCGCCCACCTCAGACCAGGCCTGCGCTCAGGCCGACTTCTCCTCGCGGTCACGCCGCCGCCGGCCGGTGAACTCACGCGGCACGATGGTCGGGTTGACGTTCTCCAGGACCACCTCGCGGGTGATCAGGACCCTGGCGGCGTCGGGGTTGCTCGGGACCTCGTACATCACGGAGAGGAGGACCTCTTCCAGGATGGCGCGCAGGCCACGGGCGCCCGTACCGCGCAGCATCGCCTGGTCGGCGATCGCGGCCAACGCGGGCGGCTCGAACTCCAGCTCCACCCCGTCCAGCTCGAACAGACGCTGGAACTGCCGGACCAGGGCGTTGCGTGGCTCGGTCAGGATCCGTACGAGGGCCTCACGGTCCAGGCTCCGGACGTTGGTGATCACCGGGAGCCGGCCGATGAACTCGGGGATCAGGCCGAACTTCAGCATGTCCTCGGGCATCACCTTGCCGAAGATGTCGTCGGTCGACCGTTCCGAGACCGCGCGGAGGTGGGCGCCGAAGCCGGTCCCGCCCTGCCCGGTCCTGGATTCGATGATCTGGTCGAGGCCGGCGAAGGCGCCACCGCAGATGAACAGCACGTTGGTGGTGTCGATCTGGATGAACTCCTGGTGCGGGTGCTTCCTGCCCCCCTGCGGCGGTACGTTCGCGACCGTACCCTCGAGGATCTTGAGGAGAGCCTGCTGCACGCCCTCGCCGGAGACATCCCGCGTGATCGACGGGTTCTCCGACTTGCGAGCGATCTTGTCGACCTCGTCGATGTAGATGATGCCGGTCTCGGCGCGCTTGACGTCGTAGTCAGCCGCCTGGATCAGCTTCAACAGGATGTTCTCGACGTCCTCGCCGACATAGCCGGCCTCGGTCAGTGCGGTGGCGTCGGCGATGGCGAACGGGACGTTGAGCATCCGGGCCAGGGTCTGCGCCAGGTGCGTCTTGCCGCATCCGGTGGGGCCGATCAGCATGATGTTCGACTTGGCGAGTTCCACCGCGTCGTTGCCGGCACCGGGGGCTCCGGCCGCCTCTGCCTGGATCCGCTTGTAGTGGTTGTAGACCGCGACCGAGAGCGCCTTCTTGGCCTGCTCCTGGCCCACCACGTAGTTGTCGAGGAACTGGCGGATCTCCATCGGCTTGGGAAGCTCTTCCCACTTCACCTCGCCGGACTCGGCCAGCTCCTCCTCGATGATCTCGTTGCAGAGGTCGATGCACTCGTCACAGATGTAGACCCCTGGGCCTGCGATGAGCTTCTTGACCTGCTTCTGTGACTTGCCACAGAAGGAGCACTTAAGTAGGTCGCCGCCGTCGCCGATCCGTGCCACCTACGTTCTCCCTGCGCTCATCGGCCGGATCAACCCGGCCCTGGCCTGAGGACGGTACGCCTCGTTGGTCTAGATCGCTCGCCGGGCTGACCGGCGAAGCGGTGCAGACCCGACGTTACTCGCTGCCGGAGCATTCTCCGACCCCCAAAACCGGGTGTGTCCGGAGGCGGAGGGCCAAAGCACCCCGGCCACCCCCGGACAACACTCGTCAGCTGGCGGCGTTCGCCGCGAGCAGGCCCTTCTTGCGGCTGGTCAAAATGGTGTCGACCAGGCCGTACTCGCGGGACTCCTCGGCAGTCATGATCTTGTCACGGTCGATGTCCTTGCGGACCTTGTCGACCGGCTGGTTCGAGTGCCGCGAGAGCATCTCCTCCAGCTGGGTACGCATCCGCAGGATCTCCCGGGCCTGGATCTCGATGTCCGAGCCCTGCCCGTAGCCACCCTCGGTGGCCGGCTGGTGGATGATGATGCGAGAGTGCGGCAGCGCCATCCGCTTGCCCGGCGTGCCGGCGGCGAGGAGCACCGCAGCCGCGCTGGCGGCCTGCCCGAGGCAGACCGTCTGGATGTCCGGGCGGACGTACTGCATGGTGTCGTAGATCGCCGTCATGGCGGTGAACGAACCGCCGGGCGAGTTGATGTACATGATGATGTCGCGGTCCGGGTCGGTGCCCTCCAGCGTCAGCAGCTGGGCCATCACGTCGTTCGCCGACGCGTCGTCCACCTGGACCCCGAGGAAGATGATCCGGTCCTCGAACAGCTTGTTGTACGGGTTCGACTCCTTGACCCCGTACGACGTGCGCTCGACGAACGACGGCAGCACGTATCGGTTGTGCACTGGTGCGAACTGCGGCGGCAGCGTCAGGTCAGTCATCGTCAAGCTCCTCAGCTCAGGGTCCCGGCGCCTTCCGGAACCTGCGTGGCTCCGGTGATCACCTTGTCGATGAAGCCGTAGTCCTTGGCTTCCGCCGCGGTGAACCAACGGTCCCGGTCGGAGTCGGCCTCGATGGCCGCCTGGTCCTGGCCGGTGTGGAACGCGACCCGCTCCTGGAACATCCGCTTCGTGTACAGCATCTGCTCGGCCTGGATCGCGATGTCCGACGCCGTGCCGCCCATCCCACCGGACGGCTGGTGCATCATGATCCGCGCGTGTGGGAGCGCGTACCGCTTGCCCTTGGTGCCGGCGCAGAGGAGCAGCTGGCCCATGGAAGCGGCCATGCCCATCGCGACGGTCGAAACGTCGTTGTCGATGAACTGCATCGTGTCGTAGATCGCCATGCCGGAGTAGACCGAGCCACCCGGCGAGTTGATCCAGAGGTTGATGTCGCGGTCGGGATCCTCCGCGGCGAGCAGCAGGAGCTGCGCGCAGATGCGGTTGGCGACCTGGTCGGTCACCTCGCTGCCCAGGAAGATGATGCGTTCCTTGAGCAGCCGGTTGTAGACCGAGTCGTCGAGGTTGCCAATCGAGTCCCCACCGCGGGCTTCGATCGCCCGCAGGGGCATCGCTGGGATGTTCATTTCGGTCATGGCAGCCCTTCGCTCTCCGTACCGTCTTACGCCGACACTAACCGCTGCGAGGGGTCCGAGCTTCCTCCTCCGGGCACTGTTCGCTCTCAGCGCAGCTACCCGGAGACGTACGCCGGAAGGGTTCCGGCCGCCGTGCGGGAGACCCGCGCGGCGGCCGGAGAACGCCCGTCGATCAGTGCTCGTGCGCGTGGTTGTGTTCCTCGTCGGCCACCGCGCGCAGCGCGTCGAGGCTGACCGCGTTGCCCGCCGAGTCGGTGATCTTGATCCGATCCATCACCGAGGCGAGCGCCTTGCCGCGCCGTACGTCTCCGAAGACCGCACCGGCCGTGCCGGAGCGGACGAGCTGGTCGTAGTACTGCTGGGGAGCCATCCCCGCCCGCTGTGCCCGGTGCACGATCTCGTGTCCGAATTCGTCGTCGGACACCTGGACCTCCTCGGCGTCGGCCAGGGTGTCCAGCAACAGCTGCACCCGGACCCCCTCGGTGGCCGCCTCGGTCAGCTCGGTGTCGATCTGCTCCTCGGTCTTCTCCTCGGCGGCGAGGTACTCCTCCAGGGAGGCGCCGATCCGCTCGAGCTGGTCGACCATGGCCTGCTTGCGGTTGTCCACCTCGTCGCGGACGACACCCTCGGGCGCCGGCACCTCCGCGGCGTCGACGAGCTGCTTGAGCGCCTTGTCCCGGGCCGCGTAGATCTGCTCGACCTGCTTGTTCCGGGTGATCCGGTCCCGCAGGTCGTCGCGGAGCTGCTCCAGGGTGTCGAACTCGCTGGCGAGCTGGGCGAAGTCGTCGTCCAGCTCGGGCAGCTCCTTCTCCTTGACGGTCCGGACGGTCACCGCGACATCCGCGTCCTGACCGGCGAAGTCGCCGCCGACCAGCTGGGTCACGAAGGTGGTCGAGTCGCCGGCCGAGAGGCCGACCAGGACCTCGTCCAGCCCCGGAAGGAGCTGCTTGCTGCCGACCTCGTGCGAGATGTTGGTCGCCGAGCCGCCGGGGACCTCCTCGCCGTTGACCGTCGCCGCCAGGTCGATCTGGGTGTAGTCGCCGTCCTGGGCGGCCCGCTCGACCGTCTTCAGCGTGGCGAAGCGCTCCCGCAGGCCCTTGACCTGCTCGTCGACCTCGCTGTCGTCGATCTTCAGCTCGTCGACGGTCACCTCGACGGTGGTGAAGTCGGGCAGCGCGATCTCGGGGCGTACGTCGACCTCGGCGGTGAACTTCAGCGCGTCGCCGTCGTTGAACTCGGTGATCTCGACGTCGGGTCGGCCCAGCGTCTTCACGTCGTGCTCACGGACGGCAGCCAGGATGTTCTCCGGGATGGCTTCCTGCACGGCCTCGTTCAGCACGGTGCCCCGACCGACCCGCTGGTCGATCACGTTGGATGGAACCTTGCCCTTGCGGAAGCCCGGGACGGTGACCTGCTGGGCGATCTCCCGGTACGCCTTCCTGAGGCTCGGCTCGAGCTCGACGAACGGCACCTCGATGGCGAGCCGCACGCGCGTCGGGCTCAAAGTCTCGACGGTGCTCTTCACAGGCGTACTCCTTGACGGATCTCAGTCTTTGTCATGGGCGTGATTCAGCCCATCGAGTGTAGGCGAGCTGTCTGGAAGACCCTGCGGCGCCCGACACCGCGGTGGTGGATCACAGTCGGGGTGGCGGGATTTGAACCCACGGCCCCTCGCTCCCAAAGCGAGTGCGCTACCAAGCTGCGCCACACCCCGTGGCGACCAGCAGTGTATGCCGTCGGCGCCCACCCCCGCCGCCTGGTATCCGTGCGCCACGCCCGGCCGCGCTCCGACCGGCCCGCGGCCACCGCCGTGACCAGGCCTTTTCAAGATCTATTTGTACGCGAAATCGCCTGCCTGCCGCAGCCGGGCGGATACCGCCTGGCACTCGTCGGGGCGCCTCCAGTAAGCTGGCGGGACGTCACGGGTCACCGGGGCGTACGCGGGCGTAGCTCAATGGTAGAGCTTCAGTCTTCCAAACTGACTACGCGAGTTCGATTCTCGTCGCCCGCTCCAGTGCTGGGCCCGGATCGGGGAGTTCCCCGGTCCGGGCCCAGCTACTTTCCGGCCATGTGACCCCACCGGCACCGGGCGCGGCCCGGTACCGGTCGGTGTCGGTGTCGGTGTCAGACAGCCGCTGGTGCGGCGGCC
Organism: Micromonospora sp. NBC_01796; assembly: GCF_035917455.1. NCBI lineage: Bacteria > Bacillati > Actinomycetota > Actinomycetes > Micromonosporales > Micromonosporaceae > Micromonospora > Micromonospora sp. NBC_01796. Next base: position 4,501,685 of record NZ_CP109078.1, on the reverse strand, counting down.
GGGTCCCGGACGATGTCCGATGCGCCGGAGGCGGCCGGGGGCGCGGCGGCGCTTTCATCCCGTACGTCGGCGATCGGGCGATCCGCTTTCGGTGGGCCCGGGTTGTCGGGTCGCTCCCGCAGCATCGTCGGCGTCCAGTCCTTGAGCCGCAGCGCCGGCTTCTGCACCAGGTGCCAGGAGAGCATCGCGAACCCGGTACTCACCAGGGCGCTGACCAGGAAAAAGCCGACGAAGCCGATCGCCTGCACCCCCGCCTTGGCCATCACCTGCTGCACCACGGCGGAGTAGATGTACACCCCGTACGAGTAGTCGTTGACCCGCCCGACCCGGTGCAGGGCCTTCGGCAGGCGCACCGCGAGCCAGATCATGACGTACGCGTACGCGAGCAGACCGGGACCGAAAACCACCCCGTGGTAGGCGAACCAGCCGATGACCGCGAGGGCGAGCACGCCGAGGAGGTCGCTGATCGGCAACCGCTCGCTGTACAGCTCGGCGACCCAGCCGGTGAGGAACATGAACCCGAACCACAGGATGTAGCTTCGCTGGAGCGCACCGAACAGCGGCAGCGGACCGATATCGCCCGTGGTCCAGATCGCCCCCTGACCACCGGTCACCTGCTGGTAGTAGTTCCAGCAGAGCACGCCGAACAGGACGACGAGCGCGATCAGCGGCAGCCAGCGGAGTTGCCGGCGCAGGATGGTGAGAGCGGCCAGGACTGCCACCACGAGGTAGAAGAAGATCTCGTACGCGAGGGTCCAGAGGGCGCCGTTCAGCGCGTTGCCGCCCCGCCACCGCCAGAACGGTGTGTCGCCCACCAACAGGTCGGCGATGCCCGCCTGCCGGAGGCCGCCCCACCAGTTCAGCCGCAGGTAGTCGAGCACGCCGCCCGGACTGCGCCACAACCCGTCGAGCGTGCCGTGCCGCTGGTGCTACAGCAGGGGCGCGACGACCAGGCCGATGAACAGGAGGCCGACCCAGAGGCCGGGCCAGAGTCGAAGGGCGCGGTGCCAGAAGAAGCGGGGTACGGAGATCCGCCGGGCGCTGCGGGTGATGAGGAACCCGGAAACCACGAAAAAGCCGGCTGTCAGGCTCCCTGCGTCGATTCCCGGCAGGAGGAGCCGTCCGTAGCCGAGCGCGGCCGTGTGGGTCAGCACCACCGCGAACGCGAACGCGAGCCGGAGGAAACCGAAGCTGTTCGCGCGTCCGGAGTACGACTCGGCCAACGGCACGGACATCGTTGCTCGTCGAACGGTGCGTTGGAGCGTGGCAAGCAAGGAGGACCGTCCTAGCGGAGGAACGAGGGCGTGACAGCCTCGCACAGCTTCGGAACACGTCCACGGGCGCACCCGCCCCATGATCGATTTCTGCTGATTGCCTGGTTGAGCCCAGGATTCGTACCTTGTGGGTACCGAGTGGTCCCGGTTGTCACCAGTTACCGCGCCGGTCCTTTTCTAGCAGGGTGGGGCGACCGTCGCGTCGGGTTGGTTCGAGCGTCCGAGGGCCTCGGCGACAAATCCGTCGGCCTTCAGCTCCTCGACGAGGTCACGGAGGAACTGGAGACTCGCGGGCCGCCGGGTCCTGGTCGTCCCCACCGCCTGCCGGATCTGCATGAACCGCTCCCCGATCAGCCGTACCTGCGGGTGCGTCGCGACAAACTCGGCCATCGGTTGCCTGATGCCGGCCGCGACCTCCAGTCCCTGCGCGCGGAACTCGTCAACCCCTTCGTCCCCGCGTACGACGGTGGCGTGCTCCAGGGTGCGGGTGAGGTACAGGTCGTAGGCGGATCCGCTCTTCACACCGATCCGTACGCCCGGGCGGTCGACGTCGGCGGGGGTGACGATCGCCGAGTCCCGGGGCACGGCGAACACACCCTCGATCACGACGTACGGCGCGGTGAACGCCACCTCGGCCTCGCGGGCGGGCTCGACGGCCAGGAAGCAGATGTCGGCGCGGCCCGACGCCATCGCCTCGTAGGACTTCCGCGCCGCGTCGAAACAGACGAGTTCCACCGGTACGCCCAACCGTGCGCCGACCTCACGGGCGATGTCGACCGTGACGCCCGTCGGCGCCGCCGGTGTGCCCTGGGCCAGCACCGGATTGCCCAGATTGATCGAGGCCCGCAGTACGCCCGTCGGCGCCAGGTCCTCCCTGACAGCAGCGGTCAGTTTCCCCATGCGACCGAGCGTAGAGCGCGCGGAGTCGGCCAAAGAAGGTCTCGACCACTCCGGCACCGTCCCCGGTGGGTTAGGTCCCAACCGGCACGGGCGGCCGGATGAGATCGCGGCCGGATGAGATCGAGGAACGCTGGTCAGCGACAGTGTCATCGCCACCTCGGCGGGGTCGGGGCGGGCAGGAGCGGAGGCGACCGGTTGGCGAAGCGGACAAAACCCTGGCAGGAGATGGAGCACCGGGTGGCCGAGAAGGTGCTGCCGCCGCTCCGGACGAGACGACGATCGTTGGTCAGGAACAGCCTCGCCGTGGCCGCGCTCGCCGCCGTCAGCTACGGGTCGAGCATCTTCGAACTGGTACGGAACCGGGAGCCGAGCGGGGTATCGATCGTGTTCGCCTTCCTCGGCGGACTGGCCGTGGTCATCTTTCCCGCGCACTCCTGCCAAGGCGAGTGGCCCGCCCGGCGCGGGGCGGGTCGGGACGCTCACCTGTTGACGGCGAAGACCCTCACGGGCTGGCGGACGATCGACCTCGACCAGATCATGACGATCCGGTTCCGCGACATGGGCGTGCGGGACTACGCCGGCCGGCTGAACTTCCTGGGCCACTACGTCATCGTCAGGGATGCGAGCCGGGTCCGTATCGGCATCCCGTTGCGTGACGAACTCGCACTGGGCTGGCTGCGCGAGGCAGCGACGAGCCCGGGTACGCGCACCCGGATCTCGGCCAGGGCCGGCACCGCGATGGGTCTCGACGCGGCGATGGCGAGCAGGTACCCGACGTGTGGAGAGAGCGGGCCGATGCGGTACGGCATCGTCATCTTTCTCGCCCTCTTCGCCGGCTACATGTTCGGCGTCGATGCATTCCTCAACCGGTGAGCGGAGGGTGGCTACCTCTACCAGCCCGCGCCGGTGTCCGGATTCCTGACCTGGCCCTCGGCGGCGTAGCGTCCCGCCTCCGTGGTCGCCCGTCGGTGTGCGGCGCTGTCGTCGGCCGAGGACAGCCGACCGCGATCACGCCGGCCGACGTACGCGATCGAGGCCACGATCAGGACCGCGGCGATTCCGAGTGCCACTCCCACCAGCGTCATCCCCACAGAGTAGATCGACAACGAGCGTGGGGACCCGTGACGGTGTCGCGCCACGGGTCCCCACGGTCGGGCGTCGGTCAGGAGGAGAAGGCCGAGCCGGTCTCGACGAGGGTCTTGAGGTCGCTGAGCACCCAGGCCCAACCGCCGCCCGCACCCGACTCCTCGAGGGCGCCGCCGGTCATGGCCCCGGTTGCGGGGGCACCGGTCACGTCGTGGGTGACGGTGAGCCGGCAGACGCCCGGCTGTGCCGGCAGTTCGGAGATCTCGTACGTGAGCTTGGTGAACGGCTCGTTCGCGGTGCTCTCGTCCATCAGCAGTCGCCAGGTCTGCACGAGCTTGCGCGGCGGGTCGACCTCGAGCACCTGGCCGTCGACGACGACGTCCTGCATCGGGAGGCCGTTCTCGGCGGCGTACTTGCGCATCTCGTCGCTGGCCGTGGAGGTGTACGCACCACCGGGCCGCAGGTCGTACGTGGCGGGAGCGCCGTACCCGTAGCGGGCGTTCCACTCGGGCTCGGTGATGGCGTCCCAGATCTTCTGCGGCGTCGCCTTGATGTAGACCCGGTAGACCTGGGTGGTCACGTCGGCCAGGGTGTCGGTGTTCGCGGTCATTCTTGGTCCTCCAGCTGGTTTTTCAGGTCGACGAGCGCCGTCACGTGACGCTCCGTGTATTTGTCGATCCACCGGTCGTGGATCAGCCGGATCGGCACGGGGTTGAGGAAGTGCAACTTCTCCCGGCCCGAACGGCGTGCGATGACGAGACCCGCCTCTTCCAGCACCTTCAGATGCTTCATCACGCCGAACCGGGTCATCTCCAGCTCGGATTCGAGCTCGGTGAGGGTCCGGCCCTCGCGTGCGAAGAGCAGGTCGAGCAGGAAGCGACGGGTCGGGTCGGCCAGCGCCTTGAAGACCCGATCGTCGTCCGTCATGACTCCAAGTTATGTGACCCAAAGGTCACATGTCAACCCCGAAACGACCCCGGACGGAGGTACGGAACTTCGACCGTCAGACGCCGCGCCGGCGGCGCTCGGCGGCCCGCCGACGGTCCGCGTCCTCGATCGCGTGGCGTACGGCGAGCCGGATCACCCAGTACAGGAGGAACAGCCCGCCGAGCCAGAGGACCAGGCCGAAGATCAGTTGGGGCAGCGACCCATTCGCCGACGTGATTTCCATGCCCCGCACGGTAGGACCCCGCGTCAGCCGGGGCCGATGACCGCCGTGACGGTGGTGCCGGGATCGTTGTTGGTAATCGAAATGGCGGCGCTCAGGCTCCGTACGATCCAGAGGCCCCGGCCACCGATCTGGGTGGCCGCGGGCTGCGTGGTCCCGGTGGCCGCCTCGTCGATGCCCGGCCCCGCGTCCCGAACCTGGCAGTGGATGCGGCCGTCCGCCCGCCAGAGGCGCAGCCGTCCGCTACCGCCGCCGTGACGAACCGCGTTGCTCGCCAGTTCACCCGCGACGATCAGCAACTGTTGCAACTGCTCGTCGTCCACACCGAGGCGCTCGGCGTGCGCGGCGATGGTGGCCCGCATGCCGTACAGGCCGTCGCCGTCGAAGGAGTGGTCGAGCGTGACCTCCTCCGGCGCGGGGACTTCCCCCAGCTCCGAGGCGGCCGTACGCGGGTCGGGGCCGCTCATCGGACCGCTGTCACCCTGAGTCGGCCGGTGCCGTCCGACCCGACCAGGTCCATCATCTTGTGTACGAGACCACGGCAGGTGACGGTCATCCGCCGGGTGCCGGGCAGCTTCAGCGCGGCGTGGGCGATCGCCGACGCGCAGGCGGCGTCGATGTAGTCCAGCCCGGTCAGGTTCACGTACGGGTGCCGGTCGAGCCGTACCGTCTCGGTGAGCGCCCGGTTGAGCTCGTCCAGGTGCTGGTAGTCCAACTCGCCGGCGATCCGGATCCCCGGCGGGCTGTACTGGCGGCAGATACGCAGCAGCGCGTCGTCGTGGTACGCCAGCGCCGCGACCGTACGCGGATGGGCCTTGGCGGCGAAGGCCAGGGTGACGGCGTCGAACCGCTCCCGGTCGTACTGGCAGATCATGCACAGCCGGCCGTCGGCGAACAACGCGCCGACCTCCTGTTCGAAGGTGAGCAGTTCCTCGGGAGCGGTGAGCGGTCGGGTGGCCCAGCACATGTCGGCCGTGACCCGCAGTCCCGGATATCCCTCCCGTCCGGCGAGGTCGAGCTGTTCGGCGAGCAGGTCGACCATCTGCTGCGCGTCCGCCTGCCGGCCGTCCAGCAACGTCGCCTCGACCGGGGCGAACCGCAGTTGCCCGCGCCGGACCGCCCCGCCGGTACGCACCGACCGGGCCACCAACTGGCGGCCCAACTGCTCCGGGTCGACCGAGTCGGTCCAGCACAGGACCTTCTGCCCCTGGCGCAGGCCGTCACGGACGAACGCGGCCAGCAGATCGAGCCGCTCCTGTGGGTCGGAAAAGGTCAAACACCCGTGATCCCCGAGCGTGAGCTCGTCTACCCGGACAGCCTCGGCCATTCAGCCCCGCCTTCGTACCGTGATGAAGCTGGACTCACCGTAAGGCCCGGCGGCGTACCCGTCACCTCAGGGCCGCGCGCCGGGCGGAATTCCCGGTCGATCGGGATGGGGTGGCGTCACCGTCGCGGCGGCGCCGCGAGCGGGCGGCTGTTGCACTGGTCACATCGAGCCGGGCCCGTACCTCGCCACCGGACTCCGGGCTGCGCCACTGTGCCAAGGTGGGGCGGTGACCGCCCCCACCCCCGCCCGCCCGTCGAGCCCGCCCCGGCCCGGTCGGGTGCGACTCGTGCTGCGGGAGCTGCGGTCCTGGCGCCCGACCCTGGCCCGGGTGACCGGCCTGCTGCGCAGCGCGGTCACCTCGTTCGTCGTGCTCGCCGGCACGCTCTGGCTGATGCCGGGCATCGACGTGAACGGGCTGACCGCGATCCTCTGGGTGGTCGTCCTGGTCGCGATCGTCGGGGCCCTGCTGCGACCGCTGCTCCTGGCGCTGGCGACCGTGCTCGGCGGGCTGGGCGCGATGATCGTCGGCGCCAGCCTGCAGACGATCATCCTGTACGTGGCGCTGCGGCTCGCCCCGGACGCGGACCTGTCCGGTCTGCCGGCCGCCTTCGCGGCGTCCTGGTTCGCGGTGGCGCTGGCCGCGATCGTGAGCTGGCTGACCGATTCGGGCACCGACGACGCCTTTGTCAGCGAGGCGTTGCGGCTGATGCACAAGGTCAGCCGGGCGGCCCAGAAACGGGGTACGGCGGCGCGCGGCGAGGGGCTGCTCGTCGTGCAGCTCGACGGGGTGTCGGCTCCGCTGCTGCGCTGGGCGATCCACGCCGGGAACCTGCCGAACATCGGCCGGTGGCTGCGGGTGCGCAGCCACCGGTTGGGCACCTGGCACACCGGGCTGCCGGCGACCACACCCGGCGCGCAGGCCGGGATCCTGCACGGCGACGACCGGTCGGTGCCGGCGTTCCGCTGGTACGACAAGGGGACCGGCCGGCTGATGGTGGCCAACCGGCCACGGGACGCGGCCGAGGTCGAGCGCCAGATCACCGACGGTGCGGGGCTGCTCCGGTACGGCGGCGTCAGCATCAGCAACGTCTTCTCCGGCGATGCCCCGGCCACCCTGTTCACGGTCAGCCGGGCCACCCTGCCCGGCCGGTCGTCCCGTGGGTACGCCGAATTCATGATCAGCCCGTACGGGTTCGCCCGCGCGATCGTGCTGGGCCTGGGCCGGATCCTGAAGGAGCTGCACCAGGCCCGTGGGCAGCGGCTGCGCGACATCCGGCCCCGGGTCAGCCGGTCCGGGGCGTTCCTGGTGCTGCGCCCGCTCGCCGGGATGCTGCGCGACATGAACGTCTCGCTGATCGCCGAGCAGATGGCGCTGGGCGCCCCGGTGATCTTCTGCGACTTCGTCGACTACGACGAGGTCGCCCACCACGCGGGTCCCGCCCGGCCGGAGTCGCTGGACGCCCTCGGCCGGCTCGACCAGGTCCTCGGCGTGCTGGAGCGGCTCTCCGCCGAGGCCGACCGCACCTATCACCTGGTGGTCCTCTCCGACCACGGCCAGAGCCAGGGCGAGACCTTCCGCCAGCGTTACGGCGAGTCGCTGGCCCAGACGGTGGACCGGATCGTGAACGGCTCCGGTCGGGCACAGGCCGACGCCCCGGCCACGGCCGGCGGGGCGAAGACCGGCCGGAGCGAGGTGAACGGGTCGGCTCGGGCGGACCGTACCGCGTCGGCGGCGACCGGGCCGGTCGAGCCGTGGGGACCGGTGAACACCCTGCTCACCGAGATCAGCGGTCGGCCGGGGGCCGGGGCTGCCGCGACCCGTGCCGCCGTCCGGTCCCGCACCGTCGACCGGGAGGTGACCCTCGGCCCGGCCGGCGAACGCAAGTCGCCGATCGGGCTGGCCGGCGCGGGCGAGGCGCACGAGATCTCCAGTACGGACGTGCTGGTGGTCGCCTCCGGCAACCTCGCGATGATCTACTTCACCCGGCACCCCGGCAAACCCACCCGTACGGAGATCGACGCCGCCTATCCGGGGCTGGTGGACGGTCTCGCCGCGCACCCCGGCATCGGGCTGGTGGTGGTCGACGACGGGACCGGTCCGGTGGCGATCGGCAACCGGGGCGAGCACCACCTGCGCGACGGGCGGGTCAGCGGTGAGGACCCGCTGTCCGCGTACGGGCCGAGGGCACGCGCCGACCTGTTGCGGCACCAGGAGGTCGAGCACGTCGGCGACCTGGTGCTGATCAGCGCGGTCGACTCGGGCACCGAGGAGGTGGCCGCGTTCGAGGAGCTGGTCGGCAGCCACGGCGGGCTCGGCGGTTGGCAGACCGACGCGTTCCTGCTCCACCCGGCCGAGTGGCCGGTCGCCGAGGAGCCGTTGGACGGCCCGGTCGCCGTACACCGGCAACTGGTGACCTGGCTGCACCAGCTCGGGTTGCGCGAGGAGGCCGTACCGGAGGACAAGGTCGTACCGGACCACCTGGTGACCACGGAGCTGGCGGTGGTTCCGGACCTGGCCGTCGTACCGGCGCAGGTGTCGGCCGTCGGCCGGTCAGTCGCCGGAGCGGCGCCGGACGAGTGCGACGACCTGGGTGACCACCAGCACGATGACCACCGCGACCAGGACTCCCTGCCAGGGCTCGGGGAAGATCGAACCGCCGAGCACTCCGAAGGCGGCGTAGACCACCGACCAGAGCCCGCAGGCCGGGGCGTTGGCCAGCGCGAAGCGCCGCCAGCCTAGACCGGCCAGGGCGATGGTGAGCAGCACCGGGATCCGCCCGCCGGGAACCAGCCGGGAGATCAGCAGCACCGACACCTCGCGCTCGCGCAGCCGCGCGGCGAGGCCGTCGAGCCGCTGCCCGTTGCGCAGCCACCGCAGCCGGCGGGCCAGCTTCTCCCCGCCGTACCGGCAGGCGACGTAGGTGACGGCGTCGCCGAGATACGCGCCCGCGGCACCGGCGAGCACCACCAGGACGACCATCAGCGAGTGCTGGTGGAAGGCGAGCGCCGCCGCCGCGCTGACCGCGGCACCGGTCGGTACGACGGGAAGCACGGCGCCGAAGGCCACCAGCGCGAAGAGGGAGGTCAGCACCCCGATGGCGTTGTTCACGGTGCCGGGTCCACCGTCAGCGTCTCCCCGGGTTGCAGTTCGGTGACGCGGGTGCCGGGTGCGGCGGTGGCGACGTGTTCGACGAACCGTCGGCCGGGCTCGTGGAACATGCCCCGGCGGAAGACCAGCCCGGCGGGCCAGAATGTGCCGAAGTGCACCGGTACCGCGTACCGGGGGGCGGCCAGTCGTACGGCCTCGGCCGCCCGTACCGGGTCGAGATGACCGAGCCCCAGCGTCGGCCCCCAGCCGCCGACCGGGACCAGGGCCAGGTCGAGCGGCCCGAGGTCGGCCATGCCGTCGAAGAGTCCGGTGTCGCCCGCGAACCAGGTGTTGGCCTCGCCGTGGACGGTGTAGCCGATCGCCATCGCCCGGTGCCGTGACCAGGGGCCACGGCCGCCGTCGTGCGCCGCCGGGACGGCCCGGACGGTGATCGCGTCGAGCCGGAACTCCTCGCCGGGCGCCAGCTCCACCGCGCGGGAGGCGGCGGCCGTACCCATCCGCCGCCGCAGGAACGGGCGCGATCCGGCGGGCACGATCAGCGCGACCCGGTCCGGCAGCCGGCGCAGCGACGCGACGTCGAGGTGGTCGGCGTGCAGGTGCGACACGAGTACGGCGTCCGGGTCGCCGGGCAGTTTCGGGGTCGGCCCCCGCATCCGGCGCAGGTGGGCGACCCGGTCACGCAGGACGGGGTCGGTCAGCAGCCGGACCCCGGAGTCCTCGATCCAGGCCGTGCTGTGCCCCCACCAGGTGACCTTGACCGTGGATGTCACCCCGCCACCGTACGGGCTCGGCCCGGAACCGGGCTTTCGGGGCGCTCGCGTACCGGTGTCCTCGGGTCGCTCGTGCCGCGGTGTCCTCGGGCACTCGTGTTGCGGGGGTGTTTCGTCGCCGACGGTCCTGGGCACTAATGCCGGCAGCGGAGACCGAAACTGTTCGAAGCGAAACTTGGAGGACACCGTGAGCGTTGGCGACAAGATCAAGCACAAGGCCGAGGAAGTCACCGGCACCGTCAAGGAGAAGGTCGGCGACGCCACCGACAACGAGCGTCTGCAGGCCGAGGGCGCCGCGCAGCGTACCGAGGCGCAGATGAAGCAGGCCGGCGACCACGTCAAGGACGCCGCCCACGACACCAGGGACGCACTGCGTAACCCCTGACGTCCAGATCTGATCTGCCGGGTGGGGTGCTCCGATTTCGGAGCACCCCACCCGGCTTTTTCGCGTCCGTCGACCGCACCGGGTACGCCTCGGGGGTCGACCGTGCCAGGTCCCGATCGCACCCGCACCCGCGCCCGGGTTGCGGGTGATCGTCGTCGGCCCGAGGGCCGTGTTCGCCGTCGCTCACCGCGTCGAGTCCACTCCGTAGCGACTCCGCGTAGCGCACGCTCTGCCCCGCACGTACCCGCCGCCGTCGGGTTCGAGGAATTCACATCCATTGACTTTTAATAGTTAAGTTTCCTAAGCTTTCAGCCACCTGAGGCGAAGCACCACGCAGTACCCCCAAACCCCCGCCTCGATCCGGCCCCGGGCCCTGGTCGGCCGAGCGCTCGAAGACACCGCCCCGCCTGGCGTGGGGCCGATGGCGTGTACGCCGCGAAAGGTCAAACATGTCCGACACATCCCCCGCTTCCAGCCCAACCGGGCGGACTCGCAAGTCCCGACTCCTCACCGGAGCGCTCGCTCTCGTGACCGCGCTCGCCGGCTCGGTGACCGCCGTGGCGCCGGCCTCCCCGGCCGCCGCCGCGGTCCTGCCCAACGGTTTCAAGAGCGTCGGCTACATGCCCTCGTGGGCCGGCAACGTGGCGAACATCCAGTACAACAAGTTGACCCACATCAACTACTCGTTCGTACTGCCCAACTCCAACGGCAGCCTCCAGGCGGTCGACCAGCCGGGCAAGCTCCAGCAGTTGGTCTCGCTCGGGCACGCCAACAACGTCAAGGTGCTGATCGCGGTCGGCGGCTGGAACGACGGCAACGACTCCGCCTTCGAGGCGCTGGCGGCCAACTCCGGCACCCGTACGACGTTCGTCAACAACATGGTCAACTTCGTCAACCAGTACGGCCTCGACGGCGTCGACATCGACTGGGAGTACCCCGACCCGGGCACCTCGGCCAACAACTACACCCTGCTCATGTCTCAGCTCAGCACCGCGATGCACAGCCGCGGCAAGCTGCTCACGGCCGCCGTCGTCTCGGGTGGCGGCACCGCCAACGGCATCCAGCCGGCCGTCTTCGGCTACGTCGACTTCCTCAACATCATGTTGTACGACGGCGGTGAGCCGCACGCGAACTACGACTGGTCGATCAGCAACGCCCAGGGCTGGAAGAACCGCGGCCTGCCGGCGAGCAAGACGGTCCTCGGCGTGCCGTTCTACAGCCGCCCCGGTTACCTCACCTACACCCAGCTCGTCGCGCTGGACCCGGCGAACGCCAACCGGGACTGCACCACCGCCAACGGCGCCCAGCAGTGTTACAACGGCATCCCGACGGTGAAGCGCAAGACCCAGTGGGCCCTGGCGAACGCCGGCGGCATGATGAACTGGGAGCTGTCCCAGGACACGAACACCTCGACCTCGCTGGTCAGCGCGATCTACGACACGGTGATGGGTGGCACCACGCCGCCGCCCACCGGCCGTACCGGTCAGATCACCGGGTTGGCCGGCAAGTGCGTCGACATCGCGGCGGCCAGCACCGCCAACGGCGCCGCGATCCAGCTCTACACCTGCAACGGCAGCACCGCGCAACGCTGGACGGTCAGCACCGACGGCACCATCCGGGGCCTGGGCAAGTGCATGGACGTCACCAGCGCGTCGACCACCAACGGCGCCAAGATCCAGCTCTGGGACTGCAACGGCAGCGGCGCCCAGGTCTGGCGGGGCCAGAGCAACGGCACGCTGATCAACCCGGCGTCCAACAAGTGCCTCGACATCACGGACAAGAACACCGCCGACGGCACCCGGCTCCAGATCTGGGACTGCTACAACACGAGCAACCAGATCTGGCAGCTCCCCTGACCTGACTGAAGGAAGGCCCCGCTCGGCGGAGCCCCGGTCGACCCGTACAGGTCGACCGGGGCTCCGCTGCTTCCCGGTTCACCCGGTGGTCAAGTCGGGTTGTGGCAAAGCCGGCGGCGCCTCTAGTGTGCTGCTTCGAAGCGGGCCGGGTAGTAAGCGGAGGGCGGCGACCAGTGACAGCGACCATCGAGGACGCCACCCGAGGAATAGCCGTACCAGCGGCCACCGCGACAAAAACGGGCAAACCAACGAACCAGCGACTGTACGTGCTGGACCTGTTGCGCTTCTCCGCCGCCATAATGGTCCTCGGCTACCACCTGATCCCGATCGTGGAGTTCGTTTACGGCGTCGACGCCGACGCCTACTTCGGTCGCCTGATCGCCCAGGGCTTCCGGTACGGCTGGATGGGCGTACACCTGTTCTTCATCATCAGCGGGTTCGTCATCTGCATGAGTTCCTGGGGTCGGTCCGCCAGTGAGTTCTTCATCTCCCGGGTCACCCGGCTCATGCCCGCGTACGTCCTGGCGGTGCTGCTCACGACGGCACTGCTGACGCTCTGGTGGCCCGCCGCAGAACGTCCGTCGCCGGTCGCCGTACTCGCGAACCTCACCATGGTGCAGGGCCTGCTCGGCGTCCCGAACATCGACACCGTGTACTGGACGCTGCTCGTGGAACTGAAGTTCTACCTGCTCTTCGCCATCGTGGTACGGCTCGGCCTGACCTACCGACGCGTGGTCGCCTTCTGCCTCCTCTGGACGACCGCCTCGCTCCTCGTACAGGTCAAGAACATCGGGATTCTCTCCACCGTTCTCGAACCGACCTACACCTACTTCTTCGTCGCCGGCATCGTGCTCTACCTGATGCACCGGTTCGGCCCCAACCCGCTCCTGTGGGGCATGCTCGTGGCGTCGTGGATATTCAGCACGAACTCGCTGCGGATCGTGTTCGCCGAACACCAGGTGCCGATGCGGTTCAACGTCGCACTCGTGCTGCTGACCGTGTTCTTCGCCGTCATGACAGCCATTGCCCTCGGGTGGTTCTCCTGGCTGCGCTGGCGCGGGTCGACCACGATCGGCGCACTCACGTACCCGGTCTATCTGGTCCACTTCTTCCTCGCGTACGCGATTCTCCGGAAACTGCACGGACGTCTCCCGGACGCGGTCCTGCTGGTGCTGACCGTCGCGACCGTCCTCGCCGTCGGGTACGTCATCCACCGCCTGGTCGAACAGCCGGTGGGCCGCGCCCTGCGGACGTCGCTGCGCCGGGCCTTCGCCGACATCCGCCGGGCGGACGGCGTGGAGCCGGAACGCCGCACCGACGAGCCGGTGGTCGCCGGCCGGGCCGCCGGTCCCTCGACCTTCACCGGCTCGTTCGACGGGGCGGACCGGCTGCCGGAACGCGCCGACTAGAACCGGGGCGGTGCGCCGGAAGGTCTGTTCCGGCGGCCCGGTCAAGACGCACAACGGGCCGGAGCCGTGGGATTTTCCCTGGCTCCGGCCCGTTGTCGCCGCCGGTAGGGGCACCGGCAGCCGGGAATCAGCCGGTCACTGCGTCGTGCCAGGTGTTCGGCTGGTCGACGGTCGCGAAGACCAGGCCGTCGGCGATCTTCCGGATCTCCGTGCCGGACAGGGTGCTCGACTGGTCGTGCACCTCGACGTAGTAGCCGCTGGTACCGATCGGCAGGTCGCAGAAGAACTGCCCCTCCGGGCAGGCCGGCGTCACCGGGTGCGGGTACGGACCCTCGGTGCCCGACCGCGCGACCATGATCTGCACGGTCGGCGTCGTCCCGTCCTCGAAGTTGAGCGGCGCGGTCAGCGCGTCGAACGAGGTGCCGGTACGGACCAGCACCACCCGGGAGATCGCGTCGTCGCCGAGAATGAGGTTGTGGCTGCCCGCCGCCACCAACTGCCACCCCGCCGGCACGTAGGTGATCTCGTACGGCGTCCGGACCGGCGCCGGTGCGGCGGTCCGGAACGCGTCCGCCAGTTGCCGGATCGCGGTGACCGGCAGGCTCCGCTGGCCGATCCCGTGCGCCTCGATGACCGCCCAGGCGTCGTCGCCGTACTGCCAGGCGACGGCGGGAGCGGAGATGGGCTTGGTGATCACCTCACGACTGTTCGGGTCGCCGCTGCCCACCCTGATCTTCCGCGGCAGCTCCGTCTGGAAGCCGGGGCGTCCGCCGACGGTGATCGGCGTGCCGGCGCGGAACAGGTCCGGCCGGAAGACCCCCGGACGGTAGACCGTCATCGTGCCGAGGTGGTCCTCGATCGGCGGACCGTCGCCGACGTACACGTTGTCCTGGAAGATCATGGAACTCTGGTATCCGGGGGTGGCCATCGACGGGTCGGTGACCCGGAAGTCGCCGACCCGGTAGCCGGCGAACGTGTACGTCAGCGGCGTCGGCCCGGCGGTGGCACTTCCCGCCCCCGCCGCGGCGAGCCCGGCATCCGCCGTGTTCACCGGCGCACGGCCGGGGGTCGCGGTGCCCGTCTGGGAGACGAGGGCCACGGCTACCGCGACGACCGCGAGGCCGCCGGTCGCCCCGGTCCACTGCCCGAACTTCCGCCGGCTGCGACGCCGACGTCCGGCCGCGACGATGTCGTCAACGGTGTACGACGCGGCCGGCTGGTCCGACTGCGCGGTGGTCAACAACTGGTGCAGATCGCTTGTCATTCTCTCCGTCTCCTTCCCCTGTAACGAACGTGACGTCCTGCGCGGACAAGACCGAGCGCAGGGTCGCCAGACCCCGCGCGGTCTGACTCTTGACCGTCCCCGGACTGCGCCCGATCACCTCGGCCACCTCCTCGACGCTGAGCTGCTCGAAGAAGCGCAGCACCAGCACCGCGCGCTGACCCGGTGGCACCCGGCGCAGCGCGGCCTGGATCCGGAGTCGCTCGGCGACCACGTCGGACCGGTCGGACTCGGCCTGCTCCACCACTGTGTGGCCGGCGGAGCGCTCCCGTCGCCAGGGCCGCCGCACCTCGTCGATCGCGGCCCGGACGACCATCCGGTACGCGTAGCTGTGCGGCGAGCTGACCCGGCCCCAGCGCGTGTAGAGCTTGGTCAGCGCGTTCGAGACCGCATCCTCGGCACGGTGCCAGTCACCGCACGTGAGGTACGCGACCCCGCGCAACGAGTCCATCCGCGCGGTGACGAACTGCCGAAAGTCCTCCTCGTCCTGCTCTCTCACCCGTCCCGGCTCCTTTCGTCGCCCAAAGACGGGCGCGGGTGGCCGGCTGGTTGCACCAACCGGGGAAAAAGTTGGCGAACCCGGTCTACGGGTGCTCGGGCGCGAGCGTGGCCCGTACTGACAGTCCGATGAGCTGGTTGGCCAGGGCTTCGCGGAGGTCGTGCGGGAAGGAGACCTCGGCGGGTGGGGCACCCAGTTCGGCGGTGACGGTGGCGACGGCTTCGGTGGGGGCCACGGAGGGCCAGAGGCCGGCGACGAGAACAAGCGCCGCCCCGGCGAAGTGCGCGGCTGCCGGGCGACCCAGGTGGGGCAGTTGTGCCCGTACGAGGTCGGTGAGGCGGTCGGTGTTCGCGGCGGCCCGGCGTTTGGACGTACGGGCGGAGTCGAGCGAGATGTTCCGTTCCAGGGTGCCGACCATGGTGCTGATCAGCTCGCAGAGCAGGGGTTGTTTCGACAGCGAGTCGGCGATCAGGGTCGCGACCCGGGTCTCCCGCTGGTACGGCGCCGGGTTCCCCGGTTCGACGGCCGCCCCCAACTCGACCTCGACACCGTCGAGCCAGGTGGTCCACGTGGCGTCCAGCACCTCGAGGAAGATCGCCTCGCGGCTGTCGAAGTAGCGCAGGACGTTCGACTTCGCCAGACCCACCCGGTCGCTGAGTTCCCGCAGGCTGATCTCCGCCACGGGTCGTTCGGCGAGCATCGCCGCGGCCGTGTCGAGGATGGTGTTGCGACGGAGTTTCACCTGCTCCGGACGGCGTGCCCGCTGGAACCCGACCACCTCGTCAGCCATGCCGGCCAGGCTAGCAGACCCCTGGTCTCTTGTTAGGAGACCAGAGGATCGTTAGATGACAGCAGAACCTGCCCGATCCGGCGCAGCCCACCGACCGGCAGGCGGCCCAACGTCCGTACGGGTCCTGGCTCGTTGGGACTGGGACATCGCCGATCGGTGAGGGGGCGCCGTGCACGTCTTCGGCATGGCCGCCCCGTGACCGGTGCCGGGGAGGCCGGCCTGCTCCGTGACGCGGAGAGTTCACAACGGGCCACGTTCCTCGAACTCTTCTTCGACCTGGTCTTCGTCTTCGCGCTGACCCGGATCTCGCAACGGCTGATCACGGACTTCAACTCCGAGCGGCGGATCCTGCTGTCCGAGGCCGGCCAGACCCTGCTGCTCTTCCTGGCCCTCTGGCTGATCTGGACGTTCACCTCGCTGATCACGAGCCGGCTCGACCCGGACCAGCCGGCGATCCAACTCGTGGTGGTCGGCACCATGTTCGGCGCGATGGTGATGGCGGTCGCGGTGCCGAAGGGCTTCGGCGAACGGGCGATCATCTTCGCCGGGGCGTACGTGACGATCCAGATCGGCCGTACGGTGTTCCTCTTCTTCGCCCACCGGGCGGCACGCGACGTCGGGGTCCGGGTGTCGGTCTGGCTCGGACTCAGCGCGGTGCCCTGGCTGCTCGGCGGGGTCGTCGACGACGTCGCCGTACGCGGGGTGCTCTGGACCATCGCCATCCTGCTCGACTACGGCGGGGCCATCGCGGGCTGGCCCCTCCCGGTGCTGGGCCGGGCGCTCACCACCGACACCCCGATCGCCGGCGAGCACCTGGCCGAGCGCTACCAGCAGTTCCTCCTGATCACCCTGGGCGAGTCGATCCTGGTGATCGGGCTGACCTTCAGCGGGTCCAGCTTCGCCATCGACCGGACCACCGCGTTCCTGGTCGCGTTCCTGACCAGCGTGCTGATCTGGCGGGTCTACTTCCACCAGGCCGGTCACCTGCTGCCGCTGGCGATCACCACGGCCCGGCAGCCGGGCCGGTTCGGACGGTCGATGTCCTTCTCGCACCTGTTCATGATCGCCGGCATCGTGCTCACCGCGGTCGGTTACGAGCTCTCCATCGCCCACCCGCTCGGGCACACCACCCCGGTCTGGCTCTACACCATCCTCGGCGGTCCCGCGCTCTTCCTCGCCGGCCGGTCCCAGTTCGAATACCAGGTGTTCGCCCGGGTGTCCTGGTCCCGCATCGGCGGACTGATCGCGCTGGCCCTGCTGGTGCCGGGCCTGCTGCACGTACCGCCGCTGGGGGTCAGCGCCGCCGCCGCGGGCGTACTGGCCGGGGTGGCGATCGCGGACGCGCTCCGGTCGCGCGGCCGGACCGTGCCGGAAACCCCCACCCCACCCACCTGACGGTCGCGTCCGCCGCCGGCGTTGGCAGGGGTGGTGGTCAACCGCCGCTGCCCCCGCGCCCGAACCGGGCGCGGGGGCATGACCCGAGGACGTACGTCAGCGTGCCTGGCTGAGGACGTGCTGGGCGAGCAGTTCGCCGTGCTTGCCGGCGGAGGAGTGGCCTGCCTCCAGTTGCTGCTTGGCCAGGTCGCGCAGCTCGGCCATCGCGGGGTTGGACTCCGCCAGGGTCAGCTCGACCTCGCTCACGTGCAGGTCCAGCCCGAGCAGGTCGCCGAAGATCCGGCGGTAGTAGGGGGTGGCGTGGTCCCAGCCCTCGCGGGGAGTTCCGGGGCCGTAGCCGCCGCCGCGGGTGGTGACGAGTGCCGCCGGGCGTCCGGCCAGCGGCGGCGTGGCCGCACCCTGGATCCGGGGGTCGGTCAGGAGCAGGTCGATCCAGGACTTCACGTGCTGGGAGACGCCGTAGTTGTAGAGCGGGACGGCGAGCAGGTACGCCTCGGCGTCGAGCAGCTCGTCCACCAGCGACGTGACGAGCGCCTTGGCCCGAGCCTGCTCGTCGGTGCGCTGGTCGGCGGGGACGAAGCCGGCCGAGACCGCCGTGGTCCAGACGTCCGCCGAGATGGGCGACGTGACCAGGTCGCGCCGGACGATCCGGCCGTTCGGGTGGGTGCGGCTCCAGGCCTTCTCGGCCGTGTCGGCGACCGCGCGGCTCGTGGACCGCTCGCCAAGGATGCTCGAGTCGAGTCGGAACAAGCTCACTACTACCTCCAGAAGATGTTCTGCGTTGACGATTAAATTAAGCACAGAACATCTCCCCATCCGCCAGGCTGTGACTTATATCATCTTGATTACAACACTATGGCACCCAAGAACATCTTGTTAACAGATTATCTTCGCCGTGGGTACACTGGTCCCGTGCCCCACGATGCAGCTACCGCCCAGCGCGCTCCAGGGTCTGCCGACCGCAGCGAGCAGATCGCTGCCGAGCTGCTCAAGGACGACTTCGGGTGGACCCTCGGGGTGATCCTCCGGCGCTACCTGCGAGCGGTGGAGGAGATCGTCAACGACGTGCCCGGTGGTCCCCGCGGTTACCAGGTCGTCGCGTCGGCGAGCCAGAACCTCGCCATGAACCAGGGCGCCCTGGCCGCGCAACTGGGCATCGACCGGACCGTGCTCACCTACCTGATCGACGACCTGGAAGCCGCCGGACTCGTCTCCCGCCAGCCCGACCCGGCCGACCGGCGCAGCCGCCGGGTGGTCGCCACCGAGGCCGGGCAGACCCTCTGGCAGGACCGGCAGAACGCCTTCGCCAAGGCCGAGGCGGACATCCTCTCGGTCCTCGGCGGCGACCAGGAGACCTTCAAGAGCCTGCTCCAGCAGGTGGCGATCCACGCGGACCAGCTCGACCCGGTCAACAACGCCTGCCAGGTCGTGGAGGAGATCAGCGAAGACCGGGGCCCGCGCCCACGCCGCCACCCCCGCCGCACCTGACCGGCCCGCCTACAGCAGATCCTCCAGGCTGATCGGCAGCTTGCGGATCCGCCGCCCCGTCGCGTGGTGTACGGCGTTCGCGATCGCGGCGGCGGCACCGACGATCCCGATCTCACCGACCCCCTTCACCCCGAGCGGGTTGACCACGGTGTCGGTGACCTCGATCGTCTCCACCACCACGTCCGGCGCGTCGGCGTTCACCGGGATCAGATAGTCGCCGAAGCTCGGGTTCGCCCACCGGCCCGTACGCGGGTCCATCAGGGTGGCCTCCAGCAGTGCCTGGCTCATCCCCCACAACATCCCGCCCATCAACTGGCTGTGCGCGGTCTTCCGGTTCAGCACCCGACCGGGTGCGAACACCCCCACCATCCGGCGTACCCGGACCAGGCCCAGGTCGGCATCGACGGCGACCTCCGCGAACTGCGCCCCGAAGGTGTGCATGCCGTACGGGGTGGTCAGTGGCGGCGGGGTCCACACCCCGAGTGCCTCGACGTCGGGTGTCATGCCCCGGGCCAGCATCTCCGCGTACGTCTCGCCGACCTCGGCCCGGTCGTGCAGCCGCATCCGGCCGTCCTCCACCGTCACCGTCCCCGGGTCCGCCCCGTGCAACGGTGACCGCTGGTCGGCGACGGCCCGCGCGATCAGTTGGGTACGCAGTTCGGTGACTGCCAGGTGCACGGCGGCGCTGACCGCGCCGGTGCCGGCGGACCCGACCGCGGCGGTGATGTTCGGCAGGTCGCTGCTGCCACCGACGAACCGGACCCGGTCCACGGGCAGGCCGAGTCCGTCCGCGGCGACCTGCCGCATGGCGGTGGTGACGCCGGTCCCGAACTCCGACACCCCCGCCTCGACCACCGCGCTGCCGTCGGCGTAGAGCCGGGCGCGGGCCCGCTGCTGGTTGGGCGGCACCGCGTGCGGGTACGCCGCCCCGGCCATGCCCGTACCGATCAGCCACTGCCCGTCGCGCCGGGTCCCCGGTGCCCGGTCCCGACCGTCCCAACCGAAGAGTTCGGCGGCCCGCTGGTAACACTCCCGCAGGCCGCTGCTCGACCACGGATTGCCGGTGCTCGGGTCGGACTCGGCGAGGTTGCGCAGCCGCAGCTCGACCGGGTCGATGTCGACCAGCTCGGCCAGTTCGTCCATCGCGCACTCCAGGGCGAACATGCCGGAGGCCTCGCCGGGGGCGCGCATGAAGGTCGGGGTAATGGTGTTGCCCCGGGCGAGGTGGTAGACGCCCTCGTAGTTCGCGCAGTCGTAGAAGATGCCGGGCGACTGGAGCGACGGTTCGGCCCAGTCGTCGAACGGCGAGGTGAGCGAGAGCTTGTGGTGGCGCAGCGCGGTCAGCCGGCCGTCGGCGCGGGCGCCGATGGTGATCCGCTGTTCCTGTTCCTCCCGGTGGCCGCAGGAGTGGAACATCTGCTCCCGGTTGAGGGCGAGCCGGACCGGCCGTCGCACCTCGCGGGCGGCGAGCGCGGCCAGGGTGACGTGCGGCCAGATCATCGCCTTGGAGCCGAAGCTGCCTCCGACGTACTCGCTGATCACCTTGATCTGCCCGGGTGGCAGGCCGAGCAGGTGGGACACGGTCATTTGGGTGGCGGTCGGCCCCTGGGTGCTGTCGTAGACGGTGAGCCGGTCGACGTCGTCCCAGACCACCGTGGTCGCCGACGGCTCGATCGGGTTGTGGTGGTTGGGCGAGAACGCGTACGTCTGGTCGATCCGGTGTTCCGCCTGGGCGAGCCCGGCCTCGACGTCCCCTCGGGAGTTCCGACCCGGCAGCATCCCGCCGAAGATCCGCTGCGGCTCGTACGCCTGGTCGCGTACCTGGTCGAGCACGGTGTGGGCGGGCAGTTCCGCGAAGTCGATCCGGAGCAGGCTGGCCGCGTGTTCGGCCCGCTCGATGGTGTCGGCGACGACGATCGCGACCGGCTGCCCGGCGTAGTGCACCACCTCGTCCTGCATCGGGAAGAAGCTCTCCCCCGGTGCGGCGAGCCCCACCAGCGAGGGCAGCAGGCGCGGCTTTCCGGGGATGGGCGGCAGGTTGAGGTGGCTCAGTACGGCGATCAGCC
Organism: Micromonospora sp. NBC_01796; assembly: GCF_035917455.1. Lineage (NCBI taxonomy): Bacteria > Bacillati > Actinomycetota > Actinomycetes > Micromonosporales > Micromonosporaceae > Micromonospora > Micromonospora sp. NBC_01796. The sequence goes on along the minus strand of NZ_CP109078.1, from coordinate 4,480,881 downwards.
CCTCGGCCCGTTCCGCCTTCCCGGTGTCGATCCCGATCACCCGGCCGCTGGGGATCCGGGCGCCGACCAGGACCGCGTGCACCAGTCCGGGGAGCACCAGTTCGGCGGTGTAGCGGGCCGTACCGCTGACCTTCGCCCGTCCCTCGACCCGGTCGAGAGCGAGACCGATGGCGGGGCTCATGCCGTACCTCCGGTGGCCGTGGCGGTCTGCCAGTTGTCGGCGGTGATCGCCTCCAGGGCGCGCACTATGCTGCGCCGGGCCAGCTCGATCTTGAACTCGTTCATCCCGTACGGGACCGCCGGCAGCAACTCCTCCCGGGCGGCGGCGGTGAAGTTCTCCGTGGTGGGAGGTGCCCCGATCAGCATCCGCTCGGCCTGCCGGGCCCGCCACGGCTTGGTCGCGACACCGCCGAGCGCCAGCCGGATCTCACTGATCGCCCCGCCGTGCAGGTCGATCGCGACGGCAACCGAGACCAGCGCGAACTCGTACGACTCCCGGTCCCGGACCTTGAGGTAGAGCGACCTGGCGGCGGACCTCGTGGCCGGCACCTCGACGGACACGATCAGCTCGCCGTGGTCGAGCGGGTGCTCCCGTTCCGGGGTGTCGTCGGGCAGCAGGAAGAAGTCGTCGACGGGGATCGCCCGCCCACCGGAGGCGCTCTGGGTGTGCACCACCGCGTCCAGCGCGACCAGCGCGACGGCCAGGTCGGACGGGTGGGTGGCGATGCAGCGTTCGCTGGTACCGAGGATGGCGTGACCCCGGTTGATGCCGTGCAGCGCGGCGCACCCGCTGCCCGGTGCCCGCTTGTTGCAGCCGGCGGCGAGGTCGCGGAAGTAACCGCAGCGGACCCGCTGCATCAGGTTGCCGCCGATGGAGGCCATGTTGCGCAGTTGCGGGGAGGCACCGAGCAGCAGCGCCTGGGAGATGACCGGGAACCCGTGCCGGACCACCTGTGCCTGGGCCACGTCGCTCATCCGGGCGACCGCGCCGATCCGCAGCCCGCCGCCGTCGACCGACTCGACCTGGCGCAGCGGCAGGTCGTTGATGTCGACCAGCCGGCCCGGCTGTTCGACGTAGATCCGGAGCAGGTCGACCTGGGTGGTGCCGCCGGCCAGGAAGGTGCCGTCGGGGTCGGCGCTGACCGCGCCGATGGCGGTGGCGACGTCCGGGACGCGGGAGTAACTAACCGGCCGCATCGCTGCCCCCGGCGATGCTGGCCTCGTGTACCTGGCGAATCGCGGCCCGGATGTGCGGGTACGCCGCACACCGGCACAGGTTCCCGCTCATCCATTCCTTGATCTGCGGGTCGTCCGGTTGGTGTCCCTCGGCGAGGAAGGCCACCGCCGACATGATCTGTCCCGGGGTGCAGTAGCCGCACTGGAAGGCGTCCCGTTCGATGAACGCGGTCTGCATCGGGTGCAGTTCGCCGTCGCCGGCGAGCCCCTCGATCGTGGTGATCTCCCGCATCTCGCAGGTGATCGCCAGGGTGAGGCAGGCCAGCACCCGGCGCTTGTCCACCCAGACCGTGCAGGCCCCGCAGGCGCCCTGGTTGCAGCCCTTCTTGGTGCCGGTCAGGTCGAGCCGGTCGCGTAGCGCGTCGAGCAGGCTCACCCGGGGTTCGATCGGGAGCGTACGCGGGACGCCGTTCACCGAGAGCGTGATCATCACTTCTCCCGGGCCGCGTACCACCGCCGTGTCGGCGGTCCCCACCTCTCCGACGTACGACTTCACCGCACACCACCCCCGCTTCCGGTCCAGGGGGAGGGTATCCAGAAATCACCTTGTATCGGACAAAAACCTCGAACGCTGTGGGTCCTGTGCGGTCGCCAAGTTCCGGTGAAGGAAGTCGGCACAGGCCTCGACCGCCCCCGAGACATACGGCTCGGTGTCGTACAGGTCGATGTGCCGGTCGGTATCCAGCCAGACGATCTCCTTCACGCCGGTCACCTGCTCGTACAACCGCGTCGCGAGTTCCGGCCGGCAGTAGTCGTCGACCCGGCCGTGCACCACCAGCAGCGGCGTCGCCCCGAGCAGCGGCGCGGCGCCGAGCGCGTCGAAGGTCATCAGCGAGTGCAGTGATCCCCTGGTCACCCGGTTCTCCCAGGACGGCGAGGCGGAGCGGGCGGTGCCGTAGTACGCGTACGGCTCCGCACCGCCCATCGCCGCCTCGCCGCCGTCCGGCGCCACGGCCGGCAGGTACTCGTCGTACCGGTCCAGGAACGAGCCGAGCGCGGACCGGTACCCCCCGATCCCCGACTGCCGCGCGAACCACTCCGGGCTGTTGTAGGCACCCGCGATGCCGACCGCCGCCCGGAGCCGGGAGTCCGCCGCCGCGGCCCGGACCGCGTACCCGCCACCGAGACAGATCCCGACCACACCGAGCCGGGCCGGGTCCACCTCGTCCCGCGCCGCCAGCAACCCGACCGCCGCCCGCAGATCGGTCAGTTTTCCCTGGCTGTCCTCGTGCCCCCGGCGTCCGCCGCTCTCCCCGAAACCCCGGTGGTCGAATGCGAGGGTGCCGAACCCGGCCTGGGCGAGCCGGTCGGCGTAACCACCCGTGACCTGCTCCTTGACGCCGGTGAACGGGCCGGTGAGAACCACCGCGGGCACCGGTCGATCGGCGACCGGCAACCGCAGGACGCCGACCAGTTCGATGCCCTCACAGGAAAAACTGATCCGCTCGGTACGGATCTCGATCGGCTCGGACATCCCACTCCCCTGCCATCGGCTAGCGTTGATCCCGACGGTAGGCGCGTCCCGATCCGTTGCCCAGAAGGCACTTTCCGGTGCCCATCCCCTCCGTCCGCCCGCTCACCCGTCGCGCCCGCAGGAGGTAACGATGACCCTGGTGATCCCGGACGTGCTGGTGGAGAGCTGCACCACACGGCAGGCCCTGGAGCGACTCGGCGCCAAGTGGCGGGTGCTGGTGATCTACGGACTGCTGGCCGGCTCGCAGCGGCACGCCGAGCTGCGCCGCCGGCTGCCCGGAATCACCCAGAAGGTGCTGACCGAGACGCTGCGCGGGATGGAGGCCGACGGACTGGTGCAGCGACGGGTCCTCAAGGACACGGCACCCCAGCACGTGGAGTACGCCCTGACCGACCTGGGCCAGACGCTACGGGAACCACTCGCCGCGATCTGCGCCTGGGCGACCGAACACGGCAGCGACCCGGCACCGGGGACGGCAGGCGGGGTCGGGCCATGACCGGCCGGCGCTCATCCGCCGCTGCTGCCGGTTCGACGAGGTGTCCCGAGGGGGTGCGGTTTACCGCAACCGGGCGCTGAGGTTCCACCGCCCAGGAGGGCGGTGCACCTCATGGTGACGCTCAGGATGGCCCCGTACCGTTTTCCGGGTGAATGGAACCTGGGAGTGGAACACCAGCTCGTTGCTCGCCGCCGATCCCTCGCCCGACTCGGGCGGCATCGTGGGCTTCGTGACCGGTCTGATGGAGAAACTCGGTGGTCCGGGTGCCGGTCTGGCGGTGGCCCTGGAGAACCTGTTTCCGCCGATCCCGAGCGAGGTGATCCTGCCGCTGGCGGGATTCACCGCCAGCCAGGGCAACCTGAGCCTGGCCAGCGCGATCATCTGGACCACCATCGGTTCGGTGGTCGGCGCGCTCGCCCTCTACTACGTGGGTGCGCTGCTCGGCCGGGACCGGGTACGCGCGATCGCCGCGAAACTGCCCCTGGTGAAGCTCGCCGACGTCGACCGGACCGAGGCGTGGTTCCTCCGACACGGGGTGCAGGCGGTCTTCTTCGGCCGGATGATCCCGGTCTTCCGCAGCCTCATCTCCATTCCCGCCGGGGTGGAACGGATGCGGGTCACCACGTTCCTGCTCTACACCGCGCTGGGCAGCCTGATCTGGAACACCGTCTTCGTGATGGCGGGTTACCTGCTCGGCGAGAACTGGCACGTGGTGGAGGGTTACGTCGGGATCCTCCAGAACGTCGTGATCGTGGTCTGCGTACTTGCGGTGGGGTGGTTCGTGACCACCCGGCTGCTCCGGGCCCGGCGCGCCCGACTCTCCCCGGACCAGGTGGACGAGGCGGACCTGCCGCAGGCCCGGCCGGCGCCGGACGCGTACGCCGGTTACCCGGCACCGGACGGATACCAGGGGCAGGCTACCGATCCGGTCGCCCGCGCCCGTGCCTCCCGGGGCACCCTCTACGGCACCCCGCGCCGGCCGACCGACCAGTGGTGAGGCACCACCGACCGCACCGGTAGACAGTGGACGAGGACGGACGCCGTACGAGCCCCCCGGCCCCGTACGACGTCCGTCCTCCCCCGTTGACGCCGATCAGACTCCGATCGGTTGTCGTACCCGGTCGTCCTCGTCGTGCGCCTCGCCGTGGGAGAGGGTGGGCAGCCAGCCGAGCCATCCCGGCAGGTACCAGTTCCGTTCCCGGAGCAGGACCATCACCGACGGCAGCAGGACGGCCCGGACGATGGTCGCGTCGATCAGGACCGCGACGGCCAGGCCGAACCCGAGTTCCTTCATCGAGACCAGCGAGCCGGTGGTGAACAGCCCAAACACCGCGACCATGACCAGGGCGGCGCTGGTGATGGTGCCGGCGGTGCCGCGGATGCCCCGGGAGACCGCGAGTTTGGTCGGCCACCCCCGGTCGTGGCCCTCGCGGATCCGGCTCAGTACGAAGACGTGGTAGTCCATCGAGAGCCCGAACAGGATCACGAAGAGGAACAGCGGCACCCAGTTGGTGACCGCTCCGGCCGACTCGAAGTTCAGCACCCCCTCGCCCCACCCGTGCTGGAAGACCAGCACCAGCAGGCCGTACGCGGCGGCGACGGAGAGCAGGTTGAGCACGATCGCGGTGAGCGCCACCACCAGCGACCGGAACGAGACGAGCAGGAGCAGGAACGCCAGGCCGAGGACGAACGCGAACACCAGTGGGGCACTGCGTCCCATCGCGGAGTTGTAGTCGACCGAGTCGGCGGCCCGCCCGGTCAGCAGGGCCTCGGCACCGTCGACACCCTCGACGGTGCGCGGGATGACGTCCTCGCGCAGGGTGCGTACGGCCTGTTCCGAGGTGGTGTCGATGCCGGTGCCGGACAGTCCGGCGCTGACCACGGCGAGCGTCCGGTCGGGGTTGACCTCGACCGTCATCGGTTCGTGCAGCGCACCGGCGGCCAGGGCCTCGGTCTTGAACCGGTCGATGGCGGCGGTGACCGCCGGGGTGGTCACGTCGTCGGCCCGGACGGCGATCACGGCCGGGTCGCCGCCGCCGGGGAAGGCGGACTCGACCCGGAGGAACGTGTCCAGTGCCGGCGCGGAGGTCTTCAGCGCGGTGATGTCCTCCTCGGCGGTGCGCATGCCGAGTGCCGGCACGGCGAGCGCGAGCAGCGCCGCCGTGGCCAGGACCGCGGAGAGCCCCGGCCGACGCAGCACCGCGTTGAGGAAGCGGGCCCAGCCCCGGCCGTTCGAGTCGCGCCGGTAGAGCCCCGGCACCCGGCCGAGGTCGATCCGGTCGCCGAGCTTGGACAGCACGGCCGGCAGCACGGTGAGCGAGCCGAGGGCGGCGATCGCGACCACCAGGATGGTGCCGGTGGCGAGGCTGGCGAAGACGGTGTCGCGGGTCAGGAACATGCCCGAGGTGGCGATGATGACGGTCAGCGCGGAGATCAGCACGGCCCGGCCGGAGGTGGCCGCCGCGATGGCCAGGGCCCGTTCCGGGTCGGCGCCCTTCGCCCGTTCCTCCCGTTCCCGGCGCAGGTAGAACAGGCAGTAGTCGACGCCGACGGCGAGACCCATCAGCAGCATCAGGTGCATCGTGGTGTCGACCGCGGGCACCAGCCGGCTGGCCGCGGCGAGCAGGCCGAGGGACGCCAGGAACGCGGTCAGGGCCAGGCCCATCGGGAGTACGGCGGCCAGCAGCGCGCCGAACGCCACGATCAGGATGCCGAGGGTCACCGGGATGGAGAGCATGGACAGCCGGTGCATGTCCCCGGCCAGGATCTCGTTGATCGACTTATCCAGGCTGGCGTCCCCGGTCTGGGCCACCATCAGGTCCGGGTGTTCCCGTTGCACCCCGGCAACGGCGTCGCGTACGGCACCGACCCGGTCGGCGGCGGTGTCGGAGGGCCCGGACAGGTCGAAGGTGACCAGGGCCGAGTGCCGGTCCTCCGAGACCGCGTCGGCGCGTACGTTCTCCACCCGGCCGGTCCCCTCGACGGCGGCGACGGTGGCCGTGACGGCGTCGGTGAACGCGGGTGTGCCGGCGACCTGGGAGTCGCTGTGGATCAACACCATCTCCCCGGCCCGGTCGGGGAAACCGGCGGCGGCGATCAGTTCGGTGGCGCGGCCGGACTCGCCGTGTCCGTACGAGCTGTCGGCGGCCTGCACGGTGCCGAGCATGGCGCTGAGGGCGGTCGCGACCACCACGAACAGCAGCCAGCCGACGATGGCGGTGGTGCGGTGCCGGGCACTCCATCCGGCGACCCGCGCGGCGAGGTTGCCGGGCCGGTGCCGGCCCGGTCGGGTGTACGGGTCCGGCCGGGGTGCCGGCGGCGGGAGAACGGTCGTCGTGGTCATGCTTCGACGCTATGAGCTGGGCGGTCCTCGATCGATCCGGCTCACACCCCGGTTGCGGGTAGGGCTGTCCGGGCCACCGGGGTAGGGCAGACCCGACCGTAGGGCCGGGCCGTTCCGCCGGTCCGTACCCGCTGATCGCACGGCGACGCCGACCACGACATCGTGCCGCTGGACACCTGACCGCACGGTAAGGGCTCAATTGAGCGAGTTTCGGACACTTAGCCCACTTCAGGTCCTTAAGGTGAAATTATCCGTTCCTTCCGTATGCCGGCACCGAGGGGAGACCCATGCCGCCCCCCAGACCCACGGGTGCCCGCCGGACGATCACCGCCGCTGTCCGGACCGCACTGGCACTGACCTTGATCTTCGCGACGACGGTCGCGATCGTCCTGGTCAGGTCACCCGTGGCGAGCGCGCTCACGGTGCCGGTGCCGCTGGGCACAGCCGCCGACTTCGCGGTGCTCGCCGGCACGACGGTCACGAACACCGGGTTGTCGGTGGTCAACGGCGACCTTGGGGTGAGCCCGGGCGCGACGGTGAGCGGATTCCCTCCCGGCGTGGTCAACGGGGACATCCACCCCGACGACGCCCCGGCCATACAGGCCCAGATCGATCTGACCACCGCGTACAACAACGCCGCGGGGCGTACGACCACCGGCACGGTGGCGGAGGACCTCGGCGGAACCACCCTGCCCACCGGCGTGTACGAATCCGTTTCGGGAGCGTTCGAGCTCTCCGGGGCGTTGACCCTCGACGCCGAGGGTGACCCGAACGCCGTCTTCATCTTCAAGGCCGCCTCCACCCTCACCACCGGCACCTCGAGCACGGTCACCCTGGCCAACGGAGCGCAGTCCTGCAACGTCTTCTGGCAGGTCGGCAGCTCCGCGACGCTCGGCATCGACTCCGTACTGCGCGGTGACATCCTCGCGTCCGCCTCGATCAGCAGCGCCGGAGGAGCGGAGGTCGACGGTCGGGCGCTGGCCAGCAGCGGCCAGGTCAGCCTGGACACCACGACGATCACCGCATCGACCTGCGCCGTACCGGGCGAGTTGTCGATCACCGCGCCGGCACCGGTGGACCTGGGCAGCGCCAGCCCCGACGGGATCCTGTCGGACAACCTGGGCCCGGTGACGGTGACGGACGAGCGCCTCCTGTCGGAACCGTCGTGGATCGCGACGGTCGTCGCCACGGACTTCACCAACACCGACATCCCGCTCGCGACGATCTCGAACGAGTACATCTCCTACTGGTCGGGAATCGCCGACACCACGGGCGCGGGGACGTTCACCTCGGGCCAACCCACGGAGGACGACGCCGAGATCATCGACGAGGAACGTATCGCCTACACCCTCACGGACGGCGTCGGCAACAACACCGCGACCTGGGATCCGACCGTCACGATCGAGGTGCCCCTGTCCGCCGTCGCCGGCTCCTACACCGGAACGATCACGTTCTCCGTCGCCTGATCCCCCGAGCCCGCCCGGACCGGGTGGCACGGTGTCCTGCGTAGATTCTCGGCATGCGCGTACTGTTCGCCAGCCTTGCCTCGGTGGGACACACCTATCCGCTGATCCCGCTCGCGATCGCCGCACGCGACGCCGGGTACGAGGTCCACTTCGCCGCCGGTGAGGACGTGCACGGGGCGTTGGCGGCGAACGGACTGCGGCCCTTCCGCCCCGCGGACTCGTTCTACGAGATCTACGCCGAGGACCTGGAACCCGAACTGGCACGACTGAAGCCCGATCTCGTCGTACACGAATGGGGTCTGCCCGGAGCGGCCGTCGCCGCCGCGCGGGCCGGCATCCCCGGCATCTGGCACGGATTCGGACGCCTGATCCCCGAGGGCATCGGCTTCGATCTGCCCACGAACAACACCGAGGCTCCCGGACGCCCGCACGTCGACATCTGCCCGCCCTCCCTACAGGACGAGCACTTCCTCGCCACCGAGGAACGCCTCGTCCTGCGCCCCGTCCCGTTCTCCGCCCCGGCCGCCGCGGCGACCGGGGCCATCCAGCGCGGCTCGCAGCCGCTGATCTACCTGACCCTCGGCACCGCGTTCGGCACCCCCGAGCTGCTCACCACGGCCATCGAGGGCTTGGCGACGCTGGACGCGCGCGTGGTGGTCGCCGCCGGCCGGGTACGCCCCGAGCAGCTCGGCGACCTGCCGGACAACGTCACCGTGCAGACCTGGTCACCCCAGGCGGAACTGCTGCCGTACGTCGACGTGGTGGTGCACCACGGCGGCAGCGGCACCACCCTCGGCGCGCTCGGCGTCGGCGCCCCGCAGCTGTTCCTGCCCCAGGGGGCCGACCAGTTCGCCAACTCCGACGCGGTCAGCGCGGCCGGCGCCGGGCTGCGCCTGCTCCCCGACGAGGTGAGCCCGGACGCGGTCGCCGAGCAGGTACGGAAGCTGCTGCCGCGCGACGGACACAACTACCACCGCGACGCGGCCCGTACGATCGCCGACGAGATCGCCCGGATGCCCTCCCCGGACGAGGTCGCCCGCCACCTACCGGCGTACGCCGAACGTGGCTGAATTTCCGACCTGACCGGAGGCCACACACCTGAGCGCCGCGCTAGTCCGGCGGTCGCTGGAGGAGTTGCCGGGACGACTCGAAGCCCAGCCGTTCGTACACCGGCACCGCCCTGCGGCCGGAATGGACCGTCACGCGAACGGCACCGAGGTCGGTCGCATGTTCCGAAGCAGCCCGTACGAGCGCCGAGCCGATCCCCCGGCCTCGATGTTCCGGCATGACAAAAACGCTCTGGATGTCCGCGGACAGCCGACTCGTCGCGCCGGGTCTCGGGACGCGGGGTACGAGCGCGACCCAGGCCATGCCGACGATCTCCGGTCCGCCCAGCCGAGCAACAAACGCCACATGCGAGTCCTCGTGCGCACCCCACCACCCCGCAAGCTCCACCCCGAACGCCTCAACGGCCCCCCGCGCCGGCTCCTCCTCAAGAGTGTCCACCCACAACAGCCGGCCCAAGCCCACAACGTCACCCACACCCGCCCGCCCGATCCTCACGTAGCTGAGTCTCCCACCCCACTCCCCTTGTCGATCTTGCAGTTGTGGCGCCCGGGAATGCCTGACTTATTGGGTTTTGCGTACCGCCACAAGTGCAAGATCGCCGGGCGGGGGCGGGGGCGGGGGGTTAGAGCGGGGCGCCGCCGAAGGCGAGTTCGTTGCCGTCCGGGTCGCGGAAAGTGGCTTTGCGTACGCCGTTGTCGTAGGTTTCGCGCTCGTCCGGCTCCAGACCCCGTTCGGCGATCTGGGGGATGCGGGCGTCGAAGTCGTCCACGAAAACGGTGTGCATGGCGTGCCCCGCGTGCTCGGGCCGTACCTCGATGAAGACGTACCGGTGCTCGGCCAGCTCCCACACCGCTTCGACGTCGTTGGGCAGAAATGCCGGCGGGGCGCCGAGAAGTCGCTCGTACCAGGCAGCCGCCGAGGCGTAGTCGCGGACCGGGATTCCCGCGAACAGATCTATGGTCGTCACGAGGTCATGCTAGGTCGCATGGGGGTAGCCGTCTCGGATGTCGTAGTCTGGCCAACTTTGCAATCTCCGGAGGTTGAGTTGGCCGAGTACCCGCAGGACGTCACGCAGCGCTATCACGGCACCCCCGAGCAAATGGCCGCCGCCCTGGTGGGCGATCCGCCGGCGAGGTGGCAGTCGATCGTCATCGAGGACTACGACCCGGCCTGGGTGGACCGGTTCGCCGCCGCCAGCTCGCCGCTCACCGAAGCGCTCGGCGGCCTGGTCGTCGGAGTGGAACACGTCGGGTCCACGTCGGTGCCGGGACTGGCGGCGAAGCCCATCATCGACATCGATCTCCTCGTCGAGGACACGACGGACGAGTCCCGCTACGTCCCCGCGTTGGAAACGCTCGGCTACCGACTCGTCCTCCGCGAGCCGTGGTGGCACGGGCACCGGATGCTTGTCAGCACCGCCGAGGACGTCAACCTGCACGTGTGGCCCCAGGACGCGCCGGAACCCGTACGGCACCGGCTGTTCCGCGATTGGCTGCGCTCGCATCCGGAGGACCGGGAACTGTACGCGACAACCAAGCGGCGCCTCGCCCGGAACACCGCAGACCGACCCGGCGACTATAACCTGGCGAAGAACGACGTGATCGATGCCATCTACGCCCGTATCTTCGCCACACCTCCGGAGCCTTCCTACTGACAGGCTTGCTCGGATCGGCAGTTCCTGTCCGGGACAACCACCGGACAAGCCTGCAATCAGGCCGGACACGCCCCCGCTGTCCGGGACGCGCATCGACGCTGGCACCCAACCGTCCGGCGTCAATACGCTGAGCCAGATCACGTACCCATGGACTCATTCAGAGCCATGTGGAGTTACTACCGACAGCGGGGAGAAATCATGAGGCGTCTACTACGGGTAGCGGTCGTGACCGCCACACTCTCGATGGGTGCCGTCGCCATTCCTCAACCTGCGAGTGCTGCCGGCTGCCAATCCATCCAGTGGCAGCAAATGCGGTTCAAGGACATGGCACCGTTCCGCGAGTGGTATGCCGCCAGCGCCGACCCAACTGGTTACGCCTTCGACGAGTACACCTACACCATCAACGGCGTCTGCACCAGTACGGCTGGAAATCTGTGGTACCGCCGGGCTGCCGATGGGGCGCCATCCGTCTACACCTTCAGCGACCACCGCCGCCCGCTCTAGTCCACGGCGGGACCCGACGGCGGACCACGCGGAACGCTCGACCAGGGCGGCATCCCTGCCGAGCGTTCCGCCCCACAAAGAACATGCGCCGAGTCGGGTCGGCGCTGTTCGGCGTACGCGACGAGGCCGAGGACCTCGGCGAGGGCACCCTGCGGCTGCGGGTCACGCACGTGCCCGAGGGCGCCGACGCCTGGCAGGGGCTGATCGGCGTGGAGATCCTGCCTGGTGGAGGCGATGGACCGGACCGCGCGCTGATCGTCCGGGTGCAGGCACTCCCGGGGTACGCACCAGCGCAGGCGGTTGCCGTACCCGGAGGGTGTGGGGTGTGAGGGTGGCCCGGTCGATCATCGCGCCTGCCCTACATCTACCCTTACGTCCATTGTGGATCTGCCGCCTCGTCGCCCAGCCCTGGCCCTGCGCCGATGCGCGGCTCGCCCTGGTCGACGGCTTCCGCGACAGGACGCCGAGCCTGACCCTGCTCCTCGCCGGCCAGTTCGTCGAGGCGCTCGGTGACCTCGACACCATCGCCCCGAAGCTCCGCACCCCGCCCGATTCCCGCGTTCTCGACGAACGCTTCATCGGCTGGGTGCCCGTGCGCCGTACCTGATGGGGAACGGACCACGGCTCACGATGAAAGGAGCGCCGGCGTGACCGACGAGATCGACGACGACCTGAGCGCCCCGCACCGCCCCGGCGACGACTGGCTCTGCCGCGACGACGGCCTGGAGTGGCCCTGTCCGATCTTCCGGCGCCGGATGTGGATCCTCTACCCGAACGACCCCCATCGGTTGGCCGCGTTCATGCGTCACTTCCGCGACAAGGCGGCACCCGCCCTGCCCGAACTGACCGCCAAGCAGGTGGAGGCTCGGTTCATCGGCTGGATCAAGGATCCCCCGACCCGTCGCCGACTCCGCGCGATCTGAGCACCGGCACCGGCACCGGACGGTGCGCTCTCCGTTCCCGGGCTGACCGGCGGGGCTAGGCGAGCCTGCGGCGTACCCACCAGAAGCAGAAGGCGGACAGGAGCACGCTGAGGGCGACGAAGACGGCCGTCTCGTACCACTGGAGGGCCCAGAACCGGTTGGCCGGTTGGTAGGCGGCCTGCTGCCGGAGGTCGAGCGAGGCGAGCCAGGCGGTGCATCCCTCCTTGGAGAAGGTCTTCCGGCCGCAGGTCTGAAGATCGGCCGGGCCGGTGAACTGCTGGCCGCTCGGGGTGACGGTCCTGTTGGACACCACCCAGGCGCCCGGTTGATTCACCTGGCCGGTGACGGTCATGTCGCTCTCGGTGATGCGTACCGACTGCATGGCCGAGGTGTCCAGCGGCGCGGTGAAGCTGACCGGGGTGACCAGGTGCGGGCGGAGGTAGAGGGGCGAGGCGACCAGGGCCGCGACGACCACCACGAGGGTGACGGCCATGGCCGGGATGGTGCGACGTACGAGCATGCCGGCGGTCACCCCGACCACGAACGCGAAGGCGGCGTACCCGATCGGGACGATGCCCCGGCCCGGGAAGACCAGCGGCAGCATCCGGTCGAGGTTGGCCTTGTCGATGGGCGCGGCCCACCAGGTCACCGCGAGACTGAACACACCGGCCGTGGCCATGCTGACCAGTCCGACTCCGACGAGCTTCACCGCCAACCACCGGGTACGGGTCACGCTCTGGTTCCAGATCAGCCGGTGGGTGCCGGTCTCCAGCTCACGGGCGATCAGCGGCGCGCCCCAGAACACCCCGATGATCCCGGGCAGCACGAACATGAACACGAGGGCGACGACGTAGACGCGGCTGTTCACCACGGTCATCGCCTCGTTGACGAAGGTGTCGGCGGCTGCCGTGCAGTTCGCCTGGCAGGCGGCCAGCCCGGTGCTGCGGGACAGCCGGGCCAGGTTCGGTCCGGTGACGGTCAGCGCGACCACGAGCGCGGCCAGGGCGGCGAGCGCCATCCACGCCTGGATACGGAATTGGCGCCAGGTGAGCCAGGTCATCGGGACGTCTCCAGCACGGGTGTACGGCCGACGGTGGCGGCCTGGGTCATGTAGGCGAGGACGAGGTCCTCCAGGTCGAGCCTGTCCACGGTGCACGACGGATCGTCGATCGGTGCCGAGCTGCGTACGATCACGGTCGACTGCCGTTCGGTGTGGCTGGCCTGGATCACCTGGTGACCGGGCGGGAACGTGGCCGGGTCACGGGTGGGCCCGGTGAGCCGGTGATGGGTGGCCAGCAGTTCGTCCACCTCCCCGGCGACCTGCACCTTCGACGCGGCCAGCACGATCAGGTAGTCGCACACCCGCTCCAGGTCGGCGACCAGGTGCGAGGAGAGCACGACGCTGGCCTCGTGTTCGGCGGTGAACTCCATCAGGGTCCGCATGAACTCGCGCCGGGCCAGCGGATCGAGGCTGGCCACCGGCTCGTCGAGGATCAGCAGCTCGGGCCGCTTCGCGATGGCCAGGGTCAGGGCGAGCTGGGCCCGTTGACCGCCGGAGAGTTTGCCGGCCTTCTGACCGGGATCGAGGCCGAGTTGCCTGATCCGGCCGGTCGCCAGGTCGTTGTCCCAGCCGGGGTTGAGCCGGGCGCCGAGGCGCAGGTGGTCGGCGATGGACAGTCCGGCGTACGTCGGGGTGTCCTGGGCGACGAAGCCGACCCTGGCCACCTGCGCCGGCCCGGACGCCGGACGCGCACCGAGGACCTCGATGGTGCCGGAGGTCGGTGCCAGCAGGCCGCAGGCGAGCTGCAACAGGGTCGACTTGCCGGCGCCGTTGGGGCCGACCAGTCCCACCACCCGCCCCGGCGGAATGCTCAGGGTGCAGTCGGACAACGCCTGGCGGCGGCCGTACCGCTTGCCCAGGCCGTTGGTCTCGATGACCGGGGTCATGCCTTCTCCTCGGCGGGCGCGCGGAAGGTGCTGAGGAAGAGGGCCTCGATGCTCTCCTCGGCCAGGCCTGCTGCTCGGGCCCTGGTCAGCCACTGCTCCAGTTCCAGGCGCAGCGGGCCGTGCGCGGCCAGCGACTCGTCGCTCAGCGTCCGGGTCACGAACGTCCCGACGCCGGGCCGGGGTTGCACGAGTCCCTCGTACTCAAGCTCGCGGTACGCCTTGAGCACCGTGTTCGGGTTGATCGCCACTTTCGCCACGACGTCCTTGACCGTGGGCAGCCGGTCACCCTCGCGCAGCAGGCCCAACCGCATGGCCTGACGCACCTGGTGGATCAACTGCATGTACGGCGAGACGCCGGAGCGGCCGTCCAGGTGAAACTCGATCACCATCATCTCGATTCAACTAGGTTACTAGCACAATAGCTATTTCCCTCCCCCGGATGTCAAGAACCGCCACTTGACAGTTCTCGGCTACGGCCATTAGCTTTTGGGCTATGGGAGATAGCCAGACGGTCCCGGTCAGCCGTCGCGCCACCGGAGCACCGGGTGCCTAGGGCCGGGCTCTCCACCCCGGCCGTGGTCAGCGCCGCGCTCGACGTGGTCGACGAACAGGGCGCCGGCGCCCTCACCCTCGCCGCCGTCGCCGCCCGCACCGGGGTCGCCACCCCCTCGCTCTACAAACACGTCGGCAACATCGCCGAACTGCGCGCCCTGGTCGGCGTACGGGTGATGACGGAGATGGCCGAACGCTTCGGTGACGCGGTGATCGGGCGCAGCGGCGACGAGGCGGTGACCGTGCTGATGCACACCTACCGCGACTACGTACGCGAACACCCCGCCCGGTACGCCGCCATGCCGGCCGACCCGCTGCACGATCCCGCCGTGGTCGAAGCCGCCACCCGGCTGCTCAACGTCTTCCTCGCGGTCCTGCGCGGCTACGGGCTCGACCGGAACGCCGCGATCCACGCCACCCGGTGCCTGCGCTCGATCGGCCACGGGTTCGTCTCCATCGAGGCCGGCGGCGGATTCGGCCTGCCCCAGGACCTGGACGAGACGTACGAGCAACTGATCCGGATGTTCGTCGCGAGCCTGCCCCGGCCGTGACCGCGCTCCGCCCCTCCACCGAAGGAGACACCGGAATGTCCACCCCAGACACGCGCATCCGGCTCGGTGCGCTCGCCGCCGCCGTCGCCGCGCTGATGTTCCTGCTCTACCCCGCCGTACGGCCGTGGACGGACGAGACCACGGTTGCCGGTGCCACCGAGGCGATGAGTTCCGGGCGGTGGGTCGCCTCCCACCTGTTCGCCATGATCGGGTTCATCCTGCTGCCGCTGGCACTGCTCGCCGTACGGTCGCTTGTCGCCCGTACGCCCGGCGAAGCCCTCGCCGCCGCCGGTGTCGTGACCACCTGGATCGGCGCGGGTCTGACCCTGCCCTACTACGGCGCCGAGGACTTCGCCCTGAACGCGATCGCCGGCCGCTCCGCCGACGGGCAGCCGCTGGACCTGCTCGACCTGGTCGACGCCGTACGTTACGGCCCGGTCGCGATCACCACCTTCGGGATCGGCCTGGTCCTGCTCGGGGTCGGCGCGGTGCTCGCGGCGGTGGCGATCTGGCGCTCCGGCCTGCTCCCCCGGGCCACCGGCATCCCGCTCGCGCTCGGTTTCGCCCTCTTCCTGCCCCAGTTCTACACACCATCGGCGGTTCGGATCGGCCACGGTGTACTGGTCGCGGTCGGCCTGGCCTGGTTGGCCCTGACCCTCTGGCGGCAACCGGCGGCGACCCGCCCGGCCCCGTGACGAGGAAGGGCCCGTTGCCACCGCCGCAGCGATGACAACGGGCCCGCACACCCCACTTCTTCCCGGCGTCGATGTCCGTGGGCGGACATCTCCGGGGTCGGTCAGCGGTTGCCGAGCACGCTGACCCCGGCCAGCCCGGGTCGGGCGAACGGAAGGTCGGGGAGGTCGGTGAGGGTGACCCGGACATGACGTCCGAGGCCGGTGAAGAGCCCCCGCTGGATCTGCGCGCCAGCCGGATCGGCCGCCCGGTCGAGCACCTTCGTCCAGGTGAGGCCGTCCTTGGACACCTCGACCGTGTAGCCGTAGCCGAACTGGGCGGCCTCGGCCGGACCGGTCGGGACGGCGGCGCACTGGCCGGTGGCGGGACCGGAGACCGCGTTCGGATCGCCGTCGCGTACCGGAGCCGGCTGGTTCCCGGTGCAGGCCAGTGGCCCGCGTACGGTGTTCGCCGACACCACCACCGGCCGGTTTCCGGTGCGGTTGCCGGAGAGGCTGACCGGGCCGGCGACCTGGTTGCCGGTGAGCACGACCTGGCCGGTGGTGCCGCCGACCGAGACCGGGCCGGCGATCCGGCTGCCGGTCACCCGCACCACGACCGCCCCGGTCGCGGAGACCGGACCGGCGATGGTGGCGTTGTCGGCGACCAGCGAGGCGCCGGGGCGTACGGTCACCGGACCGCTGACCGTGCCGGTGAGGCAGGTGACCCCGTCGGTCACGGTGAGCGGGCCGGGATGGGTGCCACCGACCGTACGGGTGCAGGCGTCACGCACGTCCGTACGCGGGAAGGTCAGTTCGATCCCGGCGAGGGTGCGCCAGCGTCCCAGGTCGACCTGCCACCGCTGACCGACCGACGTGCTGGCGGCCTTCCAGGCGGTGGCCGGGTCGCCGTCGGTGGCCAGTGCGGCGGCGTGTCCGGGCAGCGCACCCGTGGCGGTGGCGGGACGGCCGGCGGAGACGTCGACCGGGGTGTCCCCCGCGGTGTAGCGGGTGTAGTTGTAGAGCCGCTTCGCCTGCGGCAACGGGGTTCCGGTCACCTTCGCGGCCAGGTCGCACGGGCCGTTGCTCTTGATGGTCAGGGAGGCGCCCTGGATGTACTCGACGACCTCTTCCTTGTCGTCGCCGCAGAAGTCGGCGTGCCAGAGCCGGGCGGCCGGGTCGAGAACGCTGATCACGTCCCCGCTGCCGTTCATGATGGTGGTCGGCTCGCCGCAACCCCGGTTCCACACCATGATCAGGTCGCTGTGGTCGCCGGTCCAGTTGTGGATCGGTTCCGGGATCGACCCCCAGCAGCCTCGGGTGGTCCGCGCCTCCTGCCAGACCATGCCGCCCTGCTCGTCGAGGAGGAACAGCCCGTCGTACCCGTTCGCGGTCCGGTCGATCCGGTCCAGGCCGAGCGACTCCAGACCGGGCAGTTCCGGGAGGTAGTCGCCGGTCATGATGTTCTGCGTCTCGACGATGTCGCTGTTGCGCCAGAGTTCGGCACCGGTACGCAGGTCGTGCGCGACCGCCGCGTCACCGCCGAGGATGAGTTCGGGTTCGGCGTCACCGGCGATGTCGGCCATCCACATGGTGTCGGCGTGTCCGTCGCCCCGGTGCTGCCAGAGCAGTTGCCCGTCCGGGCCGACCATGTCGTAGCCGATCATCACCTCCTGCCGGCCGTCGTTGTCGATGTCGTACGGCCAGGGGTAGTGACCGGTGTTGCCCCGGTGGGTCCAGAGCAGGGTGCCGTCGCCGGACAACGCCCACGCGGTGTCGTAGCGGTCCTTGAGGATGATCTCCTGGGCGGTGTTCCGGCCACTGAGGTTGGCGAAGATGATCGCGTCGTGGGCGAGCCGATCGGGCAGCGCGAAGTCGCGTACGAGCTGCCCGGTGGCACCGTCGAAGATCATGAACCGACCGGGCTGACGGGTGTCGCCGCCCGGGTGCATGATCGCGACGACCTCGTTGTCCCCGTCCCCGTCGACGTCGTGCACCTGGGCCGGGATGTCGCTGCCGTTGTTGCGACCCCGGGGGTCGGGGGTGCCGGCCTGCCAGAGCAGCCGACCGTCCAGGTCGTACGTGGTCAGCGCGGCGACCAGCGCGCCTTCGTACCGGTCGTCGGCGACGTAGTGCGGTTGCATGTAGACGATGTCGAGCCGACCGTCGCCGGTGACGTCGCCGAACAGTGGGCGGGCTCCGCCACCGGCTGCCCTGGTGTCGAATGTGGTCACCACGGTCGGCACGATCTGGGCCGGGGCGGCGACCGGGGCCTGCGGGGACTCGGCTCGGGCGAGACCCGGTGGGGCGAGTACGGCGAGCAGCGCCACGGCCGAGCCGGCGGCCCGCCAGGGCCAGGACCGGGGTCGGGCGGAGCGGGACAGGGGTGAGTGCGGCATGTCGGAGCCTCCTGAAGGGAGCGGGGGGATTCCGCAAAGGAGATGAACCGTTTCAATAGCCCGCGGTCAAGATATCCAGGACGTTACGAAGGTGTCAAGGAAAACAACGCCTTCCCCAATCCGGCGCGTGCTTTTGCCAGTGGGAAGGCGTGATCGGTTGACTTGCCTACAAAGTCGCCGGTAACTTCCGAAGATTGAACTGTTTCAGATGACCTGGGCGTCAGACCGTCAGACCTGGCCGCCGAAGAAGCCGTACCGGGACAGCGGCCCGATCAGCTCGCGTTCCTCGTACGCCAGGTGGGACAGGAGCGCGTCGGTGAGCACGTCGACCGCCTCCTGGATCCCGGAGAGGTCGTCCGGGTGGCTCACCAGGTCGACCAGTGCCCGGTCCACCGCTTCGAGCACCTCGTGGATGACCTGGTGCTCCTGGTCGAGCCGGTCGATCACCGCCGCCAGCCCCCGGTCGGAGGCCTTCAGGTACGGGAAGATGCTGCCGCTCTCCATGGTGTGGTGCTGGGTCAGCGACACACAGTAGGACTGACAGAAGGAGCCGAGGGTCCAGTTGTTGGACCGCAGGGTCATCGCGTTGACCTCGCCCCGGGCGGCGCCGATGTCGAGGGCGTTCGCGCGTACCTGGTCGAGGATGTCGCGTACCCGGGCGAGTTCCTCCCGGTAGTGGTTGTGCACGTCGATCAGGTGCTTGCCGGCGGAGACGCCACGGCCGGTGAACCGCACCTCCTGCTCCGGCTCGGGCGCGGTCGGCCGGGTGCTCTCGTCCCAGACCTCGGTGCTGCTGTGCCGGGTGCGCGGCGGCGGAGTGGGCGCGAGTCCGGTACGGCCGGTCAGCCAGTGGTCGGTGTCGGTCACGATCTTCCTGTCTCTGCTGGTCATCAGGTCGGCGATCAAGCTGGTTGACGGGTCAGCGGGGCCAGTCCCGCCACTGCCGCAGCGTCGGGATGACCGTCTTCTCCTCGAGGTCGAGGTGGGCCAGCAGGTCGGTGCCGACCGCCTCCAGGGCGGCGATCAGCCGTTTCCTGGTCTCCGGCCGGTCGTCGCCGCGGAGCAGGTCGGCCAGCGCCTCGACCTGGTCGAGCAGGTCGGAGATCCGACGGTGGTCGGCCTCCAGCCGCTTGACCGCCGGGACCAGGGCCGGATTGGACCGGCGCAGGGCCGGAAAGAGCCGTACGTCCTCGTTGCCGTGGTGGGAGTGCACCAGCCGGCAGTAGCTCAGGCAGTTGGTGCGAAGCTGCCAGAGCGGGCCACGGGTCTGCAACGAGCGGACGGTCGAGCGGACCCGGTCCGGTGCGGCGCCCCGGCCGATCTGGTCGGCAAGCGTGCGGAGCTGGTTGAGGTCACGGCGCAGTACGCCGTGGATCCACCTCAGCTCCTCGACCAGATGCTCACCCGGTGCCTTCGCCTGCCGGGGAGCGCGAGCGCGACTCATGCGGACGACCGTACCAGATCGTTTGTTTCGACAAATAATCCGTGGCGGCAAATCATTTTGGCTCTGCTAACATAACCCGCATGACGGTCGAGGAGACCCGGTCCCGGCGGGCAACGGACCGCATCGGCCTGCTGCTGGCCCGGCACGGCGGGATCAGCAACGCCCGGATGCGCGACGCGCTGGAGGCCACCGGCCTGAGCACCCGGCAGGGCATCACCCTGATGCACCTGGCCGAGAACGGTCCGATCGGGCAGCAGGCGCTCGTCGAGGCACTCGGTGTCGATCCCAGCGCCCTGGTGGCCATCCTCAACGACCTCGAACGGGACAACCTGGTCGAACGGCGCCGAGACCCGGCCGACCGACGACGACACATCGTCGTCCTCACCGACGCCGGCGGCTCGGTTCTGACCAGGGTCGACGCCGCGATGGACGCGGTGGAGCGCGAACTGCTCGCCCACCTCGACGCCGACGAGGTCGCCACCCTGCACCGGCTGCTGAGCCGGATCAACACCGCCGTCGACGACGACGCCTGCCGCGAGCACTGACCCCGACAGGGGTACGCCGACCCACAGCGGGTACGCCCCCACCGTCAGCACCGGGGCGCGCCGATCGCCCCCGGTCGTACGGGGGAGGAGTCGGCGGATGATCGAGTTGCCAACCGAGAACGACCCGCGCCTGCAGGCGACGTACCGGTCCGACCGGGTCTGGAGCGGCGTGACCACCAGCGGCGACGGACGGGTGTTCGTCAGCTTTCCCAACGCCGACCGCCCCGGCATCCAGGTCGCCGAACTCGGCCCGGACGGCCAGCACGTGCCGTACCCGGACGCCGCCTGGAACTCGGTCCGCGAGGACCACCACCCCGATGGCGCGTTTGTCCAGGTCAACGGTTTGCGGATCGGGCCGGACGGCCGGCTCTGGATCATCGACGCGGGTGCGCCGGGCATCGGCCGGGCCGCGATTCCGGGCGGGGCCCGGCTGATCGTGGTGAACCTGACCACCGACAGCGTCGCCGACATCTACGACCTCGGTCCGGCGGTCCGCCCCCGCAGCTACCTCGACGACCTGCGGTTCAACGGTGACCAGGTCTACCTCACCGACGCCGGTGAGCCGGGACTGGTCGTCCTGGACCTGGGCTCGGGCGAGCTGCGCCGGGTGCTGGAGGATCATCCCAGCACCACCGACCAGCGCCCCCTGTACGCCGACCACCGCAAGGCCCGCGGCCCCGAGGGTGACGAGGTGCTGGTCCACGCCGACCAGTTGGAGGTCTCCCCGGATGGTGGGCAGCTCTACTACCAGCCCGCGTCCGGACCGATGTCCCGGATCGGCACCCGGTGGCTGGACGACCCCTCGGTCACCCCCGGCGACCTGGCCGACCAGGTCGAACCCTGGCTGGACACGCCGACCACCGGCGGCACCGCGATCGACGCGAACGGCGTGATCTACCTCAGCGACACCAACCAGCGGCGGGTGCTGGCGATCAGCCCCGACCGGGAGGTGGAGACGGTGGTCGCCGATCCGCGCCTGGTCTGGGCCGACGCCATGTGGCTCGACAGCGCCGGCGACCTGTGGATTCCGGTCCCCCAACTCAACCGCACCGCGGGTTTCAACGGTGGTGTGCAGGCGGTCGAGTATCCGGTGTGGATCTACAAGATGCACGTCGGCGCGGCCCCCGCTCCGAACGACCACCTCTGACCGAATGCGCGAATCATGCATGTTCGATCCTGAATGGATCATGCATCATTGCGGTACGTGTCGGATATGTTCGACTGAGCCAAAGTTAAGGCACTTTTAATGCCGTGTCGCGCCGCAAACTGGGTTAGCCGCCCATCGCGCAGACGCATAATGCAACGCAGGTCGCCTGGCATCCGGCCAAAAGCGGCATATCGAGAGTGAGAGGTGGAGCCGTGAAGCTCACCTTCGTTCGCAAGACTGCGTTGTCACAGGTAAACAACTGCCCGTCGCTATATCGCACCGACCGCGACACCTTCGTTGTACAGGGATGGCGGGTGTCCGACCCCGAAGCCCTGGCACAGCTTGACGTACCCGCGCACGAGACTGTGGTCGAGGTGCCGGTCGACGTACTGGCGGAGATCGCCAAGGCTTTGTAGTTATCTGAGATCGGCTCACCGAACAGGAGTACGCGCACCCGCGAGGATCCCGCCGGTGAGCCGATCGACCTAAGCTGGACAGCGGAGGATCCACCACCGGGCCGGTGCCGTACCCGGACCGGTCAGCCCGACATTGGCTGGTCACTCGGCCGCTCTACCACCTGCGATGCCTTGTGAGCTGTACCGTGACGCCTACCCAAGCGCAGCTTAGGAGCAGGTGATGTCCAGCAACCAGACCGGCAGCGACCGAGGAGCGCTTGGGGCGAGGCTGCGAGAGCTTCGGGCACGCGAGGGCATTTCAGGGATCAACCTGGCAAGCCGGCTGGGCTGGGTCCAGTCGAAGGTCTCCCGGATCGAGACCGGTCGGCAACTACCCACCGAGGACGACGTACGGGCCTGGGGCGCGGTGATCGACGCCGACGAACCCCTCCTCGACGAGTTGCTGCGACAGTTGCGCGCACTGCGCGGGGAACACATCGCCTGGCGGCGCGGCGCGTCGGACGCGGCACAGGCCGGCACCCAACGCTCCATGATGGAGTTGGCCGCGGAGGCGACCCTGGTCCGCAACTTCGAACTCGGCGTGGTGCCGGGCCTGCTCCAGACCGCCGACTACGCCCGCGTACGCCTCGCCGAGAACGTCGAGTTCCACGGTGCCCCCGGCGACGATCTGGAGGACGCGCTGCTGCTGCGGATCCAGCGCCAGCAGGTGCTCTACGACTCGACCAAGCAGTTCCGGTTCCTGGTGACCGAGTCCGTACTGCGCATGTCGCTCTGCCCGGTCGACGTGATGCGCGGGCAGCTCGACCGGCTCACCGCGCTGACCGGCATGAGCAACGTCGAACTCGGTGTCATCCCCACCGAAGCCCGGTTGCCGCTCGCCCCGCTGCACGGTTTTGTCATGTTCGACGACACCGTCACCGTCGAGACCTGGGCCGAGGAACAGACCTGGCAGACCGCCGCCGACGCCCTGCGATTCGGGCGGATCTTCGACCGTCTGCACGAGGTGGCCCGGCACGGCGAGGACGCCCGCGACATCATCCAGGCGACCCTGGCCGGTCTCGCCACCCCCGCATGACCTCGTCGAAGGCGGCGTGGACCGGGGTACCCGGCATCTTGTCGTAGATCGCGAACACCACCTCGTCGAACCGGTCGACCACCCGCAGCGCCTCGGCGAACGCCCGCGCCACGGTGCCGGGATCGTTGCGGAACACCCCGCAGCCCCAGGCCCCGAGCACCAACCGGCGGTGGCCGTGCGCGGCGGCGATCCGGAGCACCCGCTCGGCCCGCCGCCCCAGCACCCCGGGTACGTCGGCGGCGTCCGCCGGCTGGTTGCGCACGATCGCCCCGAGGTTCGGCGCGGCCGAGGTCAGGAACGCGCTCCGGAAGGGCCGGTCGAGCAGGTGACCCCGCTCGTCCCGGAACACCGGGACCCCCGGTGAGTAGATCACCCGGTCGCTGTAGCGCAGGTCCTGCTGGTTGCGGTGGAACTCGTAGAACTCCGGAGCGCTGCGCAGGCACGGGTAGAGGGCCGAGGCGCGGGCGATGTCCTCCTCCTGCGCCTTGGCGCCGCCGAGGAAACCACCACCGGGGTTCTTCGCCGAGGCGAACACCAGGCAGGCCACGTCCGGACCGAACCGCGCGGCGGCGCCCAGGGTCGACTCACGGGTCACCGTCACCGCCGGCCGCTCCAGCGGCTGCCCGGTTCCCGCCTCGTCCGCTGGTGCCGGGGACGGTCGCGGCGCGGGTTCGGGTAACGGGGTGTCCGGCAGGTAGTGCCGGGTGCCGGCGATCGCGGCGCCGACCGCCTCGGCGATGCTGATCCGCGTACCGGCGGGGCTCGTGTAGTGGCCGGACTCGGCGATCTCGACGGTCTGCCGGCCGATCTCCCGGAGCCGACCACTCACCGGGTCGTCAGCCCTGCCGTTGGGCCGCGCACTGGGCGCAGGTGCCGAAGATCTCCAGCGTGTGCCCCACGTCGGTGAAGCCGTGTTCGTCGGCAACCCGTTTGGTCCAGGTCTCGACCGTCGGTCCGGCCACCTCGACCGTACGGGCGCAGTGCCGGCAGACCAGGTGATGGTGGTGGGTCGGGCTGCACCGCCGGTAGAGCTGCTCCCCGTTGGGCAGCCGCATGACGTCGATCTCGCCCGCGTCGACCAGCGTCTGCAGGGTCCGGTAGACCGTGGTCAGTCCGACCCCGACACCGCGCTGGCGCAGGTCGGCGTGGAGCTGCTGGGCGCTGCGGAACTCGGTCACCTCACCGAGCAGGGCGACGACCTCGCCACGTTGCCGGGTGTTGCGAGTGACCCCGGGCATGGAATTGATCACGAGCGACACCTTCCCGACTCGGGCGTACGAGCGGGGCCAAGTGTACGGCGTGCGCCTCTCCTCCGGGCTCAACTCCCTTGACACGCAAATGAAAATCATTATCGTTTAGGCCGGGTCACGGAAGGTGGCTCTGTCTATGAAGGAGAAACCGCATGCGTTCACGAACCGCAGGGCTCGTCGCCGTCACGGCGGCGCTCACCGCGGGTGTCCTGGCCTTCTCAGCCCCCGCGCAGGCCAACGCCGTCACGGTGATCTCGCAGGGTCACGTCGACGCGGTGGACGTCGCCTACGAGGACGGCGAGTTGGGAATCACGATCCACGACGAGTCGGTCGAGCCGGACGTCGAGCGGGACCCGGCCGACGTACTCCTGGTGACCAAGCGCCAGGCGAAAACCACCGTGCCGGACGACCCGGCGTACGCGTTCCTGGGTGCCCCGGGCGCGCCGGTCTGGGTGCTGCCCGAGACGCAGGACCCCACCCTGCTCTGGCCCGGCCTTTCCACCGAGGAGATCGAACCCGGTGTCTTCACCGCAGACAGCATCCGGATCCGGTTCAAGCAGGTCCTCGGCCCGGACGGACTGAGCCTGTTCACCACCGACCCGGTCGGCGCGCCGACCGTGCTCGCCGACAGCGAGGACGGGCTGCCCGACGTGGTCACCCTGCCGGCGGGAGTGCACCTGCACGCGAACTGGGCGTTCGAGAAGGCCGGCATCTACCTGGTCAAGATCGACGCGACCGCCACCCTGGCCGCGAGCGGCGAGACGGTCACCTCGGCGCCGGTCTGGATCAAGTTCGCCGTCCTGTCCTGAGACAGCTCGCACCGAGCAGCCCCGCGCGCCCGAACCCCCTCCGGAGGACCCTCATGAAACTCAAGAACCGGCTGTTCGGCCTCACCGCCGTACTGACCGTGGCGGCGACCGTCTTCACCGCCTCACCGGCGATGGCGGCCACCATCGAAACCGGACACCTCGACGTGTTCGACGTGGACTACAACGCCGCCGACAACACCCTGACCCTCGATCTCAAGACGTACGCGCCGGACAACGACGACCTGTCGCCGGCCGGGCAGGTGCTCCGGGTGACCCCCGCCGCCACGGCCACCATCCCGAGCGGGACCGCGTGGCAGTGCCTCGGCCCGGCCGGAACCACCATGTACGTGGCCCCGCAGACCCTCGTCTCGGACCGGCTGTACGCCGGTTGGAACACCACCGACGTGCCGGCCGCCCAGGGCCCGGTCAAGCTGGAGTTGACCGGCTGGTCCGGGCCGGCCGGGTCCCGTTTCGCCCTCTACACCACCGGCGGTTTCCCGGCCACGCCCAGCTTCAAGTTGAACACCAACACCGCCGCCGGCTGCCCGGTGTCGGTGTGGCCGGGCGGCATCGCCGCCGGTACGCACGCGCACGGCAACTGGGCCTTCTCCACCGCGGGCACCTACACCCTGACGTTCAGGGCAACCGCCCAGAACGGCGCCGGAGCCACCTCGGGCGCGGTCACGTACACCTTCCAGGCCGGCTGACCGGCACCTGCACCGCCACGAAAACCGTGCGGGCCGATTCCACCCGGAGTCGGCCCCACGGTCGGCGGCGTTTTGCGTGTGCCACGCCCGTGGCGCCCGCCCCCGACACAGGGAGAGACAAGGAATGTCAGGCACGGCGAGAATCCGACTCGCCGCGGTAGCCGCCGCGGCGACAGCGGCGACAGCTCTGGTCCCGTGGACCCTGCCCGCCACCGAGGTGCTGGCCGCACCCCCGGCGAGCATCCAGCGAACCGTCGTCAACAACGTCCACACCGATGCCGTCGACGTGCAGTACGTGGACGGAAACCTGTGCCTGAAGACGCGGATCGGCAACGCCCCGGACCACGTACACGCGGATCCGAGCGAGATCGTCTTCCAGCTCTTCGACAACGAACTCTCGGCGGCGGGCGTACCGGACCTGCCGGAGTACGCGTTCCTGGGACCGGCCGGCGCACCACTGTGGCTGGCTCCGATGACCCAGCTCGACGGCCTGCTCTGGCCCGGTTGGGACACCGAGAGCCTGCCGAGCGGCGTGTTCACCGACGACGCGGTGGACCTGCACCTGCGGGCGGTGCACGGCCCGGGACGGGTCGAGGTGTTCCAGAGCGATCCGGTCGGTATGCCCATCCGCAACTTCAGCTCGGTCGACCCCGCGTACGCCTCGCTGCGGCAGCCGGTGTTCTCGCACGTACACGCAAACTGGGTGTTCACCGCACTCGGGCGCTACACCCTCACCTTCGAGGCCACCGCGACCATCGCCGGTGGCGCCACCCTGACCTCCGGGCCGGTCGACTACACCTGGTTCGTGGGCGGCGCCTCCGCGGCCGACGTGATCGGCGAGCCGACCGCCACGGGGGTCACGGTCGATCCCCCGTCATCGTCGGCGGGAACCCCGGTGGCCCTCACCGGTACGGTCGGACCGGCCGGGGCGACCGGGTGGATCGAGTTCTTCGACGGCGAGACGCCGCTCGGGTACGCAGAGGTCGGCGCCGACGGAACCGCGACGCTGACCACGACCGCGCTGGCCGTGGGCGAACACTCGATCACCGGCCGCTTCTCACCCCGATACGACAACGACCACCAGCGCTCGACGTCGACGCCGGTGATTCACCTGGTCACCGATGACCAGGGCAATCCGCCCCCGACCGGCTCCCCCACACCGACGGGTACCACCACATCGCCTCCGAGCCCAACCCCGACCCCGTCGCCCAACTCGCCCCGTACCGTTTCACCGACACCGACCGCGTCGGCCACCGCGACCGGCCGTCCGACCACCGCCGCCCCGACCACCCCGGCCTGCGTGCCGACCACCCGGACGAGCGGCGTGGTGCTGAGCCAGGGGCACGTGGACTATGCCGCCCGCATCGTCGGCGGGCGCCTGGTCTCGCAGATCAAGGACGGTACGACCGGCAACGGCACCACCTGGCGCAGCCCGTCGCAGGTGGTGTTCCAGGTCAGGCCGGCCGCGGCGGTCACCGTTCCGCCCGGTGGGCAGTTCGACTTCCTCGGTCCCGCCGCAACGACCGTGTGGCAGATCCCGCAGACCCAGAACCAGAACCTCCTCTGGGCCGGCTGGAACACCGAGGAGCTGAAGACCTCCCAGGTCAGCGGGCCGGTGACGTGGAAGCTCACCGGGGTGAACGGGCCGGGAGCGGTGGCCGTCTACCAGCTCGACGCGTTCGGCAAGCCGGTTGTCGTCCTCAACAGCGCAGACGGGCTCCCGGACAGCTACGACATCCCCCTCGGTACGCACGCACACGGCAACTGGGCCTTCACCAGGCAGGGCGCGTACCGGCTGACGTTCACCCAGTCGGCGAAGCTGGCCTCGGGCACGATCTCGACCGACACGCAGGTGCTGACGGTTGCCGTGGGTGACGCCGATCCGTCCGCGCTGCTGACGAAGACGACCGACACCGGCTGCGGCGGCGCGGGCGGTCGACTCCCGACCACCGGCGACTCGCTGGTCACGCCGATCTACCTCGGTACGGGCCTGCTGCTGGCCGGCGGCGCCCTGTTCCTGCTCACGAGGCGACGTCGACAGGCATGAGGATCGTCCGGGGGTACGGACGAGGGAACTGACCCACGGCCGTCACAGTGCCGGCCCGCGCGACGGCGGGCCGGCACTGTCGTGCCGGGTACTAGAAGACGTACCTGGCGAGTAGTCCGTGCCGGGGCGCGAAGAGCCAGGCGAGCAGGAAGACCGCGGTCAGGGCGAGCACGATCGTGCCGCCCACGGGCAGGTCCCACGACCAGGAGACGTACAGGCCGAGCAGGGCCGACAGGCCGCCGATGACCGGCGCCAGCAGCATCATGACGCCCAGCCGGTCGGTCAGCAGCCGGGCCGCCGAGGCCGGGGTGACCAGCAGGGCCAGCACCAGGATGTTGCCGATGGTCTGGACCGAGATGACCACCGCGAGGGTGACCATCACGTAGAGGACGATGTCGAGCCAGAATGCCCGCAGGCCGATGGCCCTGGCCATCTCCCGGTCGAGGGTGACCGCGACGAACTCCTTGTGTAGTAGGAACGCGACCAGGAGCAGGATCAACCCGGTCACCCCCACGACGAGGAGGTCCCGGTCCGGGATGCCGGTGATCGAGCCGAACAGGAACTGCTGCAGCGATCCGGCGTACCCCGGTGCCCGGGAGATGACCACGACACCGAGCGCGAACGCGGCGACGAAGAAGACGCCGATGACGGAGTCCTCCCGCAGCCGCCGGTTCTGCGAGAACACCGCGATCAGCAGGGCGGTGAGGATCCCGGCGACGGTGCCGCCGAGCACCAGGTTGCCGGATACGACAAACGCGACAGCAAGGCCGGGGAACACCGCGTGGGCGACCGCGTCGCCAATGAACGCCATGCCGCGCAGCACCACATGGCAGCCGATCACCCCGCAGACGATCGCCGACACCACCGCGATGAACAGCGCCTTGGGCAGGAAGGACAGGTCGGGGTTGAGCAGATCGGCGATGAAGTCGACCGGTGACACGTCACGCCCCCACGTTCGCGGCCGGGATGGTGGCCAGGCCGAGCGTCCGCAACAGATGGCTGTGCTCGCTCACCTGGAACGTTTCCATCCACAGGTGACGGTCCCGGAGCTGGTCCGGTCGGCCGGTGGCGATCATCGTCTGGTTCAGCAGGGCCAGCCGGTCGCAGCCGTACACCGCCGCCGCCAGGTCGTGGGTGGCCATCAGGACCGCGCTCTCCTTCGCCAGCGAGGTGAACAACTCGCCGAGTAGTTCCTGGGTAGGCATGTCCAGGCCGGTGAACGGCTCGTCCAACAGCAGGATCTCCGGCCGCACGGCAAGTGCACGGGCCACGAGTACGCGCTGCCGCTGGCCGCCGGAGAGTTCGCCGACCGGGCGGCGGCGCAGGTCGGTGAGGCGTACCCGGTCCAGCGCGTCCCCTACCGCGTGCCAGTCGGCCACCCGTGGGCGGCGCAACAGGCCGATCCGCCCGGTCCGGCCGGTCATCACGGCGTCCTCCACCGAGATGGGAAAGTCCCAGGTGAACTCGTGGCGCTGCGGCACGTAGCCGACCGTGGCCGTACCCGCCCGCGCCGGCCTGCCGGCCACCGTGATCCGCCCCCGCCCCGCCCGGACCAGGCCGAGTACGGACCGCAGCAGGGTCGTCTTGCCTGCCCCGTTCGGCCCGACCAGCCCCACCAGTTCCCCGACGTCGATCGTCAGGTCCACCTCCCTCAGCGCGAGCCGGCCGCCGAGTTCCACGCTCAGTCCCTCGACCACGAGCACCGGGTTCACCGCTCACCACCCGCCTCCGCCGTCGGTACCGTGGCCGAGCGTTCCGCTTCGGCTCGCCTCTTGGCGCGCCGACCGCGTACCAGCACCAGGATCGCCGCGGCGACGAGCGCCAGCCCGGCGACGGTGATCACCACGGTCGTGAGGATGGCCGGGTCCGGGCCGTCCCCATCGAGCGACGGTCCGGCCTTCGCGTCCGAGGCCGGGGCCGGGATCGGGGCGGTACCGGGAGCCGGGGTGGTGTCACCGCCGGCCGGGGTGCCCGACGCGGGATAGCCGGCGGTGAACGCCTCGTCGGTGCCGGTGGTGTCCCCGACCGCGAACCGGAGGACACCGGTACCGGTCAGGGGCCGGTCGTCGGCCAGATCGGCGGTGATCTCCAAGGCCACCAGGTAGACACCCGGCCCGCCGAAGACCCAGTTCGCGTGCGTGTGGGTGTTCGTGTCCACCCACAGGTCCTGCGGGAGGGTCTTGGTGGAGTCCCACAGGACCTGCGGGGCGCCGAGGTTCCCGGACTGGAGGTAGACGATCAGACTTCCGGGCCCGTGGACCCCGGTCAGTTTCATGGTCACGCCGCGCTGGATCGTGTCCATCACCCCGGGGTCCTGGGTGTTCCAGCCCACCCACACCACGTCCCGGTTCTGCGTCTGCGGCACCACGTACACCGGTGTGCCGGGACGCTGGCCGAGGAACGCGTACGCCGGGTCGTCCGGGATCGGCAGTACGGCGGTGTCGCGTACCCGGATCACCGCCTCCGACGGCTGCCGCCACACGGACGGTACGACGGTGTCGTCATGCACCCGGACCGTCCACGTTCCGTCGCGGTAGTGCGGGCCGATGTCGACGTGCCCACTGTCCAGCACGACCCGCCCGGCCGCCTCCCGCTGGTTCGGGTCCAACGTCTGGCCCCGACGGTCGTCCGCATCCGCTGGCGAAGGCGCCAAGAGGACCGCCGCCAGGATCACGGCGACGCTGGCCGCCAGCCGCCGCGGATGGTCGCGAATGATGCCCTTTGTCATCTCAACCCCTGTCGCGCTCGTCGGCATTGTTGTTGTCCCACTCACGGCCGCAGACAGCTCACGAGGGAGTCGGCGTTGAAACGCATCATCTTCAGGTAGGTGTCGACGGTCGCGCTGAAGGTGTCGCCGTAGATGGGACAGACCCGGACGCCCTGCTCCCTGGCCACCTCGACCAGCGTCGCGGAGCGCGCCCTGAGGTCCGGTTCGAGGAACACCGCCTTCACCCGCAGGTTCCTGATCGTCTCGGTCAACCTGACCCGGTCGGCGAGGCTCGGCTCGGTGGCCGGGCTCGGGGTGACGAAACCGGCTACCGGGATGCCGTACGCCCGGGCCAGGTACGCGAACGCGTCGTGCGTGGTGACCAGGTGGCGGTCGACCGGGGGAATCGACGCGATCCGCTCCGTCAGGTACGTGTCGAGGGCGCCGAGTTCGGCCAGGTACGCCTCGGCGTTACGCCGGTACGTCGCCGCGCCCGCCGGATCCACCCCGATGAGCGTGTCCCGGATCAGCTCGACATAGGACTGCGCGTTGCCGACGTCCTGCCACAGGTGCGGGTCGATCTCCCCGTGCACGTGTTTGCCGAGTACGGCCTGCGGCAACTGGAAGATCCGGTCACCGGCCCGGCCCAGGAACCGGTAGCTCCGACCGGAGGGAATTTCCAGCAGACCCTTGTTCGGCACCTCGATCACGGTGGTGGCGGGGTCGTACACCTGCTGGTCGGTCTCGCCACCGCCGTGCGGATCGGCGTACAGGTGGAGACGCCCGGCGTCGACGTCCACGGCGATGTCGGCGTGCCCCCGGCCGAGCACGGCCGGGTTGCTGAAACCGGGTACGGAGTGCGGGTCGACGCCGACGGCGAAGGTGAACCGCTGCCGTCCGAGTTCGACCGGTGCGGCCCGCTGGTTCACCCGCAGTTGGGCCCTGACCGTGAGCCGGTACACGCCGGGTTCGGTGAATGCCCAGCTCATGTGCGTGTGGGCGTCCGGTGGCAGGGTGGCTGTGTCGTCGCGGTAGCCGGTGCCGGGGTCGAACCCGTCCGCCGAGTCGAAGTACACGTCGGGGTTCCCGAACGACTCGGTGAGGTATCCGACGAGCCGGCCCGGCCCGGTCACCTCGGTCGCCGACAGCAGGATGTCCGAGGACCGGTTCGCGCCGTACCGCTGGCCGGTCCCGCGTACCCGCAGGCCGAGCCAGATGGTGTCCAGGGAGGCGTCCTCGACCATCGGGATGATCTCGGCGGCGTACTTGGTCGCCCCCTCGGCGAGCGAGATGTTCGGTACCTCAGGACGGAGGTTCGCGTCCAGTGTCCTGACCACGGACTGGGCCTCCAGCAGCAGGTAGTTGCTGAAGGCCAGATCCGCGTAGACGATGTTGCGTACGTCCCGCAGCGTCGGCTCGTACGTGTGCGAGTCGGCGCTGTCCGGCACGATCGAGTCGACCAGTACCCGGTCGCCGCCGACGTTGCGGACCAGGTCCGCCAGGATCCCGGTGGTGGTGACCACCTGGATCCGGTCAGCGGTCGCGGTGAACGCGACCGGGGCCGTACATCCCGACAGCAGCCCGACGACGGCGACCGCGCCGGTCAGGAGCTTGGCCGCTCTCATCCCTGTTCTCGTCCCCTCGGCCGGCCGGCTACCAGGACGCCTTGCGGATGCCGGGCAGTTCGCCGCGCAACGCCAACTCGCGGAACCGGACCCGGGACAGCCCGAACCGGGACAGCACCCCGCGCGGGCGACCGTCGATCTGGTCGCGACACCGCAGCCGGACCGGACTGGCGTCGCGGGGCAGCCGGCCCAGCCGCCGGACCGCCTCGGCCCGCACTCCCGGATCGGTGTCGGGGTGGCTGATCAGCAGCTTCAGCTCGGCGCGACGGTTCGCGAACCGGGCCACCAGGTCGGCCCGTCTGGCCTGCCGGGTGCCGAGACTCCGGCGGGCCATCAGCGCTCCTCACGGAAGTCGACGTGTCGGCGTACCAGCGGGTCGTACTTGCGCAGGACCAGCCGATCCGGGTTGTTGCGCCGGTTCTTCCGGGTGACGTACGTGTAGCCGGTGCCGGCGGTGCTCTTGAGCCTGACCACCGGGCGGACGTCGGTCTGGCGGGCCATCAGAGCCTGACCCCGCGAGCCCGCAGCTCGGCGACGACCCGGTCGATCCCCTTGCGGTCGACCGTACGCAGCGCCTTTGCGGTGAGCGTCAGCGTGACGAAGCGTCGTTCGCCGGCCACCCGGTAGCGGTGGCGCTGGAGGTTGGGGTTCCACCTGCGGCGGGTGCGCCGGTGGGAGTGGGAAACGGCGTTGCCGAAGCTCGGTGCGGCACCGGTGACAGCACATCGTCTGGACATGGTGTTCCTCCTTCGGCCCACACCCTAACGGAAACCGTTTTCATTTTCACACCCCGGGTGGATGGGAATCCTCCCCCGCACCATGCCATGATGACAACGATTTTCATTTCGGATGGAAGGACCCGCATGTCGTCATCGCTTGCCCCGGCGGGTGTCACGCAGTCCCGGACCGACCTGCGACCGGCGGTCACCGTGCTCTCCGGCTTCTGGCCAGGGGCCACCTTCGCCGTCGCCCGCGCCCTGCTCGCCGACGACCCGACCTTGCTGCTCGTCCGGCACGACCTGACCGGCGTACGGGACGGCCACGTGCGCCGGGTGGTCCGGGACCACACCGGGATCGTCGAGGACGAGTCGGTCACCCTGGCGCACGGCTGCGTGTCGTGCACCCTGCGCGAGGACGTCCTGCCCACCGTCGCCCGGCTGGCCCGCACCCACCCCCGGCGGGACCTGGTGCTGATGCTGCCCGAGGTGGTCGAACCCGAGGCGGTGGCCGCCGCCTGCGCCCACCACCTGCTCGACGGAGTGCCGTTCGCCGACCTCGTACGCGTCGACTCGTACGCGACCGTGGTCGACGCCGAACACCTGCTCGACGGCCTGGGGAGCACCGACGACCTGGTCACCCTCGGCATCGAGGCAGCCGTGGACGACGACCGCGCACTCGCCGACGTGATCACCCGACAGATCGAGTACGCCGACACCGTGGTGCTCTGGGGACAGTCCCCGGACGGCGCGTACGACACCGACCGGCTGGCGATCCTGCTGCACCGGATCGCGCCGTGGGCCGTACACGTCACCGCCGCCGACGACGGACTCGTCGACGCCACCGCGTTGAGCCGGCAACTGCGGCACACCCACCGGCACCGTCCGGAGACGCCCGGCGTACTGGCCCGTGGCATCGAGGGCTACCCGCTCGGCGTACACGAACCACTGGCCGACTCCGGTGTGGTCTCCGCGGTCTTCCGCGCCCGCCGCCCGTTCCACCCGGACCGGCTGCACGACGTGCTGGAGACGGTGACCGGGGAGGCGCTGCGCTCACGGGGCCACCTCTGGCTGGCCAGCCAACCGGACACCGTGGTCGCCTGGGAGTTCGCCGGCGGTGGCCTGAACCTCGGCACCCTCGGTCGCTGGCTGGTGAACCTGCCGCCGGAACGCTGGACCGGGGCGAGCGACCAGCGCCGGCTCGCCGCCGACCTGGACTGGGACCCCTACTACGGGGACCGGCACAGCCACCTGGTCTTCATCGGGCTCGACCTCGACCCGGTGGAGATCCACCGGCTGCTCGCCGGCTGCCTGCTCAGCGACACCGAGTTGGCCGACGGGGAGTTGGAATGGATGACCTATCCCGACCCGTTCGCCGGCTGCTTCCCGCTCCCCGACGAGGAACGGGAACTCGAATCACCTTCGGAAGGAACCGAACCACAGTGAAGCCCAACATCCACCCCGAGTACCGCTACGTCGTCTACCGCGACCGCAGCGCCGACTTCGCCTTCCTCACCCGCTCCACCGGGAACAGCGACCGGACCATCGAGTGGACCGACGGCAACACGTACCCCGTGATCGACGTCGAGATCTCCTCCGCCAGCCACCCCTTCTGGACCGGCCGCCAACGCCTCCTGGACACGGCCGGCCGAGTAGAAAAATTCCGCGCCAAATACGCCCGCCACAACCACTAACCCCCACCCCCCACCCCCACCCCCACCCCACCCCTTTCCGTTGATCATGAAGTTAGCGACGAGTTTTGACGCTCGGCGGGTCGCTAACTTCATGATCAACGCGGTGGGGGCGGGTGTGGTGGGGGGATTTGGGGGGTGGGGAACTAAAGGGGGGTGGGGGGCGACTATCGGTGCGGGCGTCCATTGCGGTACGTCCGCGCACGGCCCGAGCCGCCACGCCGACGGTTGGCTCCGGGTCCGGGGTCCCGTCCGGCGGCGCGTGGGATCACGGAGTGCGCACCTGAGTCGATCGACGACAGGAGCCGACCCGTGTCCACCGCTGCCGACCTCCAACCACCCGCCGGACCGGATGACAGACCACCGCTCGAGCTGTCCGACGAGCCACTGCACGAGCGATCGCCCGAGCCGTCGGATGGGTCGACCCCCGGGACGATGCAGCGGACACGGGAGCGGGCCTGGTTCGCCGTACCGCTGCTGCGACGGTTGCACTTCTACGCCGGGGTGCTGGTCGCCCCGTTCCTGGTGGTGGCCGCGCTGACCGGCCTGGCGTACGTGTTCACCCCGCAACTCGACAGCCTCGTCTACGCCGACGAACTGCGGGTCGCCGCCGTCGCCGGACCGGCCCGGCCGTTGGCCGAACAGGTGGCCTCGGCACGGGCGGCACATCCCACGGGCACGCTCACCACGGTCATCCCGGCCACCGCGCCGGACACCACCACGCAGGTGGTCTTCGCACTGCCCGAACTCGGCGACAGACAACACACCGTGTACGTCGACCCGTACACCGCGCGGGTCCGGGGCACCCTGGTCACCTGGTTCGGCTCGACCCCGCTCACCACCTGGCTCGACGACCTGCACCGCAACCTGCACCTCGGTTGGTTCGGTCGGATGTACTCCGAGCTGGCGGCGAGCTGGCTCTGGGTGCTGGTCGCCGGTGGACTGGTGCTCTGGCTCCGGCAACACCGACGGGGTCGGTCCCGCCTGCGGCGCGCACTGCTGCCCGACCTGGCCGCGCGCAACGTACGCCGTACCCGGGGTTGGCATGCCGCCACCGGGGTCTGGCTCAGCGTCGGCCTGTTGGTGCTCTCCGCGACCGGTCTGACCTGGTCCCGCTGGGCCGGCGCCCACTTCGACACCGCGCTGACCGCGCTCGACGCGAAATCCCCAACGCTCGACCTGGCCCTGCCCGAGGGTGCGCCGGGTCCGCACGGGCAGCACCATTCGGCCGGGGCGGACCCGACGGCGATCGACCCGGCCGCGGTGGAGCGGGTCCTCGGACACGCCCGCCAGGCCGGGCTCACCGGGCCGGTCGAGATCATCACGCCGGCCGAGCCGGGTCTGGCCTGGACCGTGACCCAGGCGGACTACACCTGGCCGGTACGGCTCGACCAGCTCGCCGTCGACCCGGTCACCGGACCGGTCGCCCGCAGCGACTTCGCCGACTGGCCGCTGCTCGCCCAGCTGAGCAAGCTGGGCATCCAGGCGCACATGGGCCGGCTCTTCGGCTGGGTCAACCAGGTGCTGCTCGGCGCGCTCGCGATCGGTCTGCTCTGCGTCATCGTGTGGGGCTACCGGATGTGGTGGCAGCGTCGACCCACCCGGTCCGACCGGCGTACGTTCGTCGGCCCGCCACCGGAACGCGGCACCTGGCGCTTCCTGCCCCGTCCCCTGCTCGTTCTCGCCCTGCTCCTCGTGGCCGCCCTCGCCTGGGCGCTGCCCACCTTCGGGGCGACCCTGCTCGCCTTCCTGGTCCTGGACGCCCTCCTCGCCAAAAGACGCGTCACCGTGACACCCACGCCACCCGCGCCGCCCGCCGGTCGGGAGTGAACGGTCTCGATCAGGCACGCATCGTCCCGGCGCAGCGGAGAGAACGGCAGGAGCGCAGCGGAGAAAGCGGGAGGTAAGGGGCATGAGGGGGTGGGGAGGGGGTAAGTGGGGGCGTGGATTGGTGGAGGACGGCTGGTGGGGGGCTCGAGGCGGGCCCGGCGGCGGTTGACTCCGGGCCCGGTGCCACCCCCGGGCCCGGCGGGCCGACGGCATGAACGGTGGTCAGCGCCGGTCGGGGCGGCGGGCGGCGCTGATGGCCACGCTCGGCGCGGTGGCGAACGCCGTACCGGCGGTCACCGTGCTGCCGAGCCTGCGCCTGCGGCTCTTCCCCAGGCTCAGCGGATTCGGGACCACCGACCATGTGGCGCTGACCTTCGACGACGGCCCGGACCCGGCCTCCACCCCACGGTTCGCCGAGGCACTCGCCGCCCACCGGGTACGGGCGACGTTCTTCCTGCTCGGTTCCACCCTGGCCGACGCGCCGTCGGTGGGGCGGGACCTCGCCGCAGCCGGTCACGAGGTGGCCGTGCACGGGTGGGCGCACCGGAACCTGCTGCTGCGCGGGCCGTACTCGACCCATCATGACCTGCTGCGGGCGCGGGACCTGGTCCAGGAGACCACCGGCCAGACGCCCCGTTTCTACCGCCCGCCGTACGGGGTGCTGAGTGCGGCGGCCCTGCTGGCGGCTCACCGGCTGGCCCTGAGCCCGGTGCTCTGGACCTGCTGGGGGCGGGACTGGACCCGTACCGCCACACCGGCTTCGGTGCTCGCCACGCTGCGTACCGGGCTGAACGGAGGCGGGACGATCCTGTTGCACGACTCCGACTGCGCCTCCGCCCCCGGTGCCTGGCGGTCGAGTCTGGCGGCGCTGCCGTACCTGCTGGACGAGTGCGCCCGGCGGGGGTGGCGGGTCGGTCCGCTGGGCGAGCACGGGCTGCCCCCGCGTCGGCCGGGGCGGGGCCGGACGGGACGTACCGCAGGCTCGGACGGGCGGCGCGGCGGTCGTTTCAGCGCACCCGGTCCGGCAGCTCCCCGGGATTGACCTTCTTCCGGGGTACGACCACCTCGCCCGGAATGGAGACCTCACCTGCCGGCCAGACCCGGGACGTCGCCGCCGGATGTACGCCCGCACCGCTGCGCACCGGCGTACGCCGACGGGCCAGTACGCCGCCGACCCGGTTCGCCCGGCGCAACGCCTCGAACAGCCGGTACGCCCCACCCGCGACGAGCCGGTGCTTGATCCCGGCCGCGCCCGGCGGCACCTGGTACCCGGTCACCGGCCGGTGCTTGCGGAACCGTACGACCATGCCGGTGAAGAACTCCCGGCGGCGGGCTGCCGGCACCCGCTGGGCGTGCCCGAGCACCTGGAGGAAGTGCCAGATCATCCGCTGGAAGATCTGTCCGCGCAGCTCGGCGGGGATCTCCGGGCGCTCGGCCAGGAATGCGAAGACCCGGTCCCAGTGCGGGAAGAGTTCGAAGTGGCGGCCGCTAACCGTGTGGGTGATCCCGCCGGTACGGCGCTGCCGGTAGACGTAGCAGTCCCGGTCGAGCAGGCTGATCCGCTCGGCCGCGATCATCAGCGGGAAGCTGAACGAGACGTCCTCGTACCAGCCGTCGGCGAAGGTGAGACCCAGGTCGGTGAGGAACCGGCGCCGGATGATCTTGTTGCAGGCGATGTGCAGTACCGAGAGCAGGGCGGGTCGGTCCCGCAGCGCGAACACCGGTGGCGAGCCGGGCGGCCCGGCGGCCCTCGACACCGACTCGGTCCGGACCCGGCCGTCCCAGTAGACCCGGCTGAACCCGGTGACCAGCAGGTCGGGGCGGGTCTGGGTGAGCCGGTTGGCGACCGCGGTCAGGGTGCCGTCCGGTAGCCAGTCGTCGCTGTCCACGAACCAGACGTACGTCCCGGTCGCGCTCGCCAGGCCGGCGTTGCGGGCGGCTCCCAGCCCCTGGTTGTGGTCGAGGGTGACCACCCGGAGTCGGGGCTCGGTGGCCGCGTACCGGGCCAGGATCTCGGCGCAGCCGTCGTCCGAGGCGTCGTCGACGGCGACCACCTCGAGGTCGGTGAACGGTTGCCGCAGGACCGAATCCAGACACCGGGTGAGGTACTCCTCGACCCGGTACACCGGGATGATCACACTGAGCAGAACCACCGGTCTCGACCTCCGGGGAGCGCGGGCCGGGATGGTCAGACCCCGACTGGCCTGGAATCAGGCACATGCTTAACGACCGGCACGCCCACAACGTTGCGCGGTCGTCCGGTTGCCGACAGCGTATTGATCGGGCCCCGTCGCCGCTGTCCCGTCGATTCGCGCGGGCGGACCCGGCCCGACGCGGTGTTACTTCACCGGAGGATGTCGACCGGTCAACCGCTCCCCGTCCGACGGCGGGGTACCTTCATGGTCATCGGCAGCCGCGACCGGGAACCGGAGATGAGACGACATGGGCGAGGTAGCGCGCAGGCTCGAATCGCTGGGACTTGTCCTGCCGCCGGCGATGCAACCCCCACCCGGGGTGCAGTTGCCGTTCCAGCCCGTACGGGTCCTCGGTGACCGGGCGCTGATCTCCGGGCACTCGCCGCAGAATCCGGACGGTTCGATCGGCGGCAAGCTCGGCCGGTTGGGCCTCGACCTCGACGTGCCGGACGGTTACGAGGCCGCCCGGATGACCGCGCTGTCGATGCTGGGCAGCCTGCAACGCGCCCTCGGCGACCTGGACCGGATCCGGGCCTGGGTACGGATCTTCGGCATGGTCCGCAGCGCCCCGGAGTTCAACCAGCAGCCGGCCGTGATCAACGGTTGCTCCGACCTGATCCTGGAACTCTTCGGACCGGAGGTCGGGGCGCACGCGCGCAGCGCGGTCGGTATGGCGGAACTGCCGTTCGGCATCCCGGTCGAGATCGAGGCCGAGGTGGCCCTGCACGTCTGAGCGCGCCTGCCGGTCGTGCCGCAGACCTTGCAGGCGGGTGGAGCAGTGACCGGGCAGGTCTGTGGGTCAGAGACCTGCCACCCAGTTCCAGGCGTCGACCACCCACTCGGTCTGGCGCAGGTACGCCACCCCCACACCGGTCAGGAACACCCCGGCGACCAGGTGAGCGCCTCGGGCACTGCGCCGTACCCGGCCCAGTTGCCGCTCCAGCACGACCCGGCCGAGCAGCCGGGCCAGGGCGAACAGGCCCACCGCCACCAGCAGCGTCAGCAGGAAGGCCACCACCGGGCTGGTGAAGTCCCCACGGGCCGAGATCGCCCAGATCCCCCAGCAGACGAACGCGAAGAGCCCACCGAGGGCACTCCAGTGCCCGCCGATACGCAACTGTCGCAGGTGGTACGCGAGCGGCAGCCGCTGTCGTGGCTCCTCGTCCACCACCGGCCAGCCGGTGCCTGTCTCCTCGTGCGGAGCGACCGGAAACGACTCGGTGCTGCGCTCGGTACGCGGGGCCCGCGGAGCGACCGGTGCCACTCCGCGCCGGAAGCCGTCCCGCTGCGGTGGCACCTCGACGGTCTGCTCGGCCCACGGCTGCGTCTGGTCTGCCATCTGTCCCTGTCCTCCCCCATCGGGCCGGTGACCCGTCCCGATTCGAGGGTAACCAGCCCGCGAAGCATCCGCCGCGCCGGCATCGATGGACCACCTCCCCGCCGGCAAGATCGGGCGACCCGGGTGGCCCGCCGACCGTCCGCCTACCGGCTCGGAATCGGGGTTCATGGACCGCCCGGCGCTGGATCGCCCAGGTGGCCCGCCGGACGGGTACGGTCGGCAGATGGCTGATCCCGAGCGTCGGCGTCGCCGGCTCCGACACAATCCCGGCGGTCCCGACGGTGGCGACGAGCCAACCACCGAGGGCCGGACGGCGACCACCTCGGAGGTCCACGACCCGACCCCGGAACAGGACGCCCCCCGCCGCTGGTCCGGCACCGATCGCAGCGGTGGAACCGGCGGCACGGCCCACGGCCCCGGGACCGGCGGAAGCCGCAGCAGCACCGGCGGGCACGGCGGCAGCGGCGGGCACGGCGGCGACGATCGGGACAGTGAGCGTGGGCTGCGCGGTCTCATCGGTTCGGGTGCCTCCCAGGTGGGCGTCAGCGCCGCGATGCGCGCCCGCGACGCCTCCCGCCCGACGGAAGCCGACCTGGCCGAGGCCGAACAGCGCGTGGTCGTGATCCGCCGCAACTGGGTCCCCCGCGAAGACCTCCCCCGCAACCCCCGCTAGCCCCGTCCCCCTCCCCTCGCCCCCTGCTCCCCCGTCCCCTGCTCCCCGTCCCGCCCCGTCGTCGATCTTGCAGTTATGGCTGTTCCCAAAAGCCGTGAAACAGGCGTTACCGGGAACCACAACTGCAAGATCGACGACGGGACGGGGCGGGACGGGACGGGACGGGACGGGACGGGACGGGACGGGACGGGGCGGGGCGGGACGGGACGGGACGGGGCGGGGCGGGACGGGGCGGAGGGACGGGGCGGGGCGGGACGGGACGGGACGGGGCGGGGCGGGACGGGGCGGAGGGACGGGGCGGGACGGGGCGGGGCGGGACGGGGCGGAGGGACGGGGAGGGCGGAGTGGGGTGGGGGGTGCGGCGCGTGGGCGATCGGGTGGGGTGGGGCGGCCGGTTGCCGGAGGGTGGGCGCCGATCGGGTTGGCTGGCTGTCGTAGATCGGTCACTCGTGTTGCCGTACGAGTCGTGACTCTGCGTAAATCCGATCCGTACGTTCCGCACAAAACGGTGTCCCAAGCCCGTCCGAGCCGGACATTCCGGCGTGCCAATGGTGGTCGCTCCGTGCCTGATCGGCACCCGCCACCGGCGCTGGGGCCAGGGGCCTCAGGCAGGGGGCACGGATGTCGGCTTCACAACCCAAACCCGGCGGGAACGGCGGCGGACTCTGGCACCGGTACGCCGTGATGCTTGCCGCCGTACTCGCCGTCACGGCGCTGCCCGCGCAGGCCGGCGCAGAACCGGCCGGCCGTACCGAGGCGGGCGGACGAACGTTGGCCACCGGTACGCGGACAGCGGCGGCCCCGGTCAGCCCGGAGGTGTCGGCCGCGCTGGCGACCCGTACCAGCACCACCTTCCTGGTCTACCTGAGGGAGCGGGCCGATCTGACCGGCGCGGCCCGGCTCGGCAACCCGGACGTGAGGGCCGCCGAGGTGTACCGCCGGCTCACGGACACGGCCCGCACCGCCCAGCGCGGCCTGCTCGCCGAGCTGGGCAACCGGAAGGCCCGGCACACCGCGTACTGGATCAGCAACACGGTCCGGGTCGAGGGCGACCGGGCGCTGGTCGACGCCATCGCGGCCCGCCCCGAGGTCGAGCGGATCGCACCCTCGCGCAGCTACGAGCTGGTCGAGCCGAAGCCGGCGAAGCCGGTCGCGCGGGCCGGGGTCGACGCCGCCGAGTGGGGTCTGACCAGCATCGAGGCGCCGAGGGTCTGGGACGAGTTGGGCGTACGGGGTGCGGACGTCGTGGTCGCCAACATCGACACGGGGGTGGACTACGAACACCCGGCGCTGGTCGGCAAGTACCGGGGCAACCTCGGCGGCGGCAGCTTCGACCACAACTACAACTGGTACGACCCGGCCAAGGCCTGCCCCGACGCCAACCCCTGCGACAACGACGGGCACGGCAGCCACACCATGGGGACCATGGTCGGCGACGACGGCCCGGAGAACCAGATCGGGGTCGCGCCCGGCGCGAAGTGGATCGCCGCCAAGGGCTGCGAGAGCAGTAGCTGCTCCGACGCCTCGCTGCTCGCCGCCGGTCAGTGGGTGCTCGCTCCGACCGACGCGAACGGCCAGAACCCCCGTCCCGACCTGCACGCCGACATCGTCAACAACTCGTGGGGCGGCGGCTCCGGCGACCGCTGGTACGCCGACACCGTCGACGCCTGGCGGGCGGTCGGGATCTTCCCGAACTTCTCCAACGGCAACGCCGGCCCCGAGTGCGGCACCGCCGGCTCCCCCGGCGACTACCCCAACTCCTACTCCGCTGGTGCGTACGCCATCGACAACAGCATCGCCGACTTCTCCAGCCGGGGCGCGTCCACGGTCGACGGCGGCATCAAACCGAACATCGCCGCCCCCGGGCAGGAGATCCGTTCCAGCGTGCCGGGCAACGCGTACGCCTATTTCAGCGGCACCTCGATGGCGGCCCCGCACGTCGCCGGAACGGTGGCGCTGATCTGGTCGGCGTCGCCGACGCTGCGCGGTGACCTGGCCGCCACCGAAGCACTGCTCGACAACACCGCCACCGACGTGGACTCGGTCGAGTGCGGCGGGACCGTGGACGACAACAACACCTTCGGCGAGGGCCGGCTGAACGCGTACCAGGCGGTCAAGGCCGCCCCCCGCGGACCGGTCGGCCAGGTCACCGGGACGGTGACCGCGGCGGCCGACGGCGCCCCGATCGGCGGCGCCACGGTCAGCACCGCCGACCACACGGTCACCACCGGCCCCGACGGCCGCTACGTGTTGTCGCTGCCGGCCGGTCAGCACCGGCTGACCGCCGCCGCGTACGGCTTCGTCGCCCGGACCGAGCCGGTGACCGTTCCCGTCGACGGGTCCGTCACCCGCGACTTCGCCCTGGTCGCGGCGCCGACCGTGACCGTCTCGGGCAGGGTCAGCGACGGCTCCGGCCACCGCTGGCCGCTGTACGCCGCGATCGACATCCCCGGCCGTCCCGGCGGCCCGGTCTTCACCGACCCGTTCACCGGCGCGTTCAGCTTCACCGTGCCCGGCAGCACCACCTACCAGGTCACCACCACCGCCCGGTACCCCGGCTACCCGCCGGTCACCACCGCGCTCCAGGTCGGGGCCACGGGCCGGACCGCGAACATCGCCGTGCCGGTCGGCGCGGACTGCACTGCCCCCGGTTACCGCGCCGCCGCCGGTGGTGGATGCGAGCCGGTGCCGGGCGGCCTGGTTGTCGGGTTCACCACCGACCACAACACCGGTACGGCACTCAACGGCGTCCGGGTGATCCGGGCCGACTGGTTGCCCGGGCACCCGTACGGGCTGTCCGCGGCCACCTCGGACGACCCGAACCTGCCCGACGGGTTCTACTGGCTCTTCTCCGACCGTCTCGGCAGCCTCCAGTTCCGGGCCGGCCGGTCGGCGTACGCCACCGCGGGTGCGGGGGTGACCGTGGTCGCGAACGCCGTCAGGCGGGCCGACTTCGCGCTCCGGGCGGGCCGGCTCACGGTCAGCTCCGGCGGTGTCGAGATGCACCAGCCGTACGGCAGCACCCGTACCGCCACGGTGACCGTGACCAACACCGGGACCGCTCCGGCGCAGGTGGAACTGCTGGAGCGGCCCGGCACGTTCGACCTGCTCTCCCGGCCCGGCGCGGCACTGGTCGAACGGAAGCTCACCGGCGTCAGTACGGCCTCCCGGATCAGCCGACCGGGCCCGTTCGCATCGCCGGCCGCGCCCAGAGCCGGGGCGCGAACCGGAACGGTGGGGGAGGACGAGAGCTGGCAACGGATCGCCGACCTGCCGTCGGCCGGGTTCGACAACGCTGCCGCGGTGCTCGACGGGAAGGTCTATTCAGTCGGCGGTGGCATCGGGATCGGCAACGCCCGCCAGGTGACGGTGTACGACCCGACGGCCGACACCTGGAGTCCCCTGCCGGACCTGCCGATCGGACGGGCCAAGCCGTCGGTGACGGTGTACGGCGACAGGATCTACGTGGTCGGCGGCTGGGAGGAGGACGAGGACGAC
This sequence comes from Micromonospora sp. NBC_01796, assembly GCF_035917455.1. NCBI lineage: Bacteria > Bacillati > Actinomycetota > Actinomycetes > Micromonosporales > Micromonosporaceae > Micromonospora > Micromonospora sp. NBC_01796. The sequence continues at coordinate 4,436,883 of NZ_CP109078.1, read as the reverse complement.
TGGAACGCACCCCCGCTGCCGGACGTCGTCGTCTACAACCTGAGCACCGGCGGGACCTGGCAGCGGCTTTCCGGGGTGACGAACCCGGCCCCCCGGGCCGCCGCCGGCACGGCGGTCGTCGACGGCCGGGTCTACCTGGTCGGCGGCTGTGTCGACGCGTCCTGCGAAAGGTCGGCCGATCTGGTGATCTTCGACCCGGCGACGCAGGAGTTCCGTACCGGGGCCGCCTATCCCCGCGAGGTCTCCTGGGTCTCCTGCGCCGGCGTCGCGGGCAAGGTCTACTGCGCCGGTGGCAGCGCCGACGAACCGACCAACGACGCGTACGTCTACGACCCGGCGACCGACGCCTGGACCCCGTTGCCCGTACCACCGGTGGCCCTCTGGGGTTCCCAGTACGCCGCCGCCGGCGGGCTGCTGGTGATCAACGGTGGGATCCTCGCCGACCAGGACGCGATCACCAACCGCACCATCGCGTACAACCCGGCGCTGGGTAGCTGGCGGGAACTGCCCGCGTCGCAGTTCGCGCAGTACCGGGGCGCGGGTGCGTGCGGGGCGTACAAGCTCGGCGGGATGCCGCAACCGTGGGAGCCGTCCGGGGAGGCGGAACGGCTCGGCGGACTGGAGTCCTGTGACGAGAACCTCGACGTACCGTGGCTGGCCCTGGCGCCGGGCGCCTTCCCCCTGGCACCGGGCGAGTCGAAGGTGGTGACGGTCGGCCTGACCGCCACCCCGGCGAACGGGGTCGACCAACCGGGCGGCTACGCCGCGGCGGTCGGGATCCGGGCGGACGTCCCCTACCCGACGCCGACCGTGGCGATCCGGACGAACGTCGCGCCGCCACCGAGCTGGGGCAAGATCCAGGGCACCGTGCTCGGCCAGCCGTGTACGGGCGACCCGGTGCCGGTGCCGGCGACGGTGCAGATCAACCTGGCCAGCGATCCGGGCACCGGCTACACGGTGAGCGCCGACGACCGGGGCCGGTACGCGATCTGGCTGCCCCGGGGCCGGTACGACATGATCGTCGCCCAGGACGGCTGGAAGCCGCAGGGCAAGCGGCAGGTGGTGACCGCCGGCCTGGTCTCGACGGTCGACTTCACCCTGGACCCGGTACGCCCCTGCGGAACCCGCGTCGGCGGCCTCTGACGGACCGGGGGGCCTACTCACGGATGCCCATCCCCTCGACCGGCGGCGTACGCAGCACCCGGCCGATCGGCAGCATCGTGGCGACCAGCGCGAGAGTGACCGTGCCGGCGACGATGGTGATCCAGCCGGGGGCCGGCACGTACGGGATGCGCTGCCCGGCGACGGCGTTGACGATCGACGAGAGGGTGACCGCCGCGATCGCCGCGCCGATGGAGATCGCCACGCCGAGCAGGCCGGCCTGTTCGGCGTGGACCATCCGCCTCACCTGGCCTCGGGTCACCCCGACCAGCCGCAGCAGGGACAGCTCGCGGGTACGGGCCAGAGCCGCCATGCTCAACGTGTTGGCCGCCGCGAGGACCGCGTACCCGACCAGCACGGTGATCAGCAGCTTGTTCAGCCAGGCGCTGATCGCCAGGTCCCGGGCGAGTTCGCTGGTGAGCCGGTCGGTGCCGATCACGGTGCTCGCCGGGTATCCACCGGCGAGGTCGGCCAGGGCCGCGCCGACGTCGGCGCCCGGTGCGGTACGGATCAGGACGTGGTCGTCGAGGTCGGTCACGGTGTGGCCGGCGAGCGTCTCGGTGCTCAGGGTGACGTCACCGAATCCCCAGCCCCGGTCGTAGATCGCGACGATCCGCAGGGTGACGGGTGTGCCGTCGCCGAGCCACAGTCGCGCGTCGCCGCCGAGCCGCCAGCCCGAGGACTCCGCCTGTGAGCTGGACACCGCCACGGTGTCGGTACGCAGGTCGGCGAGGGTTCCCGACCGTACGCGCAGGTCCATGGTCTGGTCCGCACCCTGGGGGTCGATGCCCTGGGCGACCACCGCCTGGGCCTCGAACGTGTTGGGCACGATCACCGACGTGCGGCGTACCCCGGTCGCGGCGAGCACCCCCGGAATCCGGCGGGCTTGCTCGGCGGCCGACGTGGGCAGACCGCCGCCGCCGATCAGCGCCTGCTGGGCGAGCGTGCCGTCACGGCTCTGGAGCACCGTCTGGCGTTCCAGGTTGTCCTGGAGGAACCAGACGGTGCCGCCGAACCCGACGGAGAGGACCAGCGCGGTCAGCACGGCGACCATGCCGCGCGCGTTCGCCCGCAGGTTCGCGGCGGCAAGGTATCCGCTGTTGCCCCAGACGGTCCCCAGGACCGGCGCGAGCAGCCGGGCGGCGGCCTGGTTGATCCACGGCGCGAGGAGCGCGATCGCCAGCACGAACGTGTACAGCATGCCCACTGCGGCGCCCATCGCGGCCTGACCGTCGGTGGCGCCGGTGAGACCGATCAGGGACACCCCACCGGCCAGGAACACCAGTCCGGACACGAGCCGGGTCCGGCCGCCCCGGGCCGGCTCGACGGCCGCCTCACCCAGCGCCTCGGTGGGCCGGATCCGGGTGGTACGCAGCGCGGCGATCCAGGCGGAGACCAGCGCGACGGCGGCCACCGCCACGGTCACCGCCAGCGCGGACAGGACGCCGCCGCGCAGGGTGAAGGTGTCGGGGACGAACCCCCGGGTCACGAGCTGGTCCCTGGTCCAGGCGGTGGCGGCCAAACCGGCGGGTACGCCGACCACGGCGGCGAGCAGGCTGAGCAGGCCCACCTCGCCGAGGATCATCAGCCGCACCTGTCCCGGAGTCGCCGCGATCGCCCGGAGCAGGGCGAGGTCGCGGCGGCGGTGCCGGACCGACAGGCCGACCGTCCCGGCGACCACGAAGATGATGATCATCGCGGCGTAGCCGCCGAACGCGGAGCCGGCCTCCACGGTCAGCGCCCGCGCGGCTGCCGCCTCGGGCTGCTCGGCCAGCCCCCGCTCGACCCCCGTGTACGTCTTCGCCTGCGCGTCGGCCGCCACCCGGCGCACCGCAGCGATCACGGCCGACCGGTCGGCGCCCGGCTCGGCGAGCACGCCGATCGCGTCGACCCGGCCCGGGTGCGGGTCGAGCCGGGCGGCCAGCGCATCGGTGAAGAACAGTGCCGCTGTCGGGCCGTCCGTGCCGGCCGTGTCGACAACACCGGTCACCCGGTACTCGTGGGTGCTCCCCCCGGTGATGATGGTCGTGGTGTCGCCCGGACCGAGTCCCCCGCCGGCGGCGAGCCGGGCGTCGACGGCGATCTCACCGTCGGACCGTGGTGGCGTGCCGGAGACCACCCGGTACGGGGCAAGCGCGGCGCTCCCCCAGCCGTGGCCGGCGGTCGGCAACCCTGGCGACGCCGCCAGTGTGGCCACGATCGAACGGTCACCCACGGCGCCGGCCACGCCGGGCACCGCGGCGATCGCGGCGACCAGCGAGTCCGGGACGCCGCCGCGTTCGGGCAGCGCCACCGTGGTGGGGGGCTCGGTCTCGCCGAACATCTCCGGCCCGGGCACCGTGAGGTCGCGGTGGGCGACCACGGCGACCGTGCCGGCGTACCGCTGGGGCAGGCCGTGGTAGCGCAGCCCCGATTCCACCAGCAGCCCGCACACCATCAGGATCATGATGCCGGCGGCGAGCGCGACGAACGTCGCCACGAAACTGCCCTTGCGGAAGCGCAGCATCTGCGCGGCCAGTCCGAACACGGCTCAGCCCTCCCGGCTCGTGGCGGGCTGCCGGCTGTCGACGTGCTGCTGGCCCGTGACGGGCCGCTCGCCCACCTGCTGCCGGCCGGCGACGGGCTGCTCCCCCACCGGTTGCCGGCGGCCGAGCAGCGCCAGCTGTTCGGCGATCCGTTCGGCGCCGGGCTGCGGCATGTCCTGCACGATCCGGCCGTCGGCGAGGACCACGACCCGGTCGGCGTAGGACGCGGCGACCGGGTCGTGGGTCACCATGATGACGGTCTGCCCGGCCTCGTCGACCACCGCTCGCAGCAACGTCAGGACCTCCGCCGCGGTCTGCGTGTCGAGCGCACCGGTCGGTTCGTCACAGAAGATCACCTCGGGTCGGCCGACCAGTGCCCGGGCGATCGCGACCCGCTGCTGCTGGCCACCGGAGAGCTCCGACGGCCGGTGCCGCAGCCGGTCGCCGAGGCCCACCCGACCGATCACCTCGTCCAGCCACGCCCGGTCCGGCCGGTGGCCCGACAGCCGCGACGGCAGCAGGATGTTCTGCTCCACGGTCAGCGCGCCCACCAGGTTGAACGCCTGGAACACGAACCCGATCCGGGTGCGGCGCAGCTTGGTCAACTGCTTCTCGGACATGGACGACAGGTCGGTGGCGCCGATCCGTACCCGGCCCGAGGTGGGCCGGTCCAGGCCCGCCGCGCAGTGCAGCAGGGTGCTCTTGCCGGAGCCGGACGGGCCCATCACCGCCGTCGCCGTCCCTCGGAGGAACCGGACGTCGACGTCGGCCAGCGCCACGACCGGCTGCTCACCGCCGTACGTCTTGCTGACACGTTCGATGCTGACCGCATCGTCGGTCGAGGTCGCTGGCATGGCGGGTGCCTTCCGGAGAGAGTCTCACTGGGGACTCCCTGACGGTATGGAGGTCAGCGACCCGCCTCAATGAAGCCCACTGCCCATCCGGGGTAGCGCAGGCACCACCAACAAGCGGTGGCCGCCGGAGCGATGCTGCTCCAACGGCCACCGGCCACGGTTCGGGTGTACGGGCGGGGGTCAGGACGGCAGGTGCGGCAGGGCGCCGGTCTCCTCGTACTCGGTGACCTGTTCGATCCGCCGGGCGTGCCGCTCGTTGCCGGAGAACGGGGTGGTGAGGAACGCCTCCACGATCGCGGTCGCCTCGTCCAGGGTGTGCTGCCGGGCACCGACCGCGACCACGTTCGCGTCGTTGTGCTGCCGGGAGAGCTGGGCTGTCTCGACGCTCCAGGCCAGCGCCGCGCGTACCCCGGCGACCTTGTTCGCGGCGATCTGCTCGCCGTTGCCGGAGCCGCCGATGACCACCCCGAGGCTGTCCGGGTCGTCGACCACGTTGTCGCCGGTGTGCAGGCAGAACGCCGGGTAGTCGTCGTCCGGGTCGAACACGTGCGGACCCACGTCAACCACTTCGTAGCCCTGCTTGGCCAGGTGGTTGACCAGGTGCACCTTCAACTCGAAGCCGGCGTGGTCGGATCCCAGGTAGACGCGCATGACAGGCAGTCTCTCAGCCCGCACCGGGGTGGCGACGCGCAGGCGCCGACAAGCCGGCGCGGCTCACACCCGCGCCCGTCCGGCTCATGCCTTCAGCTCCGCCAGCACCAGGCCACCACGGGCCTTCGGGGTGAACCAGGTGCTCTTGCGGGGCATCTTCTGCCGGGCCAGGTTCACCGCCACGAAGTCGTCCACGGTCACCGGGGCGATCAGGACGGCGAGCTCAGCCCGACCGGAGTCGACCTCGGTGGCCAGCCACTGCGCCGGGTAGTCGCCGCCGACGTACGTGATCCGCTTGTCGCCCGGATCCAGCCCGAGGGCGTCGCGCAGCAGGACCCGCTCGACCAGGGCGTGGTCGAGGTTCTCCACCACGTTGCCGGGACCGGCCGGCAGGGTGACGGTGTACGCCTGACCGGCGAGGTAGAGCTGGACCGGTTCGCCGGCCGCCGGTACCGCCGGTGGGCCGGCGACCGGCTCGACCCGGGCGCCCGCCTCCCGCAGCCGACCGAGCAGGTCCTCGGCGCTGCTGGTCAGCTCGCTGACCAGCCGGTTGTAGGGCTGGATCGCCACCGACGCCGGGGTGGTGATCACGCTGAGGAAACGCGGGAGGCCGCCGGTCTGTGCGGCCAGGCTGCGGTGGTTACCGTCCGCGACGACCAGTTCACCGGCGCCGGCCAACGCGCACAGTTCGTCCTGGGCGGGTCCCGGTCCGAGCAGCCAGATGGCGTGCGTCCGCCCGGCCTGGTCGGTGTCGGTCGCCGCGGGCGCCCCGGCCGCGTCGGTCGCCGCCGCGAGCGCGGCGTGCAGCTCGTCGCCCCGCCCGGTCTGGAGCAGCAGTACGGGTGAGAGCAGGTGCCCGGTCGCCTCGGCGAGTGCCACCCGCTCCCGGACCTTGGCGATGAAGACGTCCTCGTTACGGATCACCAGCCCCGGCTCGTCCGCGCTGGTGGAGATCTCGTCGGTGTCGACCAGGGCGAACAGCCCGTAACCGGGCTCGTCGACCGGTGAGCTGATCCGGTACAGCACCACCACCCGGTCGGCCGGGGTGTAGCTGCCGTCGGCCTTCGCCTCGGCCAGCCGGGCGACCGCCTCGGGCAGGGCCTCGGCGAAGGAGCGACCGAGGCTCTCCGGCGCCCGGTGGGGCATCTCGATGGCGAGGGCGCTGTGCGGGTTGGCCTCGATGATCGCGGTGATCTCCGCGTCGTCGGCGAACTCGTCGTAGTTCTGCGCCCCGGTGCCGCCGGTGGTGATCCAGGCCCGGTTGATCGGGTGTACGACCGTCATGTCCGGTGACGCTACCGGTCCACCGGGAGCGCGGAGCGTGGATCCCCCGCGGGTGTCCACCGGCTGGGCGGGCCTCAGCCGGTGGGTGCGGTACGGCGGTGCCGGCCGCCCCGACGACGTGCCACGGGCGACATGGCCACCAGCGCACTGGCCGGTACGGGCGCGGCCCCGACCACGATCGGCGGGGCGACCAGATCCGCCAGGTGCTCGGGCAGTGCCGGCGACCGGAGGTCCACCGACCAGTAGGCGCCGCCCAGGTTTCGGGCCACCACCTCGGGTGTCGGGGCGGTCTGCTGCTCACGATCATGGTCGTGCTTGGGCATCGGGGTCTCTCCGGTGAGTCGGCGTGACCGGGCGGGGCTACCACCGCCACGGACGCTGGGTCCAACGAGTGGAGCCGCCGCCCGGTCACGCCGTACCGCCGAGCCACCCGGTGCCGCCGGGCGGACCGGGCCGTACCGGTCAGTCGAAGATCGGGCCGATCGTGCGGGAGCGCTTCAGCTCGTAGAAGCCGGGGGTGCCGGCGACCAGGAGCACGCCGTCCCAGAGCCGTCCGGCCGCGTCGCCCTTGGGGGCCGGGGTGACAACCGGGCCGAAGAAGGCGACCGTCTCGCCGTCGACCGGGCCGGGGGCGTGGATCACCGGGGTGCCGACGTCGTTGCCGACCGGACGCATGCCGGCCTCGTGGCTGGCGCGCAGCGCCTCGTCGTACTCGGTCGAGTCGGCGGCGGCGGCGAGCGACGGGTCCAGGCCGACGTCGGCGAGGGCGGCCTCGTACAGCGCCGGGCCGCGCTTCTCACCGCCGGGGTGGATCCGGTTGCCGAGCGCGGTGTAGAGGTCCCGCACCGCCTTCTGGCCGTACTTCTGTTCGACGGCGATGCAGAGACGCACCGGACCCCACGCCGTCTTGAGAAATTCCCGGTAGGTTTCCGGCAGTTCGTCCCGGCCCTCGTTGAGCACGGCCAGGCTCATCACCCGGAATTCGACGTCGACCGGGCGGACCTGCTCCACCTCCAGCAGCCAGCGGGAGGTCATCCAGGCCCAGGGGCAGGCCGGATCGAAGTACATCGTGACGCTCGCGCGCTCGGGCACGGCGACCTCCTTCACTATTCAAAAAAGGCGGATTGCCTCCCACCTGAACAAATCTTCACCCCGGGGGTACCGGAAGAGCACCGAGATGAGACCGTGAGTTGGACCACCCCCGCCCGCTCCCCTACGTGAAACACTCGACGGGAGCCACCGGGGGTGGATCTTCGCTGTCAGTGGGGACAGCGGGCGAACTGCGGATGGAGACTAAACGTGCCGGGAGTGCGCAACCTTACCCAGGTCGAGGCGACCGAGCGGGCCCGCCTGCTCGACGTCACCGGGTATGACATCAGCCTGGATCTGACCTCCGGCGGCCAGGCCGCCGACAATCGCACCTTCCGTTCGGTGACCGAGGTCAGGTTCCGTTGCGCCGAGCCGGGTGCCGGCACCTTCATCGAGGTGGCCGCGGACTCGGTCCGCACCGCCACCCTGAACGGCACGCCCGTCGATCTCGGCACCTGGTCCGCCGAGACGGGCCTCACCCTGACCGACCTGGCGGCCGAGAACACCCTGGTCGTCGACGCCGACTTCCTCTACTCCGCGAGCGGGCAGGGTCTGCACCGCAGCGTCGACCCGGTGGACGGCGAGACCTACCTCTACAGCCAGTTCGAGACGGCCGACGCCCAGCGGGTGTTCGCCTGCTTCGACCAGCCCGACCTGAAGAGCGTCTACACCTGGCACGCCACCGTCCCGGTGCACTGGCGGGCGATCTCGAACATGCCGGTGACCGCCGAGGAGACCGACGGCGGTGCGACGAAGACCGTCCACTTTGCCGAGTCGGCCCGGATGAGCACCTACATCACCGCGCTCTGCGCCGGCCCGTACCACGAGGTCCGGTACAGCCACGACGGCATCAGCATGGGTTACTACTGCCGGGCCAGCATGGCCGAGCACATGGACGCCGACGACCTGCACCTCATCACCACGCAGGGCTTCGACTTCTTCCACGAGCAGTTCGGGGTCCGCTACCCGCTGCCCAAGTACGACCAGCTCTGGGTGCCCGACTTCAACGCCGGTGCGATGGAGAACTTCGGCTGCGTCACCCACTCGGAGACGCACTACATCTTCCGCTCCCAGGTCACCGACTTCGAGTACGAGCAGCGGGCGAACACGATCCTGCACGAGCTGGCCCACATGTGGTTCGGCAACCTGGTCACCATGCGCTGGTGGAACGACCTGTGGCTGAACGAGTCGTTCGCCGAGTGGGCCAGCCACTGGGCCAACACGCACGCCACCCGGTTCTCCGACGCGTGGACCACCTTCCTGTCCATCCGGAAGAACTGGGGCTACCGGCAGGACCAGCTCTCCTCGACCCACCCGGTCTACTGCGAGATGCCCGACCTGGAGGCGGTCGAGGTCAACTTCGACGGAATCACGTACGCCAAGGGCGCCAGCGTGCTCAAGCAGCTCGTCGCGTACGTGGGCGAGGAGCCGTTCCGGGCCGGTCTGCGCAGCTACTTCGGCCGGTACGCCTGGGGCAACGCCACCTTCGACGACCTGCTCTCCGAACTGGAGACGGCCTCCGGCCGGGAGCTGCGCAAGTTCGCCGCCCAGTGGCTGGAGACGGCGCAGGTCAACACGCTGCGCCCCGAGGTGGAGATCGCCGCCGACGGCACCTACCAGCGGGTGGTCGTACGCCAGGAGGCCCCCGCCGACTACCCCACCCTGCGTACGCACCGGATCGGGGTCGGCCTGTACGACCTGCGCGACGGCCGGCTGGTCCGGCGGGACCGGCTCGAGGTCGACGTGTCCGGTGAGGCCACCGAGCTGACCCAGCTCGCCGGGGTGGCGGCGCCGGACGTGCTGCTGCTCAACGACGACGACCTGACCTACGCCAAGCTGCGCCTCGACGAGAGCTCGATGGCAACCGTGGTGCAGCACGTCAGCGCGTTCGAGTCGTCCCTGCCCCGGGCGCTGTGCTGGGCCGCCGCCTGGGACATGGTGCGCGACGCCGAGTTGTCCGGCCGCGACTACGTCGCGCTGGTGCTGGCCGGGCTGCCCGCCGAGAGCGACATCAACCTGGTCACCCAGACCCTGCGTCAGGCCGCCAGCACGCTCGCCATGTACGCCGACCCGGACTGGGCACCCACCGGTTGGGCGGACCTGGCGCGTACGGCCAGGACCGCGGTCCGGCTGGCCGAACCGGGCAGCGGACTCCAGCTCGCCTGGGCCCGGGCCTACGCCTCCGCGGCCCGGTCCGAGGAGGACCTCGCCACGCTGCGCGGCTGGCTCGACGGCACCGACGTGCCGCAGGGGCTGGCCATCGACACCGAGCTGCGGTGGACCCTGCTGCGGGCCCTGGTCGCCACCGGTGCCGCCGGCATCCCCGAGATCGACGCCGAGCTGGCCGGTGACCGGACCGCGAGCGGTGAGCGCGAGGCGGCGCTGACCCGTGCGCTGGTGCCGACGCCGGAGCACAAGGCCGAGGTCTGGGCGTCGCTGACCGGCGACGAGATCCTGCCGAACTGGCGCAGCCGGGCACTGTTGCAGGGCTTCCAGCACCCGGCGCAGGTGGAGCTGAGTGCGCCGTACACCAGCAGGTACTTCGAGGCGCTCGGTCGGGTGTGGGCGAGCCGGGACAGCGAGCCCGCCCAGGAGTTCGTCATCCTGGCCTACCCGGCCTACCAGGTCAGCGCGGACACCGTTGCCGCCACCGACGAGTGGTTGGCCCAGGAGGGTCACCCGGCACCGTTGCGCCGGCTGGTGTCCGAGGGCCGCGACGGTGTGGTCCGGGCGATCAAGGCTCGGGCCCGGGACGCCGCGACCGCCTGAGCAGACGGAAGAGACCCGGCCTCGGCACCGATTCGATTCGGTGCCGAGGCCGGGTCTTCTGTCTACGGTGTAGCGGGTCTGCCCTACGCCTTGCCGGCGCGGCTGGCGAGCTGGTCGAGGCCGCTGATGATGCCGCCGGCCAGGTCGCCGCCACCGAAGGCGGCCACCATGGACAGTGCGGCCAGCTTGGCGTCCCGGTCCGGGATCCGCTTGCGGGCCTCGGCGCCGGTGACCACCTCCAGCAACCGCTGGTTCGGCGAGACGGCGATCAGGACCGACCGGTCCGGCTCGGCGAGCTGGTCCAGCAGCCGCACCGCGTGTTCGCGTACGGGCTCGTCGAGGGCGCCGACGTAGACCGTGAAGGTCAACTCGCTGCCCTGGTCGGCGAGGCGGAGCGCCTCGTCGATGCGGAGCAGTTGGCGGGTCGAGAACGGGCCGTCGAGCACGTCCGGGTGACCGGTCGGCTCCGGCTGCGCCGGGCTGTACTCCGTCATGGTCTGCTCACCAGCGGTCACTTGCGCCTCCCGTTGTGCCCGCCTGACTCGGCGTACCCGTGGTCTCGGTCTCCGCGCCGGTCAGCTCGGCGGTCCGGCCGCTGGCCCGCAGGGCCGCGGCGGCCGATCCGGCCAGGTTCTCCGGCGCGGACAGGAACCAGACCGGGGTGAAGTCGAATGGCCGTCCCGGCCGATACCGTCGAGCACTCCGTCCGCCGCTACCGGCGAGCGCCAGCACGGCGATCACCAGCACCACGGCGGCCGGGATCCCGACGAAATACAGCAAGGTGTCGGTAACCGTCCACTGCTCGGTAGCAGACAACCTCAACGCTCCCAGGCGTGATAGGGACCAAACACCCGGCCCAGGGTTGGGCGGCCAGGCTGCCGGTCCGCTCCGACTCAGACGTTGTCAACGGTATCGGAGTGCGGCGCGCCGTGTATCTCGGGGTGGCGATCCCACCCGCCGCTGACCTGCGTGCGGTACGGCGGCGAGAGCGTGGATCGGCCCTCGTCGCCGTACCGTGGACGGGTTTTGCGCGGATAGCGGGCAACCGGACACCGCCCGGCAGGCGAGGCGATACCGCCCGGCCGGGCTACTCCCCGACCGTACGGGCGAGCGCGTCGGCAAGCCGCCAGCAGTCGTGGTACGTCGAGTAGAGCGGCACCGGTGCGGCCCGGATCACGTCCGGCTCGCGTGAGTCGGTGAACACACCGTGCTCGAACCGGAGCCGTCGGGCAAGGTCGGCGGCGCTGCCCCGGCCGATCCGCAGGGAGAGCTGGGCGCCACGCCGCTGCGGGTCACGCGGGGTCAGGACGCTGATCGGCCGGGTCGCGACCACCTCGTCGAGCAGGCGCTCTGCGTACGCGGTCAACCGGATGCTCCGTTCGCGCAGCGCGGCCATGCCGACGGAGTCGAAGAGTTCCAGCGAGGTCCGGACCGGGCCCATGGCGAGGATCGGCGGGTTGGAGATCTGCCAGGCGTCGGCGGTGGCCGGCGGCCGGATCTCCGCCGTCATCTCGAACCGGGTCGCCGGCTCGTTTCCCCACCAGCCGTCGAACCGGGGCAGGTCGGTTCTGCCGAGGTGCCGTTCGTGGACGAACGCGGCGCCCACCGACCCCGGCCCCGAGTTCAGGTACTTGTACGTGCACCAGGCGGCGAAGTCCACCTCCCAGTCGTGCAGCCGCAGCGGCACGTTGCCGGCGGCGTGGGCGAGGTCCCAGCCCACCACCGCACCGGCGGCGTGACCGGCCCGGGTGATCGCCTCGATGTCCATCAGCTCGCCGGTGAGGTAGTTCACCCCGCCGAGCAGCACCAGGGCGACCCGGTCACCCTCCCGGTCGAGGTAGTCGAGCACGTCGGAGGTGCGCAGGTTCTCCTCGCCCGGTCGGGCGCGCAGCCGTACCACCGTGTCGTCGGGGTCGAGGCCGTGGAAGGTGGCCTGGCTGCGGACCGCGTAGCTGTCCGAGGGGAACGCGGTGTCCTCGATGACGATCCGGGTGCGGGCGCCGGACGGCCGGTAGAACGAGACCATCAGCAGGTGCAGGTTGACCGTGAGGGTGTTCATCACCACGGTCTCCGCCGGGAGCGCGCCGACCAGTCGCGCGGCCGGGCCGGTGAGCAGACCGACGTACGGGGTCCAGGGGCGGTCCCCCTCGAAGTGGCCCTCGATTGCCAGCCCCGCCCACTTGTCCAGCTCCTCCAGCAGCTCGGTACGGGTCGCCCGGGGCTGCAGGCCGAGGGAGTTGCCGACCAGGTACGCGCTGTCGGCGTACCGGCCGCCCTCGGCCGGCGGGATCAGGAACAGGTCCCGGTGCCCCGGATCGGCGGCGTCGAGACGGTGGGCTTCTTCTTCGGCAGCGTGCATCTGTGCGTCCACTTCACGAAAGGGGTGGTTCCGGTACCCGGTCGGTCGGCCGCTCGTCACATCAGCGTCCGGGCCGACCACAGCTCGGGAAAGACCGTACGGGCCATGCTCCGTTGCAGCCAGGCCACGCCGCCCGAGCCGCCGGTGCCGGCCTTCGCGCCCATCGCCCGCTGGGTCGCCTTCAGGTGCTGGTAACGCCAGTCGCCGAACTGCTCGCCGACCTCGGCCAGCGCCTCGCCGAGCATCCGCAGGTGGTTGTCCGGGCCGGTGTCCCGGTAGATCCGGACCCAGGCCAACTCGACCGCCGGGTCCGGCTCGGCCGGCTCGGTGAGGTCCCGGTCGAGCAACGCCGCCGGCAGGTCGAAGCCGCGGCGGTCGAGCAGCACCAGCACCTCGTCCCAGAGGCTCGGGGCGTGCAGGGCGTCGACCAGGGCCTCGTACACGGCCGGCTGGCGGCGGAACGGGCGGACCAGCGAGGCGGTCTTCAGACCGAGCAGGAACTCCAGTTGGCGGTACATCGCGGACTGGAAACCGGAGCCCTCGCCGAGCAGGTCGCGGAACTTGTTGAAGTCGGCCGGGGTCATCCAGCGCAGGCCGTGCCAGGCCGCGTTCAGCCCCTCCAGGTGCAGCGCCGCCCGGCGCAGCGAGGGCAGGGCGCCCCAGACGTCGTCGTCGCGCAGCCGCTCCCGGGTCTCGCGCAGTTCGAAGCAGGTCAGCCCGAAGTAGAGCTCCATGATCTGGCTGATCATCAGGAACGACATCTCGCCCGGGTCCTTGCTCAGCGTCTGCTGCAACGTGTGCAGCGTGCTGGCGTGCACGTACGCGTCGTACGGCGTCCGGTCGGCGAACTCCAGCGTCGGCTCGCCCGCGTTGGCAACCGCCCGGGCGGCCCGCTCGTCGGCGTTCACCGTACGGATCACCGCGCCGGTCGGTACCGGGTCCCCGGTCGCCGCCACCGCCGCTGCCCCGCGCTCCGTGTGCCCCATCGCCAGTCCCCTTTCCGTCCGTCGGCATCGCGTTCCGTCGGCCCCAGCGTCATGATCTCTCCGGTGGGGGCTCGTACGGAATGCCGAACCAACGGCACCTGACCGTTCCGACCCTCCGGATCAGCGGCTAGGTTGAGAAATCACCTCACGAAGGAAAGGTCGGTCGCGTGGACGACATGGACTGGGCGCTGCTGCGCGAGTTGCAGGCCGACGCCCGGCTCTCGTACAGCGAGCTGTCCCGGCGGGTGCACCTGTCCCCACCGGCGGTCGCCGAGCGGGTCCGCCGGCTGGAGGAGGCCGGGGTGGTGACCGGCTACCACGCCCATGTCGACCTGGCCCGAGCCGGCCGCAGCGTGGTGGCACTGATCCGGATGTCCTGTTACGGCCCCCGCTGCATCCTGCGCGACCCGTCCGTGACCGGTTGGCCGGAAGTGCTGGAGATCCACCGGATCACCGGCGACGCGTGCAGTGTGCTGAAGGTCGCGGCCGGGTCGATCGACGCGTTCGAGCAGGTGATCGACCGGCTCGCCCCGTACGGCCAGCCGTCGAGCACGATGGTCCTCTCGTCCCCGCTGAACTGGCACCCGGTGACACCGCTGCCGGAGCAGTCCACCCCCTGAGCCGGAGCGTCCGCCGCCGGAGCCGACCGACCTCGCGATCGGGCGTGATTCGCGGAGCCGGGTGGGAACACCCTGAGCGACGCGGACCACGCGGTGGCCGGCCGGATGGCCGGAAGGGGGAGGTCATGCAGAGTCGATCAGCAGTGCGTCGAGCGCTCCTCTCGACGGCCGGGGTGATCGCGCTGGCCGCGCCGGCGACGCCGGCCGCAGCGGCGCCGACCCCGACGCCGATGCAGAGCAGCAACGCCTTCGTGGAGGTCACCCCGAACACCGCCCAACCGGGCACCCGGGTGAACATCCGGGCCAGTTGCGACCAGACCAACAACAACCAGGCGACGGTGGAGTCGCAGGCGTTCGGCCGGGTGGTCGTACGACCGAACAACGGCTTCCTCACCGGGGCGGTCACCATTCCGGGCAACCGGGCGCCGGGCACCTTCGACGTGAACCTGACCTGCCCGAACGGTAATACCGCGCACACCACCCTGACCGTGGTGAACATGAGCAAGCCGACCCAGGGTCCGGCCACCGGCGGTGGCGGTACGGCCGGCGGCTTCGGCGGCCCCGTGGTGCTGGTCGGCGGCCTGGCCGTGATCGTGCTCGGCGGCGGCCTCTGGCTGTTCAGCGCCCGTCGTCGGCCCTCGACGGGCCCCTGAGTCAGCCGGGCCGATGGGCGGTCGCCTCGCGCCGGTCCGGGCGGCGCACAGCCGGGTGTGCCGCCTCGCCGCGCGGCTCGCCACCGAGGCGTCGGCGGCGAGCATCGTCACCCCGGACACCGCCGACCGGGTCGCACCCGGAACGCTCCGCCCCGACCGGGCCCGGGCGGCCGGATCGGGTCACGCCGTCGGGACGGCCCGTGCGGTCGGCACCGTCCGGCCGCCCGGCCAGCGGGTCACCCGGACCCGTCAGGTACGCCGACGCCCCGGACCGATACCGATCATCATCGTGCTGATGGGCCTGATCATCACCGGGTTCGGGGTGCAGTACGTGACCGGCACCAACTTCCTGCCCGGTTTCAGCTCCGGCAGCCGGCCACCCCCGCGCAAGTTCCCGGTCATGGAGCCGAGCCCGCCGACCGCCGTCGCGATCCACTCGCTGGACGTCCGGGCCCGGGTGCACCGGGTCGGGATCGCACCGGACGGTTCGATCGCCGTACCGCCGCCCGACCGTTACCAGGAGGCCGGCTGGTACGACCAGAGCCCCACCCCGGGCCAGTACGGACCGTCCGTCATCGTCGGCCACGTGGACACCCGTACCGGTCCGGCGGTCTTCCACGACCTGGCCGACATCCGGCCCGGCGCCGAGATCGAGGTCACCCGGATGGACCGCTCGGTGGCCGTCTTCGAGGTGAACTCCGTCAAGCGGTACGACAAGTCGGAACTCCCCACCGAGCAGGTGTTCGACGACTTCGACCGCCCCGGCCTGCGCCTGATCACCTGCGGTGGTCGGTGGGTGGGCGGCACGACCGGGTACGCCGACAACGTGGTGGTGTTCGCCTCACTGGTCTCCGCCCGACCGCCCAAGTGAGCCGGCCGACCGGGTGGGTGATGATTCAGGCGGCTATTTCGGCGTCGCGCAGGTCGAGCCAGTCGGCCCAGCGCGGGTCGGGCGCCCGGTGGCCGAGGACCCGCCAGGCCGTGCCCTTGGGCGGGGCCGGCAGGGCGTGCAGCCGCCATCCCAGCTCGGCCGGGGTCTTGTCACCCTTGCTGTGGTTGCACTTGGCGCAGGCCGCGACGACGTTCTCCCAGGCGTGCCGGCCGCCCCGGCTGCGCGGGAAGACGTGGTCGATGGTCTCGGCCGGACCCCGGCAGTAGGCGCACCGCCAGCCGTCCCGGGCGAAGATCGCCCGACGGGAGAGGCCGACGTGGCTGCGGTACGGCACCCGGACGAAGCGGGTCAGTCGGACCACCGAGGGAACGGGCAGGGAGTTGCGGGCGCTGTGCAGCATGCCCTCGCCGTCGGCGACGCAGACTGCCTTCGCAGAGAGCACGAGAATCGCTGCTCGACGCACCGAAACGACACACAGTGGCTCATACGTAGCGTTGAGCACCAACGAGCCGGAGCCCACCGTGGGTCGTATGTCAGGCATCGCGATCACCCTCCCGCGTTCTGTCTTGCGCCCCGCTCCTGTCATCTGCCGTGTGTCGACCGACGGCGCGGATCGTCACCGACCGCGGCCGACGCCGGCAGATCACCGGCGTCCGTGCGCCAATAGTCCCCGATGGGACCCCCGATTGCACGTACTAATCCGGGGTCCCTCATGAAGCTTTTGTGTCGCGTGGCAGGATGACCGGTTCCGTCCGGTTAACCCGAGGGCCTTCCGGCGTACGCGCGCGCGGCGGACACACCTCCCGGCGGCCTTCCGCGGCGGGGCGCCCGGCGGCCACGGCCGGCGGTGCGGTACGAAAGCAGGCGTGAATCTCGCGATCCTGTCCGTCGTGCCGACACCGAGCCCCTCGGTCACCTCGACCTCGACCCCCGGCCCCAGCCAGAGCTGCCTGGACAGCTTCCTGTGCCGGGCGGTGCTGGACGCGACCGACACCCCCTGGTTCGCCGAGGGCAGCTACTACATCCTGATCAAGCCGCTGCGGATCATCGCGATCGTGCTGGTCGCGATGCTGATCAGGTGGCTGCTGCACCGGACCATCAGCCGCCTGGTCGACGCCACCGCGGAGGGGGTGCCGACCGTACTCAAGCCGCTGCGGGAGCGGATCCCGACCGCCGCGGTCGATCCCGCCCTGGTGGTTCCGGAGCGGCGGCGGCAACGGGCGGCGGCGATCGGCTCGGTGCTGCGCAGCCTGGTCACGGCGGTGGTCTTCGGGATCGCCGTACTGCTCGTGCTGAGCGAGCTGAGTTTCAACCTGGCTCCCCTGCTGGCCAGCGCCGGTATCGCCGGGGTGGCGCTCGGCTTCGGCGCCCAGACGCTGGTCAAGGACCTGATCGCCGGTCTGTTCATGCTGTTGGAGGATCAGTACGGGGTGGGCGACACGGTCGACCTCGGCGAGGCCACCGGTGTGGTGGAGGCGGTCGGGTTGCGGATCACCACGATCCGGGACGGGCGGGGTGTGCTCTGGTACATCCGCAACGGCGAGATCATCCGGGTCGGCAACAAGAGCCAGGGCTGGGCGATGGTCGTGGTCGACATGCCGATCGGCTTCGCCGGTACGGAGGAGGCGACCGCGGTGCTGCGTACGGCGGCGGCATCGGTGGCGATGGACCCGGAACTCGCACCGGAGATCGTCGAGGCGCCGGAGGTGCTCGGCGTCGAACAGGTGACGGTGGACGGTGCGGTGATCCGTACGGTGATCAAGACGACGGCGGACGGCCAGTTGCCGGTCGGGCGGGAGCTGCGCCGGCGACTCGCCGAGGCCCTGGAGAACTCCGGCATCACCGCGCAGATCGCGGCCTCCCGGATGTACGTGCGGTCGCCGTCGCCGCCGCCCGAGGGGCACGAGACCGGCCAGGGCGGGGCCACCTGAGCGGGGCCGGAGCCGGGGCACGGACGCGGGATCGGGCGGCGGAATCCCGGGGCGCCGGCCCGCAGGGGTCGCGGACCACACGGGTGGTCAGGTATCGTCCGTTCGTTCAGTCAACCATGCGACGATCTACCCTTTCGCACTAGCCAGATGTCTGACGATCGGGCAGAATCCGGGACAAGCTCCTCTCACAGCGTGACGAAGACAACGTTGCCCCCTACGTCTGACAAACGTTTCCCGACGGCTCCATCTTGAGTGGTCAGCGGTCGAGAACGATGGAGGCCCCCGTGTCCGACGCGACACGTACGCCCGAAGGGCCGGCTACCTTCCGCGAGGTGTTCGCACAGCCGGAGTTCCGGGCGCTGTACACGGCCAACGCGTTCTCCTGGCTCGGCGATTACCTGGCCCGGGCCGCCGTCACCGTACTCGTCTTCCAGGAGACCCGGTCGGTGACGCTCTCCGCCGCCGCGTTCGCGGTGAGCTTCCTGCCCTGGCTGGTCGGTGGTCCGCTGCTCGCCACGCTGGCGGAGCGTCACCCGTACCGGACCGTGATGGTGGTCTGCGATCTGGCCCGGATGGTGCTGATCGGCATCATCGCGATCCCCGGCCTGCCGATCCCGGTCATCCTGTTGCTGCTCTTCGCCGTGACCCTGGCCAACCCGCCCAGTCAGGCGGCCCGGTCGGCGTTGCTCCCGATGCTGCTCACCGGTGACCGCCTGGTGGTCGGCCTGGCGGTCAGCACCAGCACCGGTCAGGCCGCGCAGATCGTCGGGTACGTGCTCGGCGCCTCCGTCGCCACGCTGAACCCGAGCGTCGCACTGCTGATCAACACCGGCACCTTCGCGCTCTCGGCCGTGCTGATCCGGTTCCGGATCCACCAGCGCCCGGCCGCGATGACCGAGGCGCACCGCAGTCACCTGCTCCGGGAGACCGCCGAGGGCTTCCGGCTGGTCTTCGGCACGCCGGTGCTGCGCGCGATCGCCATCGTGGTCTTCGCCTCGATGCTCTTCGCCATCGTGCCGGAGGGCCTGGCCGCCGGTTGGGCGGCCAAGTTCGCCGCGATCTCGGATCCCGACCATCCCGGACGCGGGCTCACCCAGGCGATGATCATGATCGCCAGTCCGGTCGGCTTCATCCTCGGTGGCCTGACCATCGGGCGGGGCCTGCGGCCGGAGTTGCGCCGGACGTTGATCCGCCCGTTCGCGGTCCTGGCCCCCCTCGCCCTGGTGCCGGCACTGCTCAACCCGACCCCACCCCTGGTCGCACTGATGGCGCTGGTCAGCGGCTTCGCCGTGGCCGGCCTGCTGCCGGTCGCGAACGGGCTGTTCGTGCAGGCGCTGCCGCCCGGTTTCCGGGCTCGGGCGTTCGGCGTGATGAGCAGCGGGATGCAGGTCCTCCAGGGCGGGGCCGTACTGGTCACCGGGGTCCTGGCGGGGCGGTTCGACATCCCGACCGTGGTGGGGCTCTGGAGCGCCGGTGGCGTACTGCTGATGCTGGTCGTCGCGACCCAGTGGCCCAGCACCGCCGAGTTCAACACCGCCATCGCCGAGGCCACCAGGCAGTCCCGGGCGGATGAGGGCCTCACGCCGCCGCAACGGTCGACGGACGAGCCGGTCGGCGAGCGGGCGCCCGGCTCACCCGGCGCGCCGACCGGCGTCAGCACCCTGTGATCAAGGCCGCGCCGCCCACACCGCGCCCGATCGATGCACACCTGGCAGGATGGAACGGTGACGTCTCCAGGTGAGGGCGACCAGGCGGGTACGCCGACGACCCTGTTCGAAGCGATCGGCGGCGAGCCGACCTTCCGCAAGCTGGTCGACGAGTTCTACGTCGGCGTCGCCACCGATCCGCTGCTCCGCCCGCTCTATCCGGAGGAGGATCTCGGGCCGGCGGCCGACCGGATGACACTGTTCCTGATGCAGTACTGGGGCGGGCCGAACACCTATTCCCAGCAGCGGGGACACCCGCGGCTGCGGATGCGGCACGCGCCGTTCCGGGTCGGCCCGGCCGAGCGGGACGCCTGGCTGCGGGCGATGCGCCGGGCGGTGGACAGCCTGGACCTGCCCCGGGAGTACGAGCAGACGCTCTGGGACTACCTGGAGCGCGCCGCGTACTTCATGGTGAACACCGACGACGGCGAGCCCGCCACCCCGCCCCGGATCGGCTGACCGGCGCGGGCCGGGGGCGATCTCTACAGCAGGGCGCCCTCGTCGTGCAGCCAATCGACGAAGGTGGTCGCCATCGCCGCGCCGCAGTCGAGCACCTCGACCAGCAGGGCGTCGTGGGCGCCGGCCCGCATCGGCACCTGCATCTCGGCGTAGATCGGCAACTGGCCGCGCTCGGTGGGGTCACCCACGTACGCCTTGGCGAAGCGCTGGGCGTGATTCCACTCGTTGACCACCCGGTAGGCCCGGTCGGCCCAGTCCGGCGGCACGGTGGAGTACGGCCGGGCGCGCATCACCAGGATCTCGTCCTCGGGACCTTCGAGCGTGAACAGCACCGCGTGCCGCTCCCACATCGCGAGCAGGCTGCCGTCGCCGTCGGCGAGGTAGCGCACGTCGAGCAGGTCGAGTGCGTCCCCGAGCCGGCGCAGGGTCACCGGCGCGACGATGGCCGGCACGACCGGCGTGGGTCGTTCGGTTACCGCGGGTGGTTCCGCGGAATCGGAGTCGTGTTCCGGTTCTCGTGGTGCGGGCGGTCCGACCCGGACGGCCTCGTCCACGGAGATCCTGCTTCGAGTCTCCGGCTCACCGCTCGTCGCGGTGTGACCGGGGCGCCATGACCACCACGGCATTGCTCGCACACCTCGCTCCCCAGCGGATCCAGTCGCCTACGGTGCGTTGGATCCGAGGGACGACGGTACCCGGATAGCCGTTCCGAAGCATCCCCCCACCGGATGCCCATGACCAGAGGAACTATATAGCATCAACCGTTCAGGCGATCTCAAACCGGCATGATCGACAACTGACTCGCTTTGAGTGACCAGGCAGCTCCATAGGGTGCCGAAAGCCCGGTCCACCGGCCGGTCACCCGAACCTGGACCAGGTCCGGCCCGCCCGCCCCGGTCCGACCCGATTCGACCGGACCCTCGTGCTCCGGTCCGGCCGCCTCACCCGAACCGAGAAAGCCCATCCGGACCACCGCCTGCACCAGTCGCTGCGACACCTCGATCCGCTCCCCCGACCCGGCCGGCGTCGACCCGGTGACCACCACGGCCACGTGGTCGAGCAGCGCGTCCCGCAGCACCCGCTGACCCACCGCCCGGCCACCCACCCCGTGGTCGGCCGCGTCGCGCAGGGTGCCGGCCGCGGCGACGGCGATCCGGCGTACGTCCGCGCCCGGCATCGTCTCCACGAGCTGACCGGTCGACCCGGGCAGCGGCCACTTCCAGTCCGCGTCCCGGCGGGGCGGCAGAGCCGTGCCACCCCGCGCCAGCTCGGCCAGGAGCGCGTCCGCGGAGACCGTGACATCACCCGGACCGGCCCCGGCCACCGTCCGGCCGACCAGCACCGCCCACGGCAGGCGGGCCCAGAGCGTGGTACGACCGGCCGGCCCGGCCGGACGCAGTCGTACCACCGCCGCCGGGTCCAGCCGGGTCAGCCGGGCCAGGAAGGCACCCGCGTCGGCCACCCCGGTCAGCCCGTGCCCGCCCGACACCGGACCGGCCGGGACCGGAGCGGGCTCGGCGGGCCCGGTCACGGCAGCAGGTAGGGCCGCAGGAAGGCCCGCTCGTCCTCGGTCAACCGGCGCGGTCGCCCGTGTTCGAGGTCGTACGGCACCAGCACCGAACGGGCCTTGCTGGCCAGCACCTCGCCGTCGAACAGCTCGTACCCGATGGTGAACCGGGAGGCCTTGATCTCCTCCACCCACAGCTCCACCCGGACCGTCGGCGCCTGCTCGGCGGTGGCCCGGCCCAGGGCGTAGTCGACCGGGCGCAGGTAGTCCACCTCATGCCGGGCGATGACCACGCCGTCGGCGAACGAGCTGAGCCCCCAGGCCCGGCCGCCGACGAACATCAACGCGACCCGGGCCTCCTCGTACAGGGTGAGGAAGCGGGCGTTGTTGATGTGCCCGTACGCGTCCAGGTCCGACCAGCGCAGGGCGCAGTGGTAGACGTACCGGGCCGCCTGGGGGTGCTCGGACACGACCGGACTAGTCACGGGTGAGCTTGCGGTAGGTGATCCGGTGGGGTCGGGCCGCCTCCGCGCCGAGCCGGTCGATCTTGTTCTTCTCGTACGCGTCGAAGTTGCCCTCGAACCAGAACCACTTGGCCATGTTCTCGTCGTCGCCCTCCCAGGCCAGGATGTGCGTCGCCACCCGGTCCAGGAACATCCGGTCGTGGGAGATGACCACGGCGCAGCCGGGGAACTCGAGCAGCGCGTTCTCCAGCGAGGAGAGCGTCTCGACGTCGAGGTCGTTGGTCGGCTCGTCGAGCAGGATCACGTTCCCGCCGATCTTCAGCGTGAGCGCGAGGTTGAGCCGGTTGCGCTCGCCGCCGGAGAGCACCTTGGTCGGCTTCTGCTGGTCCGGGCCCTTGAACCCGAACGCGGCCACGTACGCCCGGGACGGCATTTCGACCTTGCCGACCATCAGGTAGTCCAGACCGTCGGAGACGATCTCCCAGACGGTCTTGTCGCCGTCCAGACCTTCCCGGTTCTGGTCGACGTACGACAGCTTGACGGTCTCGCCGACCTTCACCCCGCCGTCGGTCGGCTGCTCCAGCCCGACGATGGTCTTGAACAGGGTGGTCTTGCCGACACCGTTGGGGCCGATGATGCCGACGATGCCGTTGCGCGGCAGGCTGAAGCTGAGGTGCTCGATCAGGGTCCGGTCGCCGAAGCCCTTGGTCAGGTCGTTCGCCTCGATCACCGTGTTGCCCAGGCGCGGGCCCGGCGGAATCTGGATCTCCTCGAAGTCGAGCTTGCGGGTCTTCTCCGCCTCGGTGGCCATCTCCTCGTAGCGGTCCAGCCGCGCCTTGGACTTGGTCTGCCGGGCCTTGGCGTTGGACCGGACCCACTCGAGTTCCTCGGTGAGCCGCTTCTTCATCTTGGCGTCGCGGCGACCCTCGACGGCCAGCCGGGCGGCCTTCTTCTCCAGGTAGGTGGAGTAGTTGCCCTCGTACCCGATGGCCCGGCCGCGGTCCAGCTCCAGGATCCAGCCGGCGACCTTGTCCAGGAAGTACCGGTCGTGGGTGATCGCCATGACGGTGCCGGCGTACTTGGCCAGGTGCTGTTCGAGCCACTGCACGCTCTCCGCGTCCAGGTGGTTGGTCGGCTCGTCGAGCAGGAGCAGGTCCGGCGCCTCCAGGAGCAGCTTGCAGAGCGCGACCCGGCGGCGTTCACCACCGGAGAGCTGGACGACGTCGGCGTCCGGCGGCGGGCACCGCAGGGCGTCCATGGCGAGTTCGAGCTTGGAGTCGATGTCCCAGGCGTCCTCGTTGTCCAACTCCTCCTGGAGCCGACCCATCTCCTCCATCAGCTCGTCGGAGTAGTCGGTGGCCATCTGCTCGGCGATCTTGTTGAACCGCTCCAGCTTGGCCTTGGTCTCCGCGACCGCCTCCTCGATGTTGCCGAGGACGGTCTTGGCGTCGTTGAGCGGCGGCTCCTGCGCGAGCATGCCGACGGTGTAGCCGGGCATCAGCCGGGCCTCGCCGTTGCTCGGCCGGTCCAGCCCCGCCATGATCTTGAACAGGCTGGACTTACCGGCGCCGTTCGGGCCGACCACACCGATCTTGGCCCCGGGCAGGAAGCTCAGCGTCACGTTGTCGAGCACGACCTTGTCGCCGTGCGCCTTGCGCGCCTTTTCCAGAACGTAGATGTACTGGGCCACGGTGCGGCCTACCTCCATAGTCTGCGGAACAGGGAGCTTTGCCCGGGCCCGGAAGCCTGCGAGCGCGAGGCGCGAGCCGGGGTCGGCTCCGCGCGGGCCGTCGTCAATCCTGACAGGTGGAGCCCGGTACGCCCACATCACCCCGCCGGAGCACCCGAGGTGGGACGAAAGGGAACGATATCGTCAAGATCACTTGTCGGTTTGCCCCGGCCGTCCCGCAGGGCAGTAAGAGTGGCACCGCGAGGTAGGAGCCACAGCTACGCTCAGTACGCTCAGCGGTGGACTGCGGAATCACCGGAGGTGCACAGATCGTGACGGAACGTAGCTCGTTCGTGGTCGTGGCGAATCGTCTGCCGGTTGACGAGGTGACCACCCCAGAAGGTCGGCAATGGCGCCGGAGTCCGGGGGGCCTGGTCACCGCCCTGCACCCGGTCCTCGTGCAGCACCAGGGCACCTGGGTGGGGTGGGCCGGTGGCGTCGGCGCGGCCCCGGAACCGTTCGACCTCGAGGGCATCGGACTGCACCCGGTCCCGCTCAGCTCCGAGGAACTCGAGCGGTACTACGAGGGCCAGTCGAACGCCACCATCTGGCCCCTCTACCACGACGCGGTGGAGACCCCTGCCTACAAGCGTCGCTGGCGGGAGGCGTACCGGCTGGTCAACGCCCGGTTCGCGGAGGCCGCCGCCGAGGTGGCGGCGGAGGGCGCCACGGTCTGGGTGCAGGACTACCAGCTCCAGCTCGTGCCGGCGATGCTGCGGGAACTCCGTCCGGACCTACGGATAGGTTTCTTCCTGCATATCCCATTCCCGCCGATCGAACTGTTCATGCAGATGCCGCTACGCGCCGAGGTCCTGCGCGGACTGCTCGGCGCCGACCTGGTCGGATTCCAGCAGCGGCTGGCCGCCCAGAACTTCGTCCGGCTGGCCCGGCACCTGCTCGGCCTGCGGTACGAGGGTCAGATGATCCAGGTCGACGGGCGGCAGGTGAAGGCCGGCGCGTTCCCCATCTCCATCGATGTCGCGGAGATGGAGCGGATGGCCGCCGACCCGGCGGTGCAGGCGCGGGCCAAGCAGATCCGGGCCGAACTCGGCGACCCGAAGACCGTCGTGCTCGGCGTCGACCGGCTCGACTACACCAAGGGCATCGAGCTTCGCCTCAAGGCCTTCCGCGAGCTCCTGGCTGACGGAAAGTTGACAGTTCCCGACGCCGTTATGGTGCAGGTCGCCACCCCGAGCCGCGAACGGGTCGAGCACTACCAGGCACTACGCGTGAAGGTCGAGCGCGAAGTTGGCCGGATTAATGGGGAATTTGGCCGGGTCGGCGTGCCTGCTGTTCACTATCTGCACCAGTCGTACAGTCGCAGTGAACTTGCCGCGCTCTACTGCGCGGCTGATGTGATGATGGTGACCCCACTGCGAGACGGAATGAACCTGGTGGCCAAGGAGTACGTTGCATCGCGCGCCGACTCTGGCGGCGCGCTCGTGCTCAGTGAGTTTGCCGGCGCCGCCACCGAGTTGCGCCAGGCCTTCCTCTGTAACCCGCACGACCCCGACGGGGTGAAGGACGCGCTGTTGCGCGCGGTCCACGTCGACAAGGTGGAAGCACGGCGGCGCATGCGGATCATGCAGCGCCACCTGCGTACCCACGATGTCGAACACTGGGCCCGGTCTTTCCTGAACGAGCTGGGCGTGCCCGAAACGGAGGCAGTGTGAGCACGTCCGTACTGGACACCGGGGCGATGGCCCTGGACTCGATCGATCCCGTGCTGCGGGACGCGATCGGGAGGATCGCCCGCTCACCCCAGTTACTCATCGCCTGCGACTACGACGGCACCCTGGCGCCGATCGTCGAGGACCCGAGCAAGGCGGTACCGCTGCCCGAGTCGGTTGCCGCCGTACGCGCCCTGGCCGCCCTGCCGCAGACCACGGTCGCCGTGGTCTCCGGTCGGGCGCTGCGGGACCTGGCCACGCTCTCCCGGCTGCCGAGCGAGGTGCACCTGGTCGGCAGCCACGGATCCGAGTTCGACATCGGCTTCGTGGAGCGGCTCGCCCCCGAACTGGTCGAGGTACGCACCCGGCTGCGCAACGAGCTGCGCCGGATCGCCGCCGACCGGCCCGGGGTACGCCTGGAGAGCAAGCCGGCCAGCATCGCCGTACACACCCGGGGGGCCAAGCCCGAGGTGGCGAAGCAGGTCGTCGAGGCGGTGACGAACGGTCCGGCGAGCTGGACCGGGGTGACCGTGACCCAGGGCAAGGAGGTCATCGAGCTGTCGGTGATCCCCACCCACAAGGGGACCGCGGTCGACCAGTTGCGTACCCAGATCTCGGCCAGCGCGGTGCTCTTCATGGGCGACGACGTGACCGACGAGAACGCCTTCGCCAACCTGCACGGCCCCGACGTCGGGATCAAGATCGGCAGCGGGGAGACCCAGGCGGCCTACCGGGTCGCGGACCCGATCGAGGCGGCCCGGGTGCTCGGCCTGCTGCTCCAGGTCCGCCGCACCTGGCTGTTCGGCGAGCGGGCGGTGCCGATCGAACGGCACTCGATGCTGGCCAACGGCCGTACGGTCGCGTTGCTCACACCCGAGGCGAAGGTCACCTGGCTCTGCCACCCCAAGCCGGACGCCTCGGCGATCTTCGCCGACCTGGTCGGCGGCCCGCCGGCCGGTCACTTCAGTGTCGCCCCCGACCGGGGCGGCCTGCCGCTGGGACAGCGCTACCGGCCCGGCACGATGACGGTGGAGACCCGCTGGTCCGGGCTGACCGTCACCGACTGGCTGGACCGGCCCTCGTCGGACAACGTCCCCAGCGGGTCGGCTGTCATCTCCGGCGACTCGACCCTGGTCCGGGTCCTCACCGGCTCCGGCCGGGTCCGGCTGGAGTTCGCTCCCCGGCCCGAGTTCGGCCAGGTCGCGGTCCAGCTCCAACCCCTCGCCGACGGGCTGCTGGTGCTCGGCTCCAACGAGCCGATCGCCCTCTACGCCCCCGGGATCGAGTGGAAGGTGGTCGCCGACGGCGGCTACGAGACCGCCCGTGCCGTGGTCGACCTCGCCGCCGCCGGCGGGTCGCTCACCCTCGAACTCCGCTTCGGCTCGCACAGCCTGGCCCACCACCGGGTACCGGTCGCCGAACGGCAGGCCGCCGCCGAACAGCCGTGGCGGGACTGGGTGGCCAGCCTGAAGCTCCCCACCCACGACCGCGAACTGGTCGCCCGCAGCGCACTCACCCTGCGTGGGCTCTGCCACGAGGCCACCGGTTCGATCCTCGCCGCCGCGACCACCTCGCTGCCCGAGGAACTGGGCGGCGTACGCAACTGGGACTACCGGTACTGCTGGCTGCGGGACGCGGCGATGACCGCCCGCGCCCTGGTCGACCTCGGCTCACTCGGCGAGGCCGAGGCGTTCCTGCGCTGGGTCGACGGCTGTGTCGAGCGCACCGGCGGCCACCCGGAACGGCTGCACCCGCTCTACACCGTCGACGGCTACGAACTCGGCGCCGAAGCCGTGATCGACACCCTGCCCGGCTACGCCGGCTCCCGCCCGGTCCGGGTCGGCAACCTGGCCAACCACCAGCTCCAGCTCGACGTGTTCGGGCCGATCGCGGACCTGCTCGCGGCCGTGGCCGACCTGCGCGGCTCGGTGCTGGAGACCGAGTGGCGGGTGCTCGAATCGATGGTCGAGGCGGTCAGCCGCCGCTGGCACGAACCCGACCACGGCCTCTGGGAGGCCCGCCTCCCCCCGAGGCACCACGTCTACTCCAAGGTCATGTGTTGGATGACGGTGGACCGGGCGCTGCACATCGTGCGTCGGCACGGCGGCGAGGAGCGGCCCGACTGGGTCGAGCTGCGCGACCGGATCGGGCACAACGTGCTCGAGTACGGCTGGCACGAGGGCGTCAACGCCTACAGCGTCGCGTACGGCGACGAGGAGATGGACGCCTCCTCGCTCTGGATCGGGCTGTCCGGGCTGCTCCCCGACGACGACCCGCGCTTCCTGTCGACGGTGCTGAAGATCGAGGCCGACCTGCGCAGCGGGCCGGTGGTGTACCGCTACCACTGGGACGACGGGCTGCCGGGGCGTGAGGGCGGCTTCCACATCTGCACGGCGTGGCTGATCGAGGCGTACCTGCGTACCGGGCGGCGGTCGGATGCCGAGGAGCTGTTCCGGCAGATGGTGGACACCGCCGGGCCGACCGGGTTGCTGCCGGAGCAGTACGACCCGTTGGTCGAGCGGGGGTTGGGTAACCACCCGCAGGCGTACAGCCATCTCGGGTTGATCCGGTGTGCGTTGTTGTTGGATTCTTCGGTCTGAGGTTTTGAGGTGGGGTTGGGCCCCACCGTGCCCGGCGAGGGCCGTCAAGCTTGATCCCTCGCCAGGCACGGTGGGGCCCAACCTTTACCCGTCGGGTTTTGCTTCAGTGGTGACGCCTTGGGTTTGTGCTCCGGTCGGGATGTCCGGCCGGCGACCGCGCCACCTCACGCCCTGACAGCGGGGCTGGTCGGGGGCGTGAGGTACGGCGATTTAGTCGGCGCTGGCGGGACGGTGGCCGGTACGGTCGGGTGCCGGGGTGAGTTCGGCCTCGATCAGGTTGGCGGCGCGGTCGGCGCCCCCGGCCTCGCGGGCCTGCCGCTTCAGGTCGGCGCTGCGGGCCACCACGGCGGGGTCTGCGGTGAGGGCGAGCAGCGTCTCGCGGAGTTCCACGGCGGTGACGGTGGCCGAGTCGACGACCCGGGCGACGCCGAGGGAGGCCAGTTGCTCGGCGTTCGCGAACTGGTCGGCCGCCTGCGGAACGGCGATCATCGGGGTCCCGCAGTAGATGCCTTCGCTGCTGCCGCCCATGCCGGCGTGGGTGACGAAGGCGTCCGCCTGCTCCAGCACGGCCAGCTGCGGCACCCATGGGCGGACCTCGACGCTGTCCGGGACGGGACCGAGCTCGGCGGGATCGACGTGGCTGCCGATCTGCAGAACGGTGTGCCAGCCGGGCAGGTCACCGAACGCGACGATGCAGCGGCGGTAGAACTCGGGCTGCCGGGTGAAGGCGGAGCCGAGGGAGACGAGCAGCACTTTCTCGACGCCGTCCGGACGGACCCAGGGACCCTGGTGGGAGCGGTCGCCCAGGACCGGGCCGACGAAACTGTAGACCGACCGGTCCACCCGGTCCGCGTTCGGCTGGAGCGCCTCCGGCGGCAGAACGAGGCTGCGCACCGGCCGGCCCTGGAACGCCATGCTGTCGGTGACCGACGAACCCTCCACGGTCAGCCACTTCTCGAACCGCTGGTAGTAGTCGGCGCCGCGCGGATCAGCCCGCATCGACTCGACGACGGGCGCCATCTCCTGCTCGTAGCCGTCCCAGGCCACGAACGTCGAGGACAGCTGGATGGCCGGAATCCCCCACTGCTCGCCGAGTAACCGAGCCGGCGCCCCGGCGATGTCGTAGAGGAACAGATCGGGCCGATCGCCGGCATAGGCGGCCCGCAACTGCGGCAGCATGGCGATGGCATCGTCGAGGAAGAGCGTGAGCTGCTCGATCGGATCGTCGGTTCCCGAGCCACCGTCGCCGGGCAGGGTTGATCCGTACGGTTTCAGCTCGGCGCCGGTTCCCTCGATGACCTCGGCGAAGGCGGGGTCATTGGCGTAGGTGACCCGGTGACCGCGCTGCACGAGGGTCCGGATGATCTCCAAGCTCGGGTTGACGTGGCCGTGGAACGGAATGCTGACCATGGCGATGTGCGGCACGGAATCTCCTGAGGTTTGCGGTGAGCCGAGACGTTTCGTCTCGCGACAAGGAGAGCACAGCACCACGGGCCGGTCAAGACGAAACGGTTCGTCTCGTTATAGGCTGTCGGTGTGACTCCACAGCCCGCCCGTCGCAACGAGCAGTCCCGCCGCGCGATCCTCACCGCCGCCCTGGAGCTGTTGACCGAGACCGGTTACCCGGCCCTGACCATCGAGGCGATCGCCACCCGCGCCGGGGTCGGCAAGCAGACCATCTACCGCTGGTGGCGCGGCAAGGGTGCGGTCATCCTGGACGCGCTCGTCGACAACACCCCGGAGGTCCCCGCCCTGCCCGACACCGGCGACCTGCGGGCCGATCTGGGCCAGGTCCTCCGGGCCACGGTCGCCGAGTTCGCCGATCCACGGCTGTCCGCCACCACTCGCGCCATCACCATCGAGACACTCGCCGACGAGGAGTTGGCCGACCAGGCACGCGACCGCCTGCTCCGTCCCCAGCTCGACGCGGTCCGCACCCGCCTGGAGGCCGCCCGCGAGGCCGGCCAGGTCCGCCCCGACGTCCCCTTGGACCAGGTGGTGGAGCTGCTGTTCGGCCCGCTTTACCACCGCTGGCTACTCCGCAACGGCCCACTGACCGACGACTACGCCGACGGCATCGTCGACCTGGTCGTCGCCGCCATCACCCCTCCCGGCTCCCGTTCTGGCGGGTGACGCCGGGGCCGTGAACTACCGGAACCCCGTGTCCGGGGGTCAGGCGGTGGGGAGGGTGGTTACCACGTTGCCGATGACTACCACGGCGGGAGGGCGGATGTTGGCGGTGCGGGTGGCTTCGGCGACGGTGTCGAGGGTCGCTCGCAGGGAGCGCTGGGTGCCGGTCGTACCCTCCTGGACCACCGCCGTCGGCGTGCCCGGCGCCCGCCCGTGTGCCTGGAGGGTGGCGGCGATCGCGGGCAGGTTCTTCAGCCCCATCAGCACCACCAGGGTGCCGCGCAGTCGGGCCAGGGCGGCCCAGTCGACCAGGGAGGCGGGGTCGTCGGGGGGCAGGTGACCGGAGACGACGGTGAACTCGTGCGCCACGCCCCGGTGGGTCACCGGGATGCCGGCGAGCGCAGGTGCGGCGATCGAGCTGGTCACACCGGGGACCACGGTGACCGGTACGCCGGCCGCCGCGCAGGCGAGCGCCTCCTCGCCGCCACGGCCGAAGACGTACGGGTCGCCGCCCTTGAGCCGGACCACGAACGCCCCGGCCTGTGCCCGCTCGACCAGGATCCGGTTGATCTCCTCCTGGGTACGGGCCGGACCGTAGGGGATCTTGGACGCGTCGACCAGTTCGACGTCGGGTCGGAGCTCGTCCAGGAGCAGTCCGGGCACGAGCCGGTCCGCCACCACGACATCGGCCTCGGCCAGCAGCCGGCGCCCCTTGACCGTGATCAACTCGGGGTCACCGGGGCCGGAGCCGACCAGGACCACCCGGCCGACCCCCGGTGGGCGCCCGTTGGCCGAGGTCGCGCCCGCGCCCGTGCCGGGCGTCGACTCCCGGCCGGTCTGCGGAAGGGTGCCGTCGGCGAGGCGGTCCCGGATGGCGTCCCGGACGGTCACCGCGCGGTGCGGGTCACCGCCCCCGAGCACGGCCACGGTCACCGCGCCGTGCCGGGCCACCGCCGGCGTCCAGGCGGTCGCCGCGGTCCGGTCGTCGGCGCGTACGCAGAACACCCGGCGCTCGAACGCGGCGGCGCTGACCGCCTCGGCGGCTGCCGGGTCGTCCACGGCCACCTGCACCAGCCAGGCACCGTCCACGTCGGCGGGCTCGAACGGCCGGGCCGTCCACCGCACCCGACCGGCGTCCACCTGTGCCCGCAGGGCGGGTGTCAGCTCCGGGGAGACGACCTCCACCAGCGCGCCCGCGTCCAGCAACGCCGGCACCCGGCGGGTCGCCACCGCTCCCCCACCGACCATGAGCACCCGGTGCCCCGCCAACCGCAGGCCGAGCGGGTAGGGGTTGGCACCGATCTGTTGCGTCACTTCTCCGAAACTCCCGCCGCGTCGAACGTCGCCACCTCGTGCAGTACCCGGACCGAACCGCCGACCACCGGGAGGGCGAGCAGGGCGCCGGTCCCCTCGCCGAGGCGCAGTCCGAGGTCGATCAGCGGCTCCAGACCGAGGGCGCGCAGGCCGGCGGTGGCACCGGGCTCGGCGGACCGGTGCCCGGCGACCATGGCGCCGACGGCGTCCGGCGCGAAGGCGGCGGCGACCAGCGCCGCGGCGACCGTACTGACCCCGTCCAGGATCACCGGGGTACGTCGGGCGGCGGCGCCGAGGATGAACCCGGTCAGCGCGGCGTGCTCCAGCCCACCGACGGCGGCGAGTACGCCGAGCGGGTCGGCCGGGTCGGGCCGGTGCCGGGCGAGCGCGGCCGTGACGACGGCCACCTTGCGGGCGTACGTGTAGTCGTCCACCCCGGTGCCCCGGCCGGTCACCTCGGCCGCCGAAGCCCCCGTGTGTACGGCGATCAGCGCGGCGGCGGCGGTGGTGTTGGCGATGCCCATGTCACCGGTGAGCAGAATGCCGGCGCCCGCGTCGATCAGCTCACCGGCGGTACGGGAGCCGACCTCGATCGCGGCCAGCGCCTCCTCCCGGGTGAGCGCGGGTTCGACGGTCATGTCCCGGGTGCCGGGCCGGATCCGGGCCCGGACGAGGACGGGTTCGGTGTCGGGCTGCTGGCCGGCGGAGCCGGGCTGGTCGGCGCCGGTGCGGCGCTGGGACGGGACGGGCGGGGTGGGGCCGTCGAGGTCGACCAGGGCGTCGGGGGCGGTGAGGTCGTCCAGCGCGGTCAGCTCGTCGTGGGTGGTGGATCCGGGCGTGGTGGTGTCGGTCGGGTCCTCGGGGTCGGTGAGGGGGGTGGCCACGCCGACGTCGACGACGGTGACCGAGGCGCCGGTCTGCCGGGCGAACGCGTTCACCACCGCGCCGCCGGCCAGGAAGTTCCCGACCATCTGGGCGGTCACCTCGCGCGGCCAGGGCGTCACACCCTGGGCGTGTACGCCGTGGTCACCGGCGAAGATCGCCACTGCGGCCGGGGCGGGCAGCGGGGGCGGGCAGACCCCGGCCAGCCCGGCCAGGCGTACGGACAGTTCCTCCAGGGCGCCGAGTGAACCGGCGGGCTTGGTCAGCCGGCTGTGCAGCAGGCGGGCGGCTGCCATCGCCTCGGTGTCCGGTGGGCGGACCGCCGCGATCAACGCCTCCAACATCATGCCTCCAGGATCTCCGCCAGCACGGCGACGAACGCGTCAGTGGTGGCAGTGTCCCGCACCGCCACCCGCAGCCAGTCGGCACCCAGCCCGGGGAAGGTGTCGCCCCGGCGTACCGCGTAGCCACGGGCGCGCAGGGCGAGCCGCAGGTCGGCCGCGCCGGGCCGGTGGATCAGCACGAACGCGCTGGCCGGGGTGCCCGCGACGCGTACGCCGGGCAGGGCCGCCAGGCGGCGGACCAGGTGCTCCCGGTCGGCCGCGAGGCGTACGGCGATCTCCCGTTCGGCGGCGACCGCGACCGGCGTCGCGCAGGCCCGCGCGGCGGCCAGCGCCGGGGTGCCGACCGCCCAGAGCGGCTGTACGGCGGCCAGCCGCTCGATCAGGTCGGCCGGGCCGAGCAGGTAGCCGATCCGGAGCCCGGCCAGCCCCCAGGTCTTGGTGAGGCTGCGGACCACCACGACTCCGGGCAGGTCCCGCCGGGCGGCGAGGGATTCCGGCTCGGCCGCGGTGCCCTCCGGGTCGATGGTGGTGTCGGCGAACGCCTCGTCGACCACCAGCACCCGGCCCGGCCGGGCCAGTTCGGCCAGTACGCCGGCCGGGTGCAGGACCGAGGTGGGGTTGGTCGGGTTGCCCACGAAGACCAGGTCGGCGTCGGCCGGTACCAGCGTCGGGTCCAGCCGGAAGCCGGTCCCGGCGGGCAGCAGCACCCGTTCGACCCGGTGCCCGGCGGCCCGCAGCGCCGCCTCGGGCTCGGTGAACTGCGGGTGCACCACGACCGGGCGGCGGGCGTCGTGCAGCGCCCGGGCGAGCAGGACGAAGCCCTCCGCGGCTCCGGCGGTGAGCAGCACCTCGGCGCTCGGGCGGCCGTGCCGGGCGGCGACCGCCGCGCGGGCCGGGCCGGGGTCCGGGTAGCTGGCCAAGTCGCCGAGGGAGGCGGTGACCGGATCGGCCAGCCAGTCCGGCATCGGCGCCCGGCGGACGTTGACCGCGAGATCGACCAGGCCGGGGACAACCTCCGCGTCGCCGTGGTGCCCCAGATCGACCTCGGTGTCGACCTCGGGTGCCGGCGGCGGCGCGGTTACCTGCGGGTGCATGACCGGGATCCTGCCCGGCGGTGGGATCGCTGGCCAACGTGTGCACGCCCGGCGGATGGAGTTCGACGGCGACGTTCGCGAATTTTTATCGGGTTATTATGGGGCATGTCATAGCTTAAGAGGGTGACGAACCCCACCCTCAAGCGTCCCGAAGGCAACCGCTTCCTTCCCCTCCTGCGGGCCGGACTGATCGCGGGGGTCATCCTCGCGGCGGCGGCCTACCCACTCGCCGCCATCGGCGGCCTCGGCGCCAAGGCAACCGCCGACCTGGTCCGTGACCGGCCGCGCGACCTGCGCCACACCTCACCCGCGCAGACCACCTACGTGTACGGCGCCGACGGCAAGACGTTGCTCACCACGTTCTACGAGGAGCATCGCAAGTACACCCCGATCGGGGAGATGTCGCCGTACATCCAGCAGGCGATCGTCGCCTCCGAGGACTCCCGGTTCTACAAGCACAACGGCGTCGACGCCAAGGGCGTGGCCCGCGCGTTCGTCGCCAACCAACAGGCCGGCGGGGTCTCCCAGGGCGCCTCGACGCTGACCATGCAGTACGTCCGGATGGCACTGCGGGACAGTGCGCAGACGCCACTGGAGGTGCAGGAGGCGACCGAGCAGACCAGCATCCGCAAACTTCGCGAGATGCGGATCGCCCTCGACCTGGAGAAGGAGATGACCAAGTCGGAGATCCTGGAGCGGTACCTCAACTCCGCCTACTTCGGCCACCGCGCGTACGGCATCTACGCCGCCTCGGAGATCTTCTTCTCCAAGACACCCAGGGATCTCAGCCCGGTCGAGGCGGCCACCCTCGCCGGCCTGGTCAAGGCCCCCTCCGAGTACGACCCGGCGGTCAACGACCAGAAGGCCGCCACCGACCGGCGCAACTACGTCATCGACCGGATGCGGACCATGGGCTACATCTCGCCGGACGCGGCGGCGGCGATGGCGGCCGAACCGATCAAACTCAAGCTCAGTACGCCACCGAACGACTGCGTCTCGGTGCCGAAGGAGTACAACAGCTGGGGCTTCTTCTGCGACTACCTGAAATCGTGGTGGTCGGTCCAGCCCGGCTTCGGCAGCAACTCGCTCGAACGGTTGGACAAGCTCCGCCGGGGCGGCTACAAGATCATTACCAGTATCGACCCGAGGGTCCAGGAGATCGCCGAGAAGAACGTACTGGCGAAGGAGGGCGAGAGCAGCCCGTTCGCGCACGGTCTGGTCGCGGTCGAGCCCGGCACCGGGCGGGTCAAGGCGATGGCGATCAACCGGATCTACTCCCTGGACTCCACCGAGAACGGGCCGCACTCCGACCCGGAGAAACGGTCCCGGATGAAGGGCAACTACCCGAACACGGTCAACCCGCTGCTCGGCGGCGGAGACCTCCCCGGTTACCAGGCCGGATCGACGTTCAAGATGTTCGTCATGCTCGCCGCGCTGGACGCCGGGATGCCGCTGTCGACCGCGTACGACTCACCGTTCAAGATCACCTCGATCTATCCGGGCGGTGGTACGACCAGCAGTTGCGGCGGGTTGTGGTGCCCGTCCAACGCCAGTGCCGCGATGACCGGCCGGCAGACCATGTGGTCCGGCTTCGGCAAGTCGGTGAACACCTACTTCGTCCAGTTGGAGCAGGCGGTCGGCGCGGACAAGGCGGTCGCTCTCGCCGAACGGCTCGGCCTCCAGTGGCGTACGGACGTCGACCGGCGGCAGGCGTCCCCGGAGAAACGCAAGGAGTGGGGTGCGTTCGTACTGGGCGTGTCGGACGTGACACCGCTGGAGATGGCCAACGCGTACGCGGCTATCGCCGCCGACGGGCGGTTCTGTGAGGCGATCCCGGTCACCTCGATCACCAATCCGAACGGCACCCCGGCGATGATCACCACCCGGAGCGGTGCCCAGATCGAGGCCGCCAAGCCCCGCTGCCACCAGGAGGTGAGCGCGGACGCGGCCCGGGCCGCCACCGACGCGGCCCGCTGCCCGACCGGTGACACCCCGGCCCGTGGCTCGTGCGGAGGCTGGTCCACCGCCGACAGCGTCAAGGGCACCGTCGGTCGCCCGGTCGCCGGCAAGACCGGTACCACGGACAGCACCCGGTCGGCCTGGTTCGTCGGCTACACCCCGGAGTACTCGATGGCGAGCTTCCTCGCCGACCCGGACAACCCGTTCAACGCCGTCGGTGACGCGCAGTCCAACAAACCGGTCAGCACGGTCTCCGACACCCTGAAGGAAGCGCTCAAGGACCAACCGGTCCGCCAGTTCGCCCCACCGTCGCTCAACATCACCCGCTAACGGAGGTCGGCCGCCACGAACGACCACGATTCGAGATCCACCCGGCCGCCCTGGGCGTACCCGGCGTTGCGGAGCAGGCCCTCGTAGCTGAAACCGGCCTTCTCCGCGACCCGGCGGGAGGCGACGTTCCCGGGCGCCACCCGCAGCTCGATCCGCTGGAAACCGTGCTCCAGGATCAACGCGATGGCCAGGGCGAGGACCGACTCGGCGGCCAGCCCGAAGCCGCGCGCCTGCGGTGCGACCGCGTAGCAGACCTCGGTCACCTTGCCGGACCAGTCGGTGCGTTTGGTCCAGAGCGCCCCGACCAACTGGTCGTCCTCGCGCCGGACCACCCCGTAGTGGTCGCCGTTGCCGCTGTCCCGCCGCTCCTTGGCCATCTCCGTGCACCAGGCCCTGGCGTTGATCGGGCCGGACGACTCCGGCAACGGCAACCAGCGCTGGGTCAGCTTGTCGGCGAAGATCTCCGCGACCGCCGCGATGTCGTACGCCAGCAGCGGCCGTACGTGGGCTCTCGGGGTGGAGACGGTCAGGGTCGGGAACCGGCGGACCGCCACCTCGCCGGTCATGCCGACTTCCCACCGGTCGGGCCGCCCTGCTGGTCCGACCCGTTCGGCGACTCCGCCGTGGCCACCGGGCCGCCCGGTCGGGGCACCAGCCCCAACCGTGGCCCGGCGACCGGTTCCGCACCCGCTCGGGGCGCCACCGGACCGGCGACGGGTTCCGCACCGGGCCGGGGAGCCAACGGCCCGGTCACCGGTCCGATCCGTGCTCCGGCGACCGGTTCCGCACCGGCGCGGGGCGCCACCGGACCGACCGCCGCCACCGCCCGGACCAGCCGGGCCGCGATCTCCGGCGTACCGGCCCAGTGCAGGATGAGCTGCGAGGCGTGCACCTGACGCCAGACGAAACCCTCGGGCGTACCGCCGCCCCAGGTCCAGGCCGGGGTCTGCCCGGCACGCGGGGTGAGGACCCCCCGATGTTGCTTGTAACCGATCAGGCGGGCGCCGAGCGGGGCTACCACGCTGGCCGCACGGGCGGTCGCCTCCCGGTACCCGACCACTATCCGGTCGGTGCTCTCCCCGGTCGCGTCCAGCACCCCGCACATCGGCCGCCCGTCGAACTCGCGGGACAACCAGAGCACACCCGCCCCCTCGGCGAGCACCGGCCGGCCGGACCGGGCCAGGTCGGCCACCGCGGCGCCGAGCCGCCGGTTGCCGGACAGCTCCTCCGCGTACGACTCGGGCAGCGCGCCACCGACGACCAGCGCGTCGGTTCCCTCGGGCAGTTCCTCGTCCACCAGCGGGTCGACCGGGACCACCTCGGCCCCGGCGGCGGCGAGCAGCTCGGCGGTCTCCGGGTAGGAGTAGGAGAGCGAGCTGGCGCCGGCCAGGGCGATCACCGGACGCCGCCCGCCGTTGGCGCCGTGCGGCGCACCGCTGGGTTGGGCGAGCGCCGCCGCCGCCGACCACGGCTCGACCGCGAGCCGTGGGGCCGAACTGGCCAGCGACAGCAGCCGGTCGAGGTCCACGGTGCCGCTGATCGCCTCACCCAGCCGACGCACCCCCCGGTACGCGTCCACCCCCTGCTGGAGCACCGGCACCACGCCGTGCTCGCGGGACGGCAGGACGGCGGGCAGTTGGTGGCGGCGCAGCGCGCCGAAGACCGGTACGCCGATGTCGTCGAGGGCGTCCCGGAGCAACTGTTCGTGCCGGTCCGAGGCGACCCGGTTGAGGATCACCCCGCCGAGCCACAGCATCTCGTCGTACGCCCGGAAGCCGTGCACCAGCGCGGCCACCGACTGGCCCATCGCCGCGACGTCGACGACCAGCACGACCGGGGCCCGCAGCTCGGTCGCCACGGCGGCGGTCGAGTCGGTTTCGGAACGCCCGGCGAGGCTGTCGAACAGGCCCATGGTCCCCTCGACCACCGCCACGTCCGCGCCCGCGCAACCGTGGGCGAAGATCGGCGCGACCCGGTGCGGACCGACCAGCCGTGGGTCGAGACTGCGCCCCGGTCGCCGGGCGGCGAATCCCAGGTACGCGGCGTCGATCTGGTCCGGGCCGACCTTGAACCCGGCGGCGGCCATCCCCCGGGCGGCGTACGCGGCGAGCAGGCCGACGGCGATCGCGGTCTTACCGTGTCCGGAAGAGGGCGCACTCACCAGTACGCGCGGCACGGCGGTCATGGTCGGCTCCTCGGGGGCGAACGGGGTACCGGGGTCGGACTGGCGGGGCACGGCTACCGGGGCGGCGGGTTCCTGACCCGGACCGTGAGCAACCGTGACGGGGCGGGCCAACCCGGCAACCGGATCGCCGGGCGTGACGATACCGGGCGTCGGAGACACCCGCCGGCCGCCGATCCGGGCACCAGCGTAGTGGCTGCCGTCACACGGGTAACCTCATGTCGTGTACCGCTTCCTGCTCACCCCGCGCTGGCTGGGCATCCTCGCCCTGACGCTGGCCGCCGCCGCGGTGATGGTGCTGCTCGGTAACTGGCAGTTGAGCCGCTACCGGGAGCGGTCCGCGATCAACGAACGGATCGACGCCGCCGACCGGATCGCGCCGGTCCCGCTGGCCGGGGTGCTGCCCCCGGCGGGTGGTACGGCCGGTACGGCGGGCAACGCGCCGGCCAAGGAGATGGCCTGGACCAGGGTCACCGTCACCGGGCGCTACGACACCACCAACACCATCGTCGTACGGGGCCGGACGGTGGACAGCAAGGTCGGCTTCGAGGTGGTCACCCCGCTGCTGCTCGACGACGGCACCGCCGTGCTGGTCGACCACGGGTGGGTGCCGCCACCGAACGGCTCCGCCACCGAACAGCCCCGGATCCCGGCGATCCCCACCGGACAGGTGACCGTGGTCGGCCGGGTGCACATGTCGGAGAGCAAGCCGGGTGCGGTCGACCGCCGTGACGGCAAGCTGGAGACCCGTCGGGTGGCCGTACCCCGGTTGGCGCGGGAGCTGCCGTACCCGCTCTTCGGGGCGTACCTGCTGGTCGGCGAGCAGACCCCGGCGGCGGACCCGACGTTCGCGGCGGTGCCGATCCAGCACGAGAACAACTGGCAGAACGCCGGCTACGTGATCCAGTGGTGGCTGTTCGCCCTGATGACCCTCTACGGGTTCGGCTGGCTGGCCCGCCGCGAAGCCCTCGGCGACACCCTGCCGAAGACCCGCGACGGGACCCCGCGCAACCGGGACCGGGCCGCCGACCCGACACCCGCCTAGCTGGGCTGCTCCCGGATCATCCGCTGACCCGGCCGGCGTGGACCGCCCGGACCATGTCGATGGTGTCCGCCTCGGCGGCGCTCTTGTCATCGCGGTAGCGGATCACCCGGGCGAACCGCAGCGCCATCCCGCCCGGATACCGGGAGCTGGTCTGCACCCCGTCGAAGGCGATCTCGACCACCTGCTCGGGCCGGACCCGGACCACCCAGTCGCCCCGCTCGACCGCCAGTTCGAGGAAACGTTCGGTCTGCCACCGCAGCAACTCGTCGGTGAGCCCCTTGAAGGTCTTGCCGAGCATCACGAAGCCGCCGTTGTCCGGGTCGCGGGCGCCGAGGTGCAGGTTCGACAGCCAGCCCTGACGCCGGCCGCTGCCCCACTCCACCGCGAGCACCACCAGGTCGAGC
Source organism: Micromonospora sp. NBC_01796 (assembly GCF_035917455.1). NCBI lineage: Bacteria > Bacillati > Actinomycetota > Actinomycetes > Micromonosporales > Micromonosporaceae > Micromonospora > Micromonospora sp. NBC_01796. Next base: position 4,397,290 of record NZ_CP109078.1, on the reverse strand, counting down.
GTGTGCCGGGGCTTGACCTTGATCCAGCCCGCGCCGCGCCGACCGGCCTCGTACGGCGCGTCCGGCGACTTCACCACCACGCCCTCCTGCCCGGCGTCGAGCGCGGCGGCGAACGCGTCGGCGGCGGCCAGCACACTCTCGACGGTCATCCGGCCGACGAGCTGCGGTGCGGCGACCGTGTCGGCCAGCGCCGCCCACCGCTGCCGGCCGGGCGCGTCGAGCAGGTCCGTGCCGTCGAGGTGCAGCAGGTCGAAGAAGTACGGCGTGAGCACGGTCGAGCCGGTGCTTCCGGCGGCTGCGCGTACGGCCGGGGCTGCCTGCTCCGGGCGGGCCGGCACGGGGAGCTGGGCCGGTGTGGGTGGATCGGTCGGTGCGGGTGGTGCGGCCGGGGCGGCGCCGAACGAGCGGACCGGTTCGGTCGCCGACTGCTCGGCGGCCACCTCGGCGGAGAGCCCGGCGGTCGCGCTGCGGCGGGCCCCACGGGTGGCGGCCCGACTGGCGGTCTCCTGGAAGGGCCGGGGTCGGCCGGTGGCGTCCAGCGCGATCGCCTCGCCGTCGAGCACGAGTTCGCGGGCGGGCAGTGCGCGTACGGCCGCCACCACCTCGGGCACCCTGGCGGTGATGTCGTCGAGGCTGCGGGTGAACACGGCGATCTCACCGCCGGAGCGGTGCACCTGGATCCGGATGCCGTCGAGTTTGACGTCGACCACGGCCGGCGTACCGGTCGCCTCGATCGCCTCGCCTACCGAGGGGGCGCTGGAGGCGAGCATCGGGGCGAGCGGCCGACCGACTCGCAGGCTGATCTCGCCGAGCGCGGCGGAGCCGCCGGTCAGGGCCGCCGCCGCGACCGCCTTCAGGTCGCCGGCCAGCAACAACGCCCGGCGTACGGCCGGGAGCGGGACCTGTGCGGCGCGGGCGATCGCGTCGGCCAGCAGGCCCGCCTGGGCGCCCTGGCGCAGCTCACCGCCGAACAGACCGACCAGGAGTCGTTGCTCGTCGACGGTGGCGGCGCCGAAGAGCCGGCCGACCAGTTCGCGGCGGCGGGCCTGGGAACCGGGACCGGCGACGGCGGAGATGGCGTCGATGGCCGCGTCGACGTCGGCCACGGTCAGCGACGGGTGTTCCGCCGGTGGCGGCAGGTCGCGCAGGGCCGCGTAACCGACCCCGGTCTGCCGCTGGCGCAGCTCACCGGCCAGGTACGCGGCGCCGGCCGGGATCTCGTCCGGGGCGAGGCCCCGCAGGGCGGCGGCCAGTAGCTCGACCTTGGCCCGTCGGGCGGAGGTCGCTGTCACGGCGGCGGAGGTGGCCGCCAGGTCGAGGAACCGCACGTCCCCAATCCTGGCAGCCCCCTGCGACAAACCATAGGCAAAGCTAAACGGAGATCGGCTCCTCGATCCGCATGCCCCGGGCCCGTATCTCGTCGGCGACCCGGGAAAGTACGGCGTCGAGCGCGCAGAGAACGCTGGAAAGTTCGCCGAGCTGGTCCTTCAGCACTTCCTCGGACCACGCGGAGACGTTGACGTCCCCCAGAGCACTGACAGCGGCGTCGAGCCGCACAATGGCCTCGTTCGTACTCATGTTCGAAACCATACTGCACGACTCGGGACGTACGCCGGAACTTCGCCCATTTTCTCCGGCATGGCGAGGGCCCGTGATCGACGATCACGGGCCCGGCGTTCCGGTGCTGGTCAGGCGGTGGCGGCGGCCGCCTCGGCAACCTTCGCCAGGAGCAGCGTCTCGGCCAGGCAGACCCGGGCGAACTCGCCGAGGTGCAGGCTCTCGTTCGGCCCGTGCGCCCGCGCGTGCGGGTCCTCCACCCCGGTCACCAGGATCGCCGCCTGCGGGAACATCTCCTGGAAGGTGGCGATGAACGGGATCGAACCACCGACACCGATGTCGACCGGCTGGACCCCGTCCCAGGCCGACTCGAAGGCGCCCCGCGCCGCGTCGAAGTACGGCCCGGTCGCGTCGATCACGCACGGCTCGCCGTCGTGCTCGAAGGTGACCACGGCCGTGGTGCCCCACGGGGCGTGCTTCTCCAGGTGCGCCCGCAGTGCCGCGTACGCCTGCTTGGGGTCGTCGCCCGGCGCCAGCCGTACGCTCAGCTTGGCCTTCGCGGCCGGGACCAGGGCGTTGGGCGCACCGACGGTCGGCGGCGCGTCGATGGCCAGGACGGCCAGCGCCGGCTTGGTCCAGATCCGGTCGGTGAGCCGACCGGTGCCGATGAAGGAGACACCGTCGGACAGGCCGGACTCGCCCCGCAGCCGGTCCTCCGGGTAGTCGACGGTCGCGCCGACCCGGCTGACCAGACCGTCCACCGCCACGTCGCCGGCGTCGTCGTGCAGGGTGGCGAGCAGCCGGGCCAGCGCGGTCAGCGCGTCCGGAACCGCACCGCCGAACATGCCGCTGTGTACGGCGTGGTCGAGCGTACGGATCTCGACGAAGCAGTTCACGATCCCGCGCAACGAGGTGGTCAGCGCCGGTACGCCGATGTCCCAGTTGCCGGAGTCGGCGATCACGATCACGTCGGAGGCGATCTCGTCGCGGTGTTCCCGCAGGAGTTGCTCCAGGGAGTCGGAGCCGAACTCCTCCTCGCCCTCGATGAACAGCACCACACCCACCGGCAGGTCGTCACCGAACGCGCGCAGCGCGGCGACGTGGGCCATGATGCCGGCCTTGTCGTCGGCCGCGCCCCGGCCGTAGAGCCGCCCGTCGCGCTCCACGGGCTCGAACGGGTCGCTCTCCCAGAGGCTCAGGTCGCCGACGGGTTGGACGTCGTGGTGGGCGTAGAGCAGCACGGTGGGTGCACCGGGCGGCGCGGCCCGCCGACCGATGACCGCCGGCTGCCCGCCGGAACGCACGATTTTTACGTCGAGGGAGCAGGCCCGCAGGAGTTCGGCGACGGCCTCGGCGGAACGTTCCACGTGTGCGTGGTCGAAGCCGTCGAACGCGATGCCGGGGATCCGGACGAGGCGCTCGAGGTCGGCCCGGACGCCCGGCAGCTCCCGCTCGATCGCGGCCCGCAACCCGGCCTCGGTGAAGATCGGTCTGGTCATGACCGGAATCGTAGGCCGACCTTACGCCCCGGTGCTCCCCGAGCCCGCAGAACCGTTCCCGGTCCCCCCGGTGGCATCGGTCCCCGTGCCCCGGCGTGGGCGTCCGGCGGCGCGGGCGGCGGCCTCGCCGGCCGCACCCATCCAGGAGCGGGCCCGCCCGGCACCGCCGCCCACCCAGTCACCCAGGTCGGTAGCACCGTCGCCGAGCCGGCGCAAGAGCCCGACCAGCGGATCCTGGCTGCGCCCGAACGCCTCCCGGTAGGAGTCGGCCGCCGCGCGGACCTCGTCGGTCACCGAGGCGCTCTGGTCGTCCGCCCGGCGGGGGTAGTCACCGGCGAGGACCCGGCCGTACGCGCCGGAGTCGATCCACTGCCGAAGCTGGGCCGCCCGCGCGACCGGCACCGGGTGGGTGCTCCACGCGGTCATCCTGATCTTGTGAAAGCTGTCCCGGAGGTCGCCGCCGCCGTCGTACTCGGCGGCCTGTTCGAGGAAGGCGGTGGTGTCGACCTGCGACAGGTCCCCGCCCCCGGCCATCTTCATCAGCAGCCGCAGCGCGGCGGCCGGATCCTGGCCGGCGAGCAGACCCGCACGGTCGCCGGAGAGTTCGGCCTTGCGCCACCACTCCAGCATCGCCGCGATGATCGCGCGCAGGGCGATCGCACCGACCGGCAGCCAGCTCAGGCTGGCCGCCCAGCGGGTGAGGATCGACAGGATGGTCTTGTAGACCGCGTGCCCGCTGCCGACATGGCCGAGTTCGTGGCCGAGCAGGCAGCGCAACTCGTCGTCGTCGAGCTGCTGGACACAGGCGGAGCTGACGGTAATGAACGGGCGGTCCAGCCCGATCGCCTCGGCGTTCAGCCACGGCGACTGGGTCACGTACAGCTCGGGGAGTTCGAGTACGTCGAGCGCGCTCGCCGCCTCGGCGTACCGCTGGTAGACCCGTGGGTACTGGCGGTGGTCGACCCGGATGCCGGTGGCCAGGTGGGACAGGCGGAAACCGCGTTCGTTCCACATCCCGAAGAACGACCGGATCACCTCGTCGAACCCGCGCAGCTCCCGCAGGGCGGTGAGCGCACCCCGGTCGGCGGGATGCTCCCAGGCCCGTGAGCTGATCCCGGTCAGCACCACCCGGGTACGGGCCGGGGCGCCCGCCGCGCCGTCGTCGGCTGAAGTCATCGTGGGCTCCCCGTCCGCAGTCCCTCGTCCTACCCTGCGATCGTGCCGCAGCGGCCCGTTGCCGTCCATGGGCCGGACATGCCAGTCAGGCCAATCGAACGTAGTGGATTTCCGGGTCGTACGCCGTCCCGCCGGTCACCTGCACCGGGCTGCCGGAGCCGGTGGGCGCCGCCCGGTCGGGTGCGCCGTCGACCACCAGATCGGCGCGTTCGGCGGTGGCGTCCGCGCGGAAGTGCCGGCGCTCGCCCTGCCGCCACCGGATCAGGTACGGCAGCAGCTCCGCCCCGTCCCGTTCCACCGCCCGGTCCAGCCGCAGCCGTGGCGACGCGGTCACGAACACCGCCAGGGTCAGCTCGGGCGCGATCCCGATCCGGCCGCTGCTCACCCCTTCCAGGATCACCACCGGCGCGGGTGGCACGGTGACCCGGCCCGGGGTGAACTCCCCGCGTACCCAGCTGTAGCGGTGGTAGTGACCGGGTCGGCCGGCCCGCAGCGGGTCGAGCACCCACTCGTCCAGCCTGGGCCAGAAGGTGAGCTGGTCGTCCCAGCCGGCCAGCAGGTCGTCGGTGTGCACCACCGGCACCTCTTCCGCCCCGGCACCGCCCAACCCCGCCGCGAGGCGACCGGCGAACAGGGTCTTCCCCGCGCCGCTGGGCCCGTCGACCGCCACCAACCGGGTACGCCCGAGCCGCGCCGGCCGCCCCATGACCAACCGGGCGAGTTCCGCGTACGTCTCCACCCGCCCACCCACCCCCGGCACGCTACTTCCTCCCTCCCCCCACCCACCGATCCCGCTGTTTCACTGAAAGAGTGGTTATCCAGCCGCGAATAACCACTCTTTCAGTGAAATAGCGCCCGAGCGGGGTGGGGGGTGCGGGGTCAGGCGGCGGCGGGGGCGCCGGGTGGGATGAAGGGGAGGTCGGCGGGTGGGCCGGTCTCGACCAGGCGCCAGAGCGCGTCCGTGTCGAGGTGTTCCTCGACCAGGTCACCGAGCAGGTCGAGCGTACGTTCCCGGGCGGCGGCGAAGGAGGTGTCCGGGGCGACCTCGAAGCCGTGCCGACCGGCCAACCGGGCAGCCTCGGTCAGGAACCGGCGGCGGAACCCGTCCGACTCGAACGCCCCGTGCCAGTGGGTGCCGAGCACCGCCCCGACGCTCGCCCCCTCCGCCCGCCCGTCGGCGTACGTGAGCAGCGGTGGCAGGTCGGCGTCGGCGCTGGAGACGTACCCGTGGTGGATCTCGTAGCCGTGCACGGGGAGCGACCCGTAGGCCGTGCCCACCGATCGGGTCACCGTCTTGCGCGGGTCGAAGGCGACCTCGATGGGGAGCAGGTCGAGCCCGTCGACCGTTCCCCGCCGGCTCTCCACCTCGTCGTGGATGGCTCGGGAGAGCATCTGGAACCCGCCGCAGATGCCCAGCAGTGGCCGCCCGGCACCGGCGTGTGCGAGCACCGCGTCGGCCAGGCCGGTACGCCGCAGCCAGGCCAGGTCGTCCACGGTCGACTTGGTACCGGGCAGCACCACCAGGTCGGCGGCGGCGACCTCGCTCGGCTCGACGGTGAGCCGGACCCGTACGCCGGGTTCGGTGGCGAGTGCCTCCAGGTCGGTGGCGTTGGAGATCCGGGGCAGCCGGACCACCGCCACGTCCAGCCATTCGGTGCCGCGCGGGGGCGCCGGCCGACCGAGGAGCCGGTCGTACGCGAGCGAGTCCTCGGCGTCGAGCCACAGGTCACGGTCCCAGGGCAGCACCCCGTACGTGGGTCGGCCGGTGACCCGGCCGAGCATGTCGATGCCGGGCTGGAGGAGTCCGAGGTCCCCCCGGAACTTGTTGATCACGAACCCGGCGACGAGTGCCTGGTCGGCCGGGTCGAGCAGGGCGACGGTACCGAACAGGGAGGCGAAGACCCCGCCCCGGTCGATGTCGGCGACCACGATCGTCGGAAGTGCGGCATGCCGGGCCAGGCCCATGTTGACGTAGTCGGTGTCCCGCAGGTTGATCTCGGCGGGGCTGCCGGCGCCCTCGCAGATCACCACGTCGTACTCGGCGCGCAACTCGGCCAGGGCGGCGAAGGCGGTCCGGGCCAGCCGGGGCCGCAGCGCCCGGAAGTTCGTCGCCGTGATCGAGGCGGTCCCGGCCCGATCGGTGGCGTCCCCGGCCGGCTCGCGCAGTGCCTCACCGAGCAGGACGACCTGGCTGGACAGGTCGCTGCCCGGCTTCAGCAGCACCGGGTTGAACCGCAGGTCGGGCGGGAGCCCGCAGGCGGCGGCCTGCATGGCCTGGGCCCGGCCGATCTCCCCGCCCCGGCCGTCCGGCCCGACCACCACCGCCGAGTTGTTGGACATGTTCTGCGCCTTGAACGGGGCGACGTTGACCCCCCGGCGACGCAGCCACCGGCAGATACCCGCCGTCAGCACGCTCTTGCCGGCGTCCGAGGTGGTGCCGGCAACGAGCAGCCCGCCGCTCATGCCCGCGCCCGCAGCGCCCGGCCGAGACCACGCAGCACGGCCCGTCGGGGTCGGGCGGTGATCGCGTACGCCACGGCGACGCCGAGCGCACCGAGCCCGACGCTGCCGGAGAGCTTGGTCGCCCGGCGGATGTGCCGCGCCTCCGGCCGTGGACCGTCTCCGAGGAAGGGGCGGACCTCGGAGCGCCCGAAGTAGACGTTACGCCCGCCCAGCCGTACCCCGAGTGCGCCGGCCATCGCGGACTCGCACTGCCCGGCGTTGGGGCTGGGGTGGTCGTTGCGGTCCCGGCGCCAGACCCGCCACGCCCGCGAGCGGTCACCCCGTACGGAGGGTGCGGCGGCGATGGTGAGCAGCGCGGTCAGCCGGGAGGGCACCAGGTTGAGCAGGTCGTCGAGGCGGGCGGCGGGGGTGCCGAAGCGCTCGTAGCGGGGCGAGCGGTGCCCGACCATCGCGTCCAGGGTGTTGACCGCCCGGTAGCCGACCAGTCCGGGCAGGCCGGCGACGGCGCCCCAGACCAGTGGCGCGACCACGGCGTCGGAGGTGTTCTCCGCGACCGACTCGACGGTGGCGCGGGCCAGTTCGGCTTCGTCCAGCGCGGACGGGTCCCGCCCGCAGAGGTGGTTGAGCCGCTCCCGGGCCGCCGGGAGGTCGCCCTTGCGCAGCCTCTTGCCCATCACCGTCGCCTCGTGCCGCAGGGTCTGCCCGCCGAGCACGGTCCAGGTGCCGGCCGCGACCAGGGCCGCGCGGGCCAATGGCCGGTGCCGGGTCGCGGTCGCGGCGGCCACCGCGACCAGCACCGGTACGCCCACCGCCAACGCCGTGTACGCCGTACCGGCCGACCGGTTCGGCTGGTAGAGCCGGCGCTCCAGGGCGGCGGCGGCCTGCCCGAACCCGGCGACCGGGTGCAGCCGGCGGGGGTCACCGAGCAGTGCGTCCAGGGCGTAACCGGCGGCGAGTCCGGCCGCGTTGGCGGTGCCACTGCCCAGCCACGACCCGCTCGCGCGGGTGCTGGCTCCGGGCGCGCTGTTTGCGTCCCGCCGTCCGGTCCGACGATCGATCGCCTTCGGTCGCACTCCGACCACCCCCCGGCCGGCAGCCTAGCCAGCCGATCCGTGCCGGACGCGACGGGGCGTCGAGCCGGGCGGACCGGGTGGACGTGACTGTTCGCGGGCGCAGGCGGCGGAGCGGTACCTCGGTGATGCTCCCGGCTGTGCACGGTAGGGACCACCGGAGGAACGGTCCGGCCCAGGACGCGGTGTCCTGGGCCGGAGTGGTGCCGCCGCTGTCGGTCCTGCCGATCAGACGATGTTGATGCCGCTGCACCACATGTAGGTCTGGTCCGCGTGCGACGCCTTCCAGATCACGAAGAGCACGTGGTTTCCCGTACGTCCGGAGACCGAGACGTTGAACGAGATGTTCTGCGCCGGCGCGTAGCGCCCGGTCGTCGTGATCAGGTCGAGGTTGCCCCACCCGAGGCGCTGGGTGGTCGGGTTGAACCCCTGCTTGGTGACGTAGGCCCGGAAGAAGTCAGCACCGTGGCTGGCCTGGTCGTACAACTGGACCGTGAAGCTGCGGCCGACCGTGGTCGTCCTCCATGCTCCGGGCTGGTTCAGGCTGTCGTTCCTGGAGAGGCCGTTGCTGCAGAGCTGTCCGTCCGGCGTACGGGCCTGGTACTGGCCGGCGAGGCCGTCCCGCAACGCGCTCATCCAGTTCCACATGGTGTCGGGGTTGGCCTGGAACGCCTGCCAGCACATGGGGTCCTGTTGCTGCATGGCCGGGTTCATGTGTTGACTGCCCCAGGTGTTCCAGCACTGGTAGGCGCGACTTGCCGGGTTGACGATCGTGCCGTGGGCCTGGGCTGCGCCGGTCCAAGGCAGCGTACCGACCACCATGGCGAGCAGCACGACGACCACCCGGAGGGACTGACGGACGGTTGACCGGGATCGTCCGCCGGATTGATCGGACTTGTGTGAACGCACTGTTCATCCTCCGTTCCTCGGTACCAGAGATCGATGGGAACGCTCCCAAACCAACTATTACATCTATGAACTTAAATATCAATGTCGATCTATTTATGGTCGGATATGGATCGAGGTGCCCGGAGTCGCCACCGGGCGCAGCCCCATGACCATCCACATCGGACACTCGGAACCGCCGGCAACCGGGGATCAACAGCCGACAGGGCCGCCCACCATGTCAGAGCCCGGCCGCGACGTCGTACCGGCGACGCAGGTCGGCCATTTCCGATTCGGCCAGCGCCTCCTTGAGCGCCAGTTCCGCGTACTTGTCCGGGAACATCTCCCGCAGCCGGTCGACGAACATGACGTCGGCGGTCGCCTCGACCACCCGGATGCCCGGAGGCTCGGTGGACATGTCCATGATCACCGGCCCGGCCAGTTTGACCGCCACATCCCAGGGGCGCTTGCGCTCGGCGACTCCGCAGAAGTGGAAGCCGTAGACCGTCTGCACGTCGGTCAGTGCGGTGACCTCGGCCGGCTCGTAGCCGTAGACGCGGATCCCGCAGATCACCGCCGGCTTGTCCTGCCCGGTGCCCACCTGCTGGGCACCGTGTCCGGCGTGGTTGTGCTGCCCCGGGTCCGCCTGTTCGAGCGTGGCACGCATCCGGGTCATGATCTGCCCTTGCAGATCCGCCGGCCCCACCTCCGGACCGGCCCGGTCGCGCAGTACGACCACACCGGCCGACACCGCCAGCAGGATCACCGCCACCCACACCAGGCGGTTTCGGTACCACCCCGCGAAACTCTCCCGGGAAATCATGATTGTCTCTCACCTCGTCGCCGGTTCCGCTGGCAGACCGCATCGGACGCCCCGGTCTGTCGGACGTCGAGCACGTCGGCCGTCGCGGAGACACCTACCGGGGAATACGTACGGCGGGCGAGGATGCCTGCCCGTCGTCGTAGTGGATGGCCCGGCGATGCGGCACGCGAGCGTCTGCCAAAGCGGCGCGCTGCCGGCACTGCGATGCTCCCGTGCTGGCCGTTTCCAGCACGGTTGCCCCCGTGCTGCGGCGATATGAGCCATTCCAACACGCGGGGATCCATCCCGGCAACATCGACGAGCATCGAAGTGCTTCAGGCGGCGACGCCCCTCGCGGAACACCTGCGCCCTGCCGTCGGGGCACCTCAGGGCAGGGGACTCGCTGGACCCAGGTGGCTGCGTTCGCCCTCGTGGTCGAGGATGCAGAGGATCTCGGCCGGCCCGCCGTGGGCGCCGAACGCGTGCGGGACCATCGTGGAGAACTCGGCCGCCTCGTTCACCCCGACCATGATCGTTCGCTCACCGAGACGCAGCACGATCGTGCCGGACAGCACGGTGAACCAGTCACGTCCCGGATGCACCCGCAGGTCTTCCGGCACCTCACGGGTGACCCGCAGCTTGGCGACGGTCTGGTTGCTGTCCCGGGACAGCAACCAGGTGGTGATCCCGCGCTCCTCGTTGCAGTACGGGCGGATCACCACGTCGTCGTCGGCGTCCGACTCGACCAGTTGATCAAGCGTGACGCCCAGCGCACGAGCGATCGCCGCCATCTGGTCCAGGGCGATCCGCCGGTGGCCGGTCTCGATCCGGCTGAGCGTGGACGGGCTGAGCAGGCAGCGGGTGGCCAGTTCGTCCAGCGACCAGCCTCGGGCCACCCGCAGACCGCGGATCCGCTGCCGAACCAGGGCCTCCAGGTCCTTGTCTTGCTTCATACGCAAGAGCCTATGCCAACAGCGCAAAGTCCGGCTACCGTCGACGCATGGCTCACGATCACCTCATCGAGATGCTGGACCTGGACGCCGAGGTCCTGCACGAATACCACCGCAACCTGATCGGCTGGGTCGGCCGCGAGGCCCCCGACCGCCCCCGGGTCGTGGACGTCGGGGCCGGCAGCGGCACCGGTTCCCTCGCCCTCGCCCGGGAACTGCCCGGATCCGAGATCATCGCGGTTGACCTGTCCCCGGAGATGCTGGCCCACCTGCGCAGCCGGGCCGACGCCGCCGGGCTGGGCGAGCGGATCCGTACCGTCGAGGCCGACCTCGACCAGCCCTGGCCCGATCTCGGACCGACCGACGTGATCTGGGCCGCCGCCTCGATGCACCACATGGCCGACCCCGGGCGTGCGCTCGCCTCGGCGTACGGTGCGCTCCGGCCGGGCGGGCTGTTGGTGGTCGCCGAGCTGGACTCGTTCCCGCACTTCCTTGCCGGCACCCCGGACGAGGATGTGGAGGAGCGCGGTCACGCCGAGGCGGCGAAACGTCGGCACGAGGCGGGCCTGCACATGCACGAGAACTGGGGCGACCGGATCACCCAGGCCGGATTCGAGGCGGTGACCGAGCGACACTTCGACATCGACCTCCGGCCGCCGCTGCCCGCAGCCGCCACCCGGTACGCCGAGGTCTCCCTGGTTCGGATGCGCCACGGGTTGGCGGAGCGGCTGTCGCCGTCCGATCTCGCCACCCTGGACAAGGTTGTCGCGGGCCTGGGCGGCCGTGACGATCTCAGCGTACGGACCGAACGGACGGTCTGGCTGGCCCGCCGCTAGGCCCTGGTCAGCGTCGCCAGAACAGCAGGTGGGTCACTCCGCTGGGACTCGGCACCGAATCGAGGTGGAAGCGGTCGAGCAGGTCGGTGTGGCTGTCCCACAGCCGCTCGCCTCGACCGAAGTCGACGGGCGCGACGGCGATGTGCATCGTGTCGACCAGGTCGGCCTCGATGAACTCCCGAACGGTGGCGACTCCACCACCGAGGCGCACGTCCCGCCCAGCGGCGGCCTCCTTCGCCCGGGCCAGCGCCTCGGCCGGGCTCGCATCGAGGAAATGAAAGGTGGTGTCGGCCAGGCTGAACGACGGGCGTACGTGATGGGTGAGCACGAAGACCGGCGTGTGGAACGGCGGGTTGTCCCCCCACCATCCCTGCCACTCGTGGTTCTCCCAGGGGCCACGCTGGGCGCCGAACTTGTTGCGGCCCATGATCTCCGCGCCGATGTTGTGGTCGTAGTCGCGGGTCATGTAGTCATCCAGGCCGCGGGTGCCGCCGGGTTCGGTGCGGTACACGAAGCTGGCGGTGGCCGTCCGCCAGGAGAACAGGGGGGTGGGGTCCGCGTGCCCGAAGGGCCGCCCCAAGCTCTGCCCCTCACCGGTACCGAACCCGTCACGCGACACGCAGAAGCTCTGCACCCTCAACAACTGCGGCACGCATCCTCCTTGGTAGTGACGACCGACCGCTGATTGCAACTTACAACCGGTACCGTAACGCTTCGCAAGCAGCAGAGCGCGTCCGGCCGCGGTATCGCCGAGGTGGGGCGGCGGGCACCCGTCCGGCACCCGCACACCCCACCACCGACACGCTGCCCCGATCACCCCGATCAGGCCGGTGCCGGCACTCGATCAGGCCGGTACGGGCACCCGGGCACGCCCACGCCGCGCACGACCGTTCCCCGACCGGTCGTCGGCCCCCGGTCCCGGTGCCGGTTCGCCGCCGAGGAGGTCGTCGCCGGGGAATCCGCCCCCGGTCGGTCCGGCGCTCCGGTCGTCGTCGTGCGATTCACCGGCTTGCGCCTCCTCCGTCGGTGAACCGGCGGGCTCGTCGGCGGGCGGGAGGCCCGGCAGCTCGTCGCGCAGCGTCAGGAACCGCTGGGTCGTACCGTCCTCGGCGGCGTCCCCGGCATCGGCCGGATAACCCGGCCCGGTGCCGTACCCGTTCCCGGTCGTGTAGTCGGGGTCGGGCTCGTAGCCGGTGCCGGTCCCGAAGCCGGGGCCGTAACCGGGGGCCGGGGAGACCGGGACGGGTGCGTAGCCGGGCTCGTCGTCCAGCGGGCGGCCGTCGGGCCGGGCCGGTGCCTGGGCGTTCGGCACCGGTTCGGTCTCCTCGCCCTGCACCCGCTGGTCGGCTTCGGCGTCCTCGATCGAACTGGTGGTCGTGGTCGGGCGGTTACGGGCGAACCGGCCCCGTCCCCGGGACAGGTCGTGACCGACGGCGACCGCCTCCATCTCGTACATGGTGCGGTGGTTGCCGGCGTCGTCGACCCAGTCCCGGGTGTACATCCGCCCCACCACGATGACCGGGTCGCCGGTCATCACCGAGGAGGCCACGCCCTCGGCCAGCTTGCGCCAGCAGTTCACCCTGACCCGCAGGCTGTTGCCGTCGACCCAGCGTCCGCTCTCCCGGTCGAGCCGGCGCGCGGTCGAGGCGACCTTGAAGTTGGTCACCAACGTGCCGCTCTGGTTGGTACGCCGCCACTCCGGGGCGGTGAGCACATTGCCCACGATAGTTACATAGGTGTCGAACATTCTCTCTCCGTAGCAATCACGATGAATCAGATGAATGGCTTCGAGTCGACTCGCGGTCGAGCCTGGCGGCCGGGCCGCCGTGGCGCCACCGTCCGTACGCGACCTGTGGACAACTCGGCGACCGGTGGATAAAGCCCTGATCAAGCGCGGATGTGCTATGTCGGGATAACGTCAAGCCCGTGGAACCGGATGTGCTCGGCGCAGCGTACGAGAGCCAGACGATCGATCTCGGGCACGACGACGAGGGCGCGGTACAGGCCACGCTCGTCCGCCGCCGCGCCGAGCGGCCCACCGGTCGCGCGGTCCTCTACCTGCACGGATTCGCGGACTACTTCTTCCAGGCGCACCTGGCCGACTTCTTCGTCGAACGCGGTTGGGACTTCTACGCACTCGATCTGCGCAAGTACGGCCGCAGCCTGCTCCCGCACCAGACGCCCAACTTCTGCCGCGACCTGACCGAGTACTTCCCCGAACTCGACGCCGCCGCCGACATCATCCGGGAGCAGGACGGCAACCACACCCTCCTGGTCAACGGACACTCGACCGGCGGCCTGCTCGCGGCCCTCTGGACACACGCGAGACGCGACACCCCGCTGATCGACGGGTTGTTCCTCAACAGCCCGTTCTTCGACCTCAACGCGCCATGGCTGGCCCGCAGACCGCTCGCCGCCGCAGTCGCCCAGCTGGCCCGGCGGATGCCGTACCTGGTCATCCCGCTCGCTCTGTCCCCGGTGTACGGCCAGAGCCTGCACACCGAGCACCGTGGCGAGTGGACCTACGACCTGGCCTGGAAGCCGCTCGGCGGTTTCCCGGTCCGGGCCGGCTGGCTGGCGGCGATCCGTCGCGCCCAGCGGCAGGTGCAGAGCGGGCTCGCCATCTCCGTACCGGTGCTCCTCGCCTCCTCGACGCGGAGCTACCGGGGTGCGACCTGGCACGAGTCGGCGACGCTCGCGGACACCGTGCTCAACGTGGCGGACATGGCCCGGTGGGCGCCGATGCTGGGGCGGCACGTGACCCTGGTCCGGTTCGACGGCGGCCTGCACGACCTGACCCTGTCCGGCCCGGCCGTACGCGAGCAGGTCTTCACCGAGCTGGATCGGTGGGTCGGCGCCTTCCTCGACCGAACTCGCCCGGCTGCGGAGAGTCCGACCAGCGCACCACCGGCCCGGACTCCGTAGCCGGCTCCTCATCGGGCTCCGGCTGCTCCACCCGGTCCGGCGTCCGGTACGGCGCAGGCTCCTGCTCCTCCACCGCCGGCTGGTACGGCGGCCGGCCGGGCTCCCGGTACCCCGTCGGCCCCGGCGCCTGGTAACCCCGCCGATCCTGCCCGTCATACCCCCGCCGGTCCGCCGCCTGGGGCAACTCCTCGTAGACCCGCCGGTCCGGCACCTGGGGCCGGTCCTCGAAGACCCGCCGGTCCACGGGCTGGTCGCGTTCGTCGGGTGAGCGCAGAGCCGGCTGCTCGCCGGTCCGCCACGAACCCGGGCGGTCGCCACCCCGTCGGGGCACCGGTCGGTCCACCGGCGGCCGGGAGATCGGCCGCGTCACCGGCTGCTCCGCCGGCGGCTGCGGAACGGGCTGCTCCGGGCCCCGGCGCAGTCCCGGCCGTTCCGCCGGTGAAGCGGACACCGGGCGTTCCGATGGTGACTGGTACGGCGGCGGCCAGGTCGGCTGCTGGCCCACCCGACGGGCCGGGCCGGCTGCGGGTGCGGCCGGGTGGAACGGGAGCCACATCCCCTGCCGCCAGACCAGCAGGTCACGGCTGAGCGGATGCGGGTCACCGGCGAAGAAGACCCGGTCCACCGCCCGGCGGGCCTTCTCCCGGCCCGGTCGGGACTGGGAGCCGGTGACGATCACCACGTCCCGGGCCGGTACACCGATCACCAGTTCACCGGGTACGGACTGCTGGAGGTCGTTCCAGAACTCGTCGACCAGCATCACGCTGGATTCCAGGCCGTCGAAGGAGAGCAGCAGCGCGGGCGGCTGGCCGGAGATCCGCAACCGGTTCATCGCCAGGTCGAGGTTCTGCATCGCCGTACGCCGAAGGGCCCGCCGGCCGACCCCGCTCCGCTCCAGGTCCGCCCAGGTCACCAGGCGCTCACCGTACGGTGGGCCGAACGAGTAGGCGATGCCGATGTCGTCGGAGAACTCGTCGAGCAGCGTGTCTCCGCCGAGCTGCTCGTCGGCGGTCGACACAAGCAGCGGCAAAAACTGGGTGCTCGTCACCTGCACCCGTGAAAACCTAGTATGTGCTGGCCGGGCCGGCGACCCCCCGTCCAGCCGGACACTCGTCCGGCAGCGCGGGTACCCTTCTCGCGCGCGTATTACAGCAGGCGCTCGTAGCTCAGCGGATAGAGCAGGGGACTTCTAATCCCAAGGTCGTAGGTTCGATCCCTACCGGGCGCACCCACGGTTAGCTGCAAAAACGCCCCTCCGGCCATCGCCCGGAGGGGCGTTACCCTGAGCAGGGGACGCGCTGGGGACAACCTCAGCGCTCGGTGGGCTTCGGAACGATGAAGAGGTAGAGCCGACAGTCACCCGGTGTGAGCGGGTCAGCGCCCTGCGCAGCCGCCCTGCCGGTAACGCTCGGCCCGACAACTACGTGATCGTGACCGAACAGAGACTGCCGTACGCCTGTACGAGACTTAGGGTCAAGAGCCAACCAACGGGAGGAGTGGTAATGGGCCCCGTGTCGCTGCCGCCCGCACCCGACACTCCTAGGATCATTGCCATGCCAGACGACCGCGAGGCCCAGGTAGCAGCCCTTGTTGCGCTGCTCCGTCAGCCCGGCGCGCGGTGGACCGAGATAGCCACGGATGTCCTTGCCGAGGGCAATGCCCTCACCGCCCTCCACCGACGTCTCGGGGCAGAGGCAACGCTGTTCGCGGACGACCCGGCGCGAGATGCACTGGACGCCGCGCTCGCCGAATTACAAGAGTGGGCCGCCAACGGCATCGCTGTGCACTCACTGTTCGATGACACGTACCCCGCTCGCCTGCGTGACATCCACCAGATGCCCCCGATCATATTCACTCGCGGTGCGGTCGCGGACGATCGATGGGCAGTCGCAGTGGTCGGGACACGCAAGCCCAGCGAACACGGCGTCAGCATCGCCGAGTCCTGCGCAACCGCCCTAGCCGAGTCGGGTATTACCGTCGTCTCGGGGCTTGCGGCGGGCATCGACACTGCCGCACATACCGCTGCCCTACGTGCGGGTGGCCGCACCGTCGCGGTCATAGGAACGGGCGTCAATAGGTACTATCCGGCCACAAACAAGACTTTACAGGACCGGATCGTCAAAAATGGTCTGGTCCTCAGTCAGTTCTGGCCTGACGCGCCTCCGGGCAAGCATACTTTCCCCATGCGTAACGCGGTCATGAGCGGCTATGCCGCCGCAACGGTTGTCGTAGAAGCGGCATACCGTAGCGGCGCCCGCATGCAGGCTCGCCTCGCACTGGAACACGGCCGCCCCGTCGTCCTTGCCGACTCGCTCCTTGAGCACGACTGGGCACGCGAGTACGCCAAACGCCCGGGCGTTTACGTCGTATCCAACGCCAACGAGCTTGTGACGACCGTCAACCAACTCGTACGCGAAATACCGGACTCCCCACAGGCACTCGAAGGTCTGCCGCGCCTTGAGCTCCTTTAGGCAATGGGCGATCGCACAGCATGAAGAGATACAGGTAGTTGATCGCCAGCGCAACTATCTACGCAATCCGCTGCCACCGGGGGACGGTATCTGCGCCGTCTGCCGCAGCACCGCGGGCAGTGGGTTCGAGTTGTGCTATCAGTGCAGCCAGCATCGCTCGACGTCCGGGGGCGTCCAGGCGGACGTTGTTGCCCCGATCGCTTACTCGATCAAGGGCCGACAGCACGATCACAGCCTGGTCGTCTACAAGTCGACCCAGGCGTCGGCCGTCGCCATGAAAAATCTTTCGTCGCTGACGGTCCTCTACCTCGCGTATCACTGGGAGTGCTTTGCCACGGCACTCGGCGGCACGTTCACGCATATCGTCACTGTCCCGTCGACGCGGGGCCGGCAGGGCGAACACCCGCTCGAAGCGATCGTGACGCGACGAATGCCTCTCCCTGTCATTCGCCCGGCCCCGAACCCGGCGTACGGCGCGGACGAGCGGGGCTTCCACCATGACCGCTTCCACCTGCCGCCGGACAGCGCGACCGGGGGTAGAGTCCTCCTCCTCGATGACACATGGACAACGGGGGGCCGCGTCCAGTCCCTGGCATTCGCCCTCAAGGCGGCCGGCGCCACGGCAGTCGCGGCGGTAGTCATCGGTCGTCGCGTCAATCCGGACTACGGCCCGTCGAAGCCGCTCATCGATCGGCTACGGGCAGCGTCCTGGTTTGACATGGACCGCTGCGCCGTCGACGACAGGTAGTACGAGCGACTGAACCCAGCCGCGGTTATTCACGGGACGGGACGGCAACCGGGGCGGTCCCTGCGGCGGTGTGTCGCAGCGGTTCCAGTTTCTCGGCGAGGGCTCCGGGCTCGATCGGCAGCCAGGCGGAGCCACCGACCTCGTCGGCCTGGAGCCTCAGCCGCGGGGGTTCGGCGACGGTGAAGGCGTACCGGAGGTCGAAGTGCCAGTGTTCGGGTTCACACCTGGCCGTGTTCGCCGGGAACCGGTGTACGCCGATGTCGACCGGGAGCGGGTCCAGGATCGCCAGGGCATCCGCCTCGATCCCGGTTTCCTCCTCGACCTCGCGCAGCGCGGCGCCGAGCAGGGTGGTGTCGCCCGGCTCCAGGTGTCCGCCGGGGCAGAGCCAGCGGTTGAGCACGTTGTGGTGGATGTGCAGTGCCCGCCAGTCGGCGTCGAGCACCATCGCGGAGCAGGTCACGTGGCCGGTGAAGGTCGACCGGGCGGTGATCGCCGTACCCTGGTCGAGGGCGGTCAGCAGTGGGGCGAGCCGGGCCCGCTCGGTGCCGTACCGGTCGAGGTATGCCTCGACGGTGCCGACCACCTCAGCCAGGTTGATCATCGGCGTACCCCTGCCTGTTCCGAGCGGATCGTGTGCCGGAAACCTACCGGGACCGGAGCACCACGTCCTTGCTCAGGCCCGCCCAGCCGGTCGCGCGGGCCTGCGCGATGGTGTCCCGCAGTCCGTCGAGGTCGACGGGATGTTCCACCCCGGCCCGGATGATGGTGACCGCGAAGTGGTCGCAGAGGAATTCCAGCAGTTCGTCGTCCGCGTGCATCACCTCGCAGATGCCGGCGACCTGGCGTCCGCGCAGCAGTCCGGCCATTCCTTCCAGAGCCGCCAGTTCGTGCCCCTCGACGTCGATCTTGAACAGCAGCGAGTCGTCGGGGTCGAGGGTGATCCGCTCGTCCAGCCGGAAGCAGTCCACCGACACCCCCCGGTCGCTCGGGAGGCGCAACGAGGAGACCCCGGAGTGCGTGTGGAAGTTCAGCCGCGCCGTTCCGGACTCGTCGCTGGCGGCGCCCTCGTGCAGCACGATGTCCGGGTAGTCCGCACCGCTGTGCCGGACCGTCTCGCGCAGCCGGTGGAGCACGGCGGGGTTCGGCTCGACCAGGTGGAGTTGGCGCAGCCGCTGGTGGTAGCGGGTGGAGAAGGCCACCTCGCCGTAGTTGGCGCCGATGTCCAGTGCCACGGTGGGGCGGAGTTCCTCGGCCAGCCGGCGCCAGGTGGCGACCGCGCTCCGGTCGAGGTTTCCGTGGTACATCGCGAGGAGTACGCCCCGGATGTCGGTGGGATCGGCGTGCATCCGTACGCCGATCTCGTTGCGGAAGGCGCCGGATCTCGCCCGCAGCGCCGTACGCTGCGCGACGATGCGTACCCGCTGCCCGCCGGAGATGTGGAACGCCTGTCGTAGGACCGATCGGAAGGTGGCCACGCCCGCCTCCTCGCTGCTCAAACCTGCAACCTGGAGCACGCGTACGGAGTACGGCGCCCTCACCGCAACGAGACAGGTAGCGGGAAGGTGACGCGGTGTCGTGAATCGATCAGTCGCAGGGCGAGCAGAGGGCGGCGGGAGATCGGTCAGTCGATCGGTTTCGCCGGCTCGGCCGGGGTGTGGAAGGGCGTCGAGGAGCGGCTCCCCCGCCGACGTTCCTCCCGCTTGGCCCGCTGTTCGGCGCTGTACCGCTTGCGTGCCGCGAGGTCGCGCTTCCAGCCTTCGCGGGCCTCGGCGGTGGTGCCCTGGACCGCGTTCTCCACCGTCGGCGGCCCGAGGATCTTGAACAGGAAGTCGAACATCCGGTCCTGCCCGGCCACCCGCCCGAAGAACGATCGCTTCGACCCGGATCCACCCACGTCAACCACACTCCCGCCGTCGAGACCAGATATTTGGTACGCCAACAGTTTGCACACCAATTATTAGCCCGGCAAGAGGCGGGGACTGTGATCTGGGGGCGTGTTTCCCGCTCAGTCCGTGGCCGTACCGGCGACGCCCCGGGTAGCGGCGATCAGGCGGGTCAGGGACCCGTGCAGTTGCTGCAGCTCGTCGAGTTCCATCCCGAGCCGTTCGACCACCGCGGGCGGGATCAGCTCCGCCTGCGCCCGCAGCGCCCGCCCGGACTCGGTCAACACCACCGCGAGCGCACGCTCGTCCTGCGGATCCCGGTGGCGCCGGATCAGGCCGTTCGCCTCCAGCCGCTTCAGCAGCGGGGACAGCGTGCCGGGATCGAGCTGCAACAGTTGGCTGAGCGCCTTGACCGACAGCGGCGTGGTCTGCCACAGCGCCAGCATCACCAGGTACTGCGGGTGGGTCAGTCCCATCGGCTCGAGCAACGGCCGGTAGAGGGCCACCACGTTGCGGGAGGCGACGGAGAGCGCGAAACAGACCTGCCGCTCCAGTGCGAGCGGGTCGATCGGATCCTGCCCGTCGTCCATCGCCGTCTCCCCGCTCGCTCGCCCGGTCCCGGTTTCCGGTGCCACCGATGTCGGGGCGAAGGCTACCGGGCGTGACCAGGGCACCGACACCACACCGCCGACCGGGTACGGATACCCGGCCGGCGGTGTGACGTGGTGCGGTTCGCTCAGACCGGGAAGCCGTACCGCGTAGCGTGCTCGGGGTCGGCCGGGTCGATCTGGCGGATGCCCTCGTCGGCCAGCCGCTTGTTGATCTCGTCCAGGTGCTCGCGGACGAGTTGCGCCTCTTCCTCGGTGGTCTTGCCCCGGTGCGGCTTGCCCGCGTGCTCCAGCGTGGCGTAGTCGAGCCGGTCGGCGGCGGTCTTCTTGGCCGCCCGCGCCGGCTTGATCCGTTCCGCCGTCTTGAGCAACTGCGCCATCGGTACGTCGGTCGCCAGCGCGTCGAACTCGCTGGCGGTGAGCACCACCCGGCGCGGCTCACCGCCACCGTGGCTGTCGTAGATCTCGACGACGGCGACGTCCAGCGACGCGTCGTCGATGCTCTCCACCTCGACCGACCTGGCCTCCAACTGCACGGGTCCGGCCACCAGGTCGGGGTGTTCCAGGACGACGACGCGAACCACCTCGTCGTCGGACTGGAGGACCTTGCCACTGAAGTCGGAGACGTGAACGGTCTTTCTACCCATGCGTGAAACTTCTCCTGTCCGGGGGTACTGCCAGGGCCAGAAGACGAAGTTACCCGACAGGTGTGCGAACGACGGGGTAGGGCCGGTGTGTCGCCGTACCCGGTCCGGTCAGCCCGCCCCCGACGTTCCCGGCAGCGCCTCCAGCTCGGCGAGCTCGGCGTTCCTGGCCTTCTCCAGGCCGGCGGCGACGGCCTTGACCCGGTCGTCACCGCCCGACGTCTGCTCCGAGCGGGACACCACCGCGCTCTGGGCCAGGTGCTCCCGGATCAGGGTGACCGCGCGGGCACCGAACTCGGCCGGCGGCGCCTGCTTGAGGTCGGCGAGCCGCAGCTCGGTGACCATGCCGGGCATCTGGTGGCCCTCGTGGATGTTCTCCTCGGGCACACCCCCGGCGGCCAGCAGCGACCGCATCTCGCCCACCTCGGCCCGGTGGGTCGCGGCGAGGCGCCCGGCGAACTCCCGCAGCGCCGGTGTGGCCGCCTCGCTCGTGCCGAGGTACGAGAAGAACACCAGCGCGCTGTCGTTCATCGGGATCAACAGTTGGAGGTACGCGACATCGGTTCCGTTCAGGACGATCGGCGCCGCTGTCGCCGCCGGTTCGTTCGCCTTCGCCCGGGACCCGTCCCGCCCCCAGCCCTGCACCAGCACCACGGCCAGCGCCGTCGCGACCAGGATCGCGACGGCGCCGACGAGTCGCCAGTTCCGGGTTCGGGCGGCGGTTGCGACACCCACACCGGTCATCAGCTCAGTACCCACTTCCGCGTTGTACTCGACCCGCTTGTACTCGACCCGCTTGTACTCGACTCAGCCGGCGGCCTGGAAGGCGCGGCCGACGGCGGTCGCCTCGGTGCCGGTACGGAACAGTCCGGACTGGTCCTTGTCCGTGGCCGGCAGCCCGAACCAGGCGTAGCGCTGGAGGAAGGGCAGGCCGGCGAGCATCTTCGTGGAAGCGGTGACAAACGCGGCCTGCTGCTCCTGGGTCGGGAAACGCTGACCACCGTTGACGAAGTTCATCAACGCGAACTCGGTCAGCCAGATCGGCACCTTGTACCGGTTGTAGACCGCGGTGAGGTACTGCTTGAGCTGGTTGACGGCGTTGGTGGTGTTGAAGTCGCCGCCGTACCAGTGCAGGGCGATGAAGTCGACCCGCAGACCCCGCGCCTTGGCCCCCGACATGAACCGGTCGAGCCAACCGCCCGCGTCCGCACCGCCCCAGGCGACGGCCGGGCTGCCCAGCGTGGCGCCGGTCGCGACCAACTGCGGCCACAGGTCGAGCGCCGCCTCCGGGGTCATGTTCGACTGCTCGGCCAGGTCCGGCTCGTTGAACCCGAGCAGGTACGGGCCGGCGGCCTTAGCCTTGGCGAGTTCGCCGGGGGTGACGCTCTTCGCACCCCAGAGCATCGGCACGAACTGCACCCCACCCGGAGTGGTGATGCCCGAGTGCCCGGTGTTCCAGGTGTAGTACCAACTCGCCTTCGAATTGGCCAGGGCCTGACTCGCACCGTTGAAGTCCCAGACCGCCACACCCTTCTTCGCCGACGAGACACCCGGTCCGGCCGGGGGCGCCTGGGTGCTCGGCTTGCCGGTCGGGGTCGCCTTCGGGGGCGTACTTCCGGTCGACGGGGTGGGTGACGTACCCGCGGTCGCGGAGGGCGAACCCGGCAGGCCGGACGGCGACGCCGGGCCAGCGGGGCCCGAGCCGGTCGACGACGAGGCGGACGTCGAGGCCGACGGACCCGAAGCTCCGGGTACGACCGGCGCGTTGTTGCAACCGCTGAACAGCACCGCACTGAGCAGCAGAACCGCGGTGACGGGTCGGAGCTTTCCGAGGATGGGTCGTGACGTCATACGGGGGCACACACCTTTCTCTGTCCGCCGGAAACAGTACGTGGAAAGCCTCGACGAACTCGACTCGGATCCCTTATCTTTCACTTAACTCTGAGCCCCGGGCCGGGTCTTTTATTTTCGTCTTAAATCCGTAATCCGAAGCTCCGGCCCGACTCACGCGAGCAGACGGCGCGCGGACACGGCAACGAATAACCGGCTTACACAATTGTCACCGGCAATCATCCACGAGTGCACCCGTGACACACACCCCGAGTCGTGGCGCGTACGCGGGAAGAAACGGCGGTACGCCGACCGCCGCCCCCTGTGGGCTGCGCCGGGTCGGTTCAGCCGGCGGCTTGGAAGGCGCGGCCGACGGCGGTCGCCTCGGTGCCCGTACGGAACAGTCCGGACTGGTCCTTGTCCGTCGCCGGCAGCCCGAACCAGGCGTACCGGTGCACGAACGACAGCCCGGCGAGCATCTTCGCAGAGGCGGTGACAAACGCCGCCTGCTGCTCCTGCGTCGGAAAACGCTGACCACCGTTGACGAAGTTCATCAGCGCGAACTCGGTCAGCCAGATCGGCACCTTGTACCGGTTGTAGACCGCCGTCAGATACTGCTTGAGCTGGTTCACCGCATTGGTGGTGTTGAAGTCACCGCCGTACCAGTGCAGGGCGATGAAATCGACCCGCAGACCCCGCGACTTCGCCCCCGACATGAACCGGTCGAGCCAACCGCCCGCGTCCGCAGCACCCCAGGCGACCGACGGACTACCCAACGTGGCACCGGTCGCGACCAACTGCGGCCACAGGTCGAGCGCCGCCTCCGGGGTCATGTTCGCCTGCTCCGCCAGGTCCGGCTCGTTGAAAGCGAGCAGATACGGGCCGGCGGCCTTCGCGCGGGCAAGCTCGGCAGCCGTCACACTCTTCGAGTCCCGGATCATCGGCACGAACTGCACCCCGCTCGGGGTGGTGATTCCCGGATGTCCGGTGTTCCAGGTGTAATACCAACTCGCCTTCGAGTTGGCCAGGGCCTGACTCGCCCCGTTGAAGTCCCAGACCGCGACACCCTTCTTCGCCGACGACACCGCCGGGCCGGCGGCCGGCGCCTTGCTGCTCGGCCTGGCGGTCGGAGTCGCCTTCGGCGACGCGCTCGGTGTCGGCGTGAGCGCGCTCGGGGTGGGACTGGGCCGTGCCACGCTGGCCTCGGCCGCCGGTGGTGCCGCGGACGACGGCGGCGATCCGGTCACCTTGGTCACCACCAGCGCCCCGGCAACGAGGGTGGCCACCGTGGCGGCGGCGACCATCACCTTGCCGGCCCCGCCGGCGAAGAGGTGGCCCAGCCAGCCGGAGTGGTCGACGGCGGACGGGTCGGGTGTCCACGACGTGCCGCCGCTCGCCGCGTCGACCTGGGGGGTCGTCGCGGCGACGTGCGGGGTGGCCGCACCCGCGTGGGCGGCGGCAGCGGCGGCGGCCTGGTCGCCGAAGCTGGCCGGCAGCGGGAGCAGCGGCAACCCGGCGAGCAGCCGGTCGATGGGGAGAAAGTCCTCGCGGTAACGGCCGCAGACCGGGCAGTCGCGTACGTGCCGGGCCAGGCGCTTGCGCCACAGTGGGGTGGGGGTGCCGTTCCAGCCCGCCGTCATCACGCGCAGGTCGTTGCAGCCGGGGCGACCGCGCAGCGCCCGGACGACCGTACGGGCGGTCTGGATCTGCTCCTTCATCCGGTGGATCCGTACGGCGGCGTGGCTGGCGCTCAACCCGAGCGCGGCGGCGAGGTCTGCCCGGTCGAGTTCGCCGGTCTCCTCCAGCCACCACAGGGAGAGCAGTTCCTGGTCGTCGGAGTCGAGCCAGCGGGTCGCCTCGGCCACCTCGCGGCGCTGGTCGGTGAGGCCGAGCCGGAGGATGGTCACCTCGGCGAAGTCGGCGGCCGGGTCGGGCACCTCGTGGATCGCCTCGACCCCGGCGTCGCGGATCAGGGCGGTCCGGCGGTGCTGTTCCCAGTTGCGGATCTGCCGGATGGTGATCGCCACCAGCCAGGGCCGGAACGCCTCCGGGTCGCGCAGGTCGGACAGGTGCCGCACGACCCGTACCAGGGTCTCCTGGACCACGTCGTCGACGTCGACGTGACCGCGCAGCGCGCGGCCGACGATGTTGTAGACCAGCGGCAGGGAGTCCGCCACCAGGTCGTCGAGGGCGTGCGGGTTGCCACGCTGGGCCGCGATGACCATTCCGGTATCGGGTACGCCCCGACCGACTCCGGACATGGTGTCTCACTCCCCTTCGATCGTGACCGCGCGTGCGGTTGCCCGCCCGATTGTCGCGATGCGCCCGAGCCACGGGGCGCGGCGGGCCGGACTACGTCCGACCTCTCCGTGTCAGGAGACCGGTGCGGGCCCGACGGATTACGGAAACCTCCACAGTTTCACCGGAGACGAGACGGTTTCACCGCCACCGGTTCACCCCGCCGACTGTCGGCGCAGGTCAGGACCCACCGGTTTCGCCACCGGCGGGCGGCGACGCAGGTCAGGACCCATGGGTACGGCTGGTGGGCGAAGGCTAGGCAGCCGGCTGACGGCCTGTCAACCCCGGCACCAGTGACAACGATCCGTTGACATTCGGGGCAGCCGGCCGGAGCATCTCGGGCATGGGACATCCCGGTGAGCGGCCCAGCCGGTCGCTGCGCGACCACCGGATCCTGGCGACCACCGCCGCCGCCACGGACCCGAGCCCGGAACAGGTGCTGGAGGCGCTGGCGCTGCTGGACGGCGTACGCGGGGATCTGGATCGGATCGAACGCGAGCTGATCGAGTCGGCGCGGGAGCGAAGGACGAGTTGGGCCCGGATCGCCGCCGCGCTGGGCCTGGCCTCGCGACAGGCGGCCGAGCAGCGCTGGTTGCGGCTGCGGGGCGAGGCCGGGCGTGACCCGGTCCAGGTACGGGGCGCACTGCAACGTCAACGTACTGTTGACAACACGTACGGGGTGGTCATCCGTCGCCTCCGTACGGCCGCTGTCAACGCGTACCGGCAGGTCGACGCCGATCCCGACTGGGATGCCCGGCACCCGCGCGCGGCGTTGGCCCGTACCAGCATCGAGGTGGCCCGTACGGCTGCCCCAGGCGCGCTGTATGCGCTGGTCACCGAGGCGATTGCCGATCTCGACGCGATGGCCGCCGCCCCTGCGGTCCCGCCGTCCCCTCCACTGCCGGAACCGCTGCGGCTGACTCTCGACCGGCTGCGTCGGGCCGCCGACGCCGCCCGACCGCTGCCGCCGACCGAGGCGGGGCGAGACAACCCGTCTTGACACCCCGACCGCACCCCATCCAGGATTGAGCCCACTTGACTCAAGTCTGGGGGTATCACGGTGGGAGTGCTCCGGGACCGCAACACGTTCCTGTTTGTCGGCGTCTCCCTGGTCGCCGGTTTCGCCGGTACGGCGATGTCGCTCGCCGCCGGGCTGTGGGCGATGGACCTGACCGGCTCGGCCAGCCTGGCCGCCGTCGCCGGTGCGTGCGTGTTCGCGCCGAGCCTGGCCGGGCCGGTGCTCGGTGCCCTGGTCGACCGGTTGCCCCGCCGACCCCTGCTGATCTGGACCAGCCTGACCCTGGCCGGGTTGCTCCTGCTGCTGCTCGCGGTCCGCTCCCCCGACCAGCTCTGGCTGCTCTACACGGTGATGCTCGGCTACGGCGTCAGCTACGTCCTGCTGGACGCGGGTGAGGCGGCGGTCCTGCCGGCCGCCCTGCCCGACGAACAGCTCGGCGAGGTCAACGGGCTGCGGATGACCGCCCAGGAGGGCACCAAACTGATCGCCCCGCTGGTCGGCGCCGCCCTGTTCACCCGGTTCGGCGGCCCGGCGGTCGCGGTGCTGACCGCGACCCTGCTGGCCGTCGCCGCCGGCCTCTACGCCGCCGTCCGCACCACCCTCGCGCCCGCCCCGCCAGGAGGATCCCCCTCCGCGGCCGGGCATCACCATCCAGCCGCCGGACACGAGCAATCGGCCGCCGGACACGACCGGCAGGGCGGCTTCCGGACCGGATTCGGCTTCCTCCGGTCGCGTCGACCACTGCGCGCGGTGGTACTGGTCGCCACGGTCAGCATGCTGATGGCCGGCCTCGGCACCGCCGTGCAGTACGCGGTGGTCGACGACGGCCTGCACCGACCGGTCGCCTTCCTCGGAGTGCTCGCCTCGGTGCAGGGCGCCGGGTCGATCGCTGGCGGTCTGCTCGCCGGCCGCCTCCTCACCCGGTACGGCGAACTGCCGCTCGCCGGCTGGGGCGCCCTGCTGCTCACCGCCGGTACGGCCCTGCGCTGCCTGCCGTGGACCCCGGCGGTGCTGGTCAGCGCCGTACTGATGGGTGCCGGTCTGCCGTGGACGGTGATCGCGGCGATGACCGCGGTCCAGCGGCAGACCCCGCACGCCCTGCTCGGCCGGGTCGCCGCCACCGCCAACTCCCTCGTCTTCGCCCCGACCTCGATCACCCTGCTGACCGGGGCCGGGCTGCTGGCCCTGCTCGACTACCGGATCCCGCTCGGCGTGTCCGCGCTCGGCACGTTGCTCGTCGGCGGCTGGGCGCTGACCCGCCGCTACGACACCCCGACCCCGGCCCCGTCCCCCGCCGACCCGGCAGTCGGGACCGACAGGGGTGTGGCGGACGTGGTACACCGTTAACCACGGCCGGCTACCGGAGGAGTGACCCACAGTGGATATCGGCGTGTTGGTGAGCCAGGCGTTTCCGTACCTGGGCGCGGTGGCAGTGGCGTACGGGGGCGCGGTGCTCCAGCGGCTCCAGGACGAGGCCACGAACTCCACCGTCGAGGTGGGCCGCCGCCTGCTCGCCCGGCTGCTCGGGCGGGAGGAGTCCCGACCGGCGATCGAGGCGGCCGTCACCGACCTCGGTGAGCACCCGGACGACGAGGACCTCCAGGCGGCCGTACGGGCGCAGGTGGAGAAGGTGCTGGCCGGCGACCCGGAGCTGGCGGCCGAGATCGGCCGGCTGCTCGCCGACGCCGGGGTTCCCGGCACCGCCAGGTACGCCGTCACCGTCACCGGTTCACAGGGTGTCCAGGTCGGCGACGGCAACACCCAGACCAACACCTTCGGCGCGGCCCCGGCGTGACCGGTGGCCCGCTACGAGCGCACCCTTGCCCGGTGCGAGCGGATCCTCGGCACGGACCACCCGACCACGGTCGAGGTACGGATCGACCTGGACGCCGCCCGACTCGCCGGCTGACCATCCGGCCGGGCGCCGGTCGGCCGACCCGGGAGACCGGGTGTACCGAACCCGCCCGGACCACCCCCGATCACTGCCATGGTCCGGGCCGGGGCCCGCGACACCGGCCTCCCCGAATCGACCGCGCACCCACCGGTAAGGCTCAGTTCCGGTCGGCCTGCTCCGCCACCCGCGCCTGTTCCGCCACCAGCGTCAGCCGGTTCCGGTAGTCCTCCCACCACGCCTCGTCGACCGGTGGCAGGAAACCGTCGTCCCGCCGCAGTCCGACCGCGCCGTCGACCAACTCGCGGACGATGTCGGCGTGTCCGACGTGCCGGTGCACCTCTGCGATCACGTGGGCCAGGACCCGGTGCAGCGTCGCCCGGCTCTCCGGCTCGGGCCACCACAACACGTGCCCGGTCGCGTCCAACGCCAGTTCCTCGATCGTCGCGTCCGAGTGCTTCCAGACCCGCTGGTACAGCTCCACGACGTACTCGCGGGACTCGTCGGCGGTGGCCCACATGTCCGTGTTGGGGGGAAGCCCGTCGGGTCCCAGGTCCGGCCGGTACCAGGGCACAAACTCGGCGAAGTTCCGGCCGAACGCGAATCCGAAGTACAGCAGCTCGACCGTGGTCAGGTGTTTGACCAGCCCCAACAGGTTGGTCCCGGTCGGCGTCAGCGGCCGGCGGAGGTCGTGTTCGGAAAGCCCTTCCACCTTCCAGACCAGGTCCTCGCGAGCCTCCCGCAGATAGCGGTGAAGATCCTCTTTGGCGTCCGTGGTCATCGTCACGGCCCCAGCAGTCCGACGGGGTTGCCGTCGAGGTCGCTGAACACGGCCATCCGCCCCTGCCCCGGCACGCTGACCGGTTCCAGGGTCCTGGTGCCGCCGAGTTTCTCGGCCCGCGCGAGCGCGGCGTCGACATCCTCGACCCGGAAGTAGACCACGATCCCGGTGTACGGGCTGTCGGGGCCGGCCTGGCCGATCCCGCCCGCCGGTGGGCCACCCTCCCCGCCCACCAGGGCGTAGGTCTCGTCCAGGACGTTCACCGGCCAGCCGAACATGTCCTGGTAGAAACGGCGCGCTCGCGGGCCGTCGGGGGTGGAGATGTCGAACCACACGGGCGACAGGTTCTGTCCGTTCTGAGACATGATGTCCTTATGTTGTGCCTGTTACTGCTCGGTCGATAAGGAAGACCGCCGTGGTGGGGCAGAATCATCGGTTGTGAACGACATTTCTCGGTCGATCCCGGACCCGGGCGTGCAGGATGCCTCCGACCACGACCTGGACCGGGCGCGCGGCGGGGACGACGCCGCGTTCACCCGCCTGGTGCAGCCGTTGCGCCGGGAACTGCACGCCCACTGCTACCGGATGCTCGGGTCGACCCACGACGCCGACGACGCCCTCCAGGACGCCCTGCTGCGGGCGTGGCGGGGGCTCGACCGGTTCGAGGGCCGCAGCTCGCTGCGCTCCTGGCTCTACACCGTGGCCACCCGTACGTGCCTGGACGTGGTCGAGACCCGTGGCAGGCGAGCGATGCCCGTCGACCTCGGGCCGTCCAGCGACCATGCGGTACTGGCTCGGCCGCTGACCGAGATAGCCTGGCTCGGCCCGTACCCGGACGCGGGCCTGGGCACCGGCCCGGCCGCCCCGGACGCACGCTACGAGCAGCGCGAGGCCGTCGAACTCGCCTTCGTCGCCGCCCTGCAACACCTGCCCGGCAACCAGCGGGCGGCACTCCTGCTCTTCGAGGTGCTCGGCTTCTCCGCCGCCGAGATCGCCGCCATGATGGACACCACCATCGCCTCGGTGAACAGCGCCCTGCAACGGGCCCGCCGGATCGTCGCCGAGAAGGTTCCCGGTCCGAGCCAGCAGCAGACCCTGCGGGAGATCGACGACGGACGCCTGCGGGAGATCGTCGGCGCTTTCTGCACCGCGATGGAACGCGGCGACGCCGATGCCCTGGTCGCCCTGTTGACCAAGGACGTCACCTGGTCGATGCCGCCGCTGGAGCACTGGTACCACGGCGTCGACGCGGTGATGGACTTCGCCGTGGAGGTCCCGCTGACCCGGTGCCCGAGTTGGCGGTACCTGACGACCAGCGCGAACGGGCAGCCCGCGGTGGGGTTCTACGTCGGCGAGAGCGCGACCGCCACGCACCTGGCCTGGGGGATCAACGTGCTGACGCTGCGCGGCGAACAGATCGCCGAGATCACCTCGTTCCTCAGTCCCGAGGAGTTCGCGCCCTTCGGGCTGCCCGCCTCGCTACCCTGACCCGGGGCGAGGGCTTCCTCACCGCACGTGTTGCGAACGGGTGGATTGGCGCGGACGGCGGCTGGGCATTACCCGCGTGCGCGCCGGGCTACCGCTGCCCGTCGCCTCGTTGACCGTGGGGCAAAGGAGCAGCATGCAGGTCTGGCCGGGGGAACCGTATCCGCTGGGAGCGACCTACGACGGCACGGGTACGAACTTCGCGATCTTCTCGGAGGTCGCCGAATCGGTCGAACTCTGCCTCTTCGACGAGTGGGACCTCGGGGCCGAGCGGCGGGTCAAGCTCCAGGAGGTCGACGCGTACGTCTGGCACGCGTACCTGCCGGGGGTGCAGCCTGGGCAGCGCTACGGCTTCCGGGTGCACGGGCCGTACGACCAGGCGAACGGGATCCGGTGCAACCCGAACAAGCTGCTGCTCGACCCGTACGCGAAAGCCGTCGACGGTGAGGTGACCTGGGACCCGGCGGTCTACGACTACGACCTCGCCGACCCGGACCGGATGTCGGAGACCGACTCGGCGCCGTTCATGCCGAAGGCCGTGGTGGTCAACCCGTACTTCGACTGGGGCAACGACAAGCCCCCGCGTACGCCGTACCACCACTCGTTCATCTACGAGGCGCACGTACGCGGGCTGACCCGGCGGCATCCGGAGGTCCCGGAGGAGCTGCGCGGCACGTACGCCGGGATCGCCCACCCGGCGATCATCGAGCACCTGACCCGGCTCGGGGTGACCGCGATCGAGCTGATGCCGGTGCACGAGTTCGTGCACGACCACCGCCTGTCCGACCTGGGGCTGCGCAACTACTGGGGCTACAACACCATCGGCTTCTTCGCCCCGCACCACGGCTATTCGGCGATGGGCCGACTCGGCCAGCAGGTGCAGGAGTTCCGGGGCATGGTGAAGGCGCTGCACGCGGCCGGCATCGAAGTGATCCTCGACGTGGTCTACAACCACACCGCCGAGGGCAACCACCTCGGCCCGACGCTCTCCTTCAAGGGCGTGGACAACCCGTCGTACTACCGGCTCTCGGAGGAGGACCGGCGGTACTACGTCGACTACACCGGCACCGGGAACAGCCTCAACGTACGCAGCCCGCACTCGCTCCAACTGATCATGGATTCGCTGCGGTACTGGGTGCAGGAGATGCACGTCGACGGGTTCCGGTTCGACCTGGCCGCGACCCTGGCCCGGGAGTTCTACGACGTCGACCGCCTCTCCA
This sequence comes from Micromonospora sp. NBC_01796, assembly GCF_035917455.1. Lineage (NCBI taxonomy): Bacteria > Bacillati > Actinomycetota > Actinomycetes > Micromonosporales > Micromonosporaceae > Micromonospora > Micromonospora sp. NBC_01796. The sequence continues at coordinate 4,366,250 of NZ_CP109078.1, read as the reverse complement.
CCTTCTTCGAGGTGGTCCAGCAGGACCCGGTGGTGAGCCGGGTGAAGTTGATCGCCGAGCCGTGGGACGTCGGCCCCGGCGGCTACCAGGTGGGCAACTTCCCGCCGGTCTGGACCGAGTGGAACGGCAAGTACCGGGACACCGTCCGGGACTTCTGGCGCGGCGAGCCGGCCACCCTGTCCGAGTTCGCGTCCCGCATCTCCGGCTCCGCCGACCTCTACCAGGACGACGGGCGCCGGCCGTTCCACAGCATCAACTTCGTCACCTGCCACGACGGGTTCACCCTCGCCGACCTGGTGTCGTACAACGACAAGCACAACGATGCCAACGGGGAGGAGAACCGGGACGGGGAGGGACACAACCGGTCCTGGAACTGCGGGGTCGAGGGGCCGACCGACGACAGCGGGGTGCTCGCCCTGCGGGCCCGGCAACGGCGTAACTTCCTGGCCACCCTGATGCTCTCGCAGGGCGTACCGATGATCGGGCACGGCGACGAACTGGGCCGGACCCAGCACGGCAACAACAACGCCTACTGCCAGGACAACGAGCTGGCCTGGGTCGACTGGGAGAACGTCGACGAACAGCTACTGGACTTCGTCCGTACGCTGTCCGCGTTCCGGGCCCGGCACCAGGTCTTCCACCGGCGGCGTTTCTTCACCGGCCTGCCGGTACGCACCCGTTCCGCCGACGCCGACATCCCCGACCTGGCCTGGTACACCCCGGACGGGCGGGAGATGACCGGCGAGGACTGGGGCAACGACTTCGGCCGGGCGATCGCCCTGTTCGTCAACGGCGACGGCATCCGCGAACGCGGCCAGTACGGCCAACGGCACCGGGACAGCTCGTTCCTGCTGCTGTTCAACGCACACGACGCGGCACTGGACTTCATCCTCCCCGGCGGGGAGTTCGGGCAGAAGTGGGAACGCGTCGTCAGCACCGCCGAACCCGACCCCGACGAACCGACGGTGATCGACACCGGCGGAACCGTACGGGTGCCCGACCGTTGCCTGGTAGCGCTGGAGAGGATGGTGTGACATGCCGACGGGCGCGTACCCCCGGATCACGGCGACCTACCGGGTGCAGGTCCGCCCCGGATTCGACCTGGACAACACCGCCGGCCTCGCCGGCTACCTCGCCGACCTCGGCGTCACCCACCTCTACAGCGCGCCCCTGCTGACCGCCTCCCCCGGCTCCGCCCACGGTTACGACGTGGTCGACCCGCGCGCGGTGAACCCGGAACTCGGCGGCGAGGCCGGTCGGCGGCGACTCGTGCAGGCGCTGCGCGAAGCCGGGCTCGGCCTGGTCGTGGACATCGTCCCGAACCACGCCGGGGTCGCCGTACCGGTGGCGAATCCGGCCTGGTGGGACGTGCTGCGTCGGGGACGCGCGTCGGCGTACGCGAAATGGTTCGACATCGACTGGTCGCGGCCCCGGCTGCTGCTCCCGGTCCTCGCCGACACCCCGGACGCGCTCGCCGACCTGAAGCTCGCCGACGGCGAGCTGCGCTACCACGAACACCGCTACCCGATCGCCGACGGCACCGCCGGCGGCACCCCGCGCGAGGTCCACGACCGGCAGCACTACGAGCTGGTCTCCTGGCGGCGCGGCGACAACGAACTCGGGTACCGGCGGTTCTTCGCCGTCTCCGACCTGGCCGGGTTGCGGGTCGAGGACCCGGAGGTGTTCGCCGCCACCCACGCCGAGATCCTGCGCTGGGTCGCCGAGGGCGACGTCGACGGCATCCGGGTCGACCACCCCGACGGCCTGCGCGACCCGGCCGGGTACCTCGACCGGCTCCGGGCCGCCGCGCCGGACGCCTGGCTCGTGGTGGAGAAGATCCTGGAGTACGGCGAGGAGTTGCCGGACTGGCCGGTCGACGGCACCACCGGGTACGAGTCCCTCGCCGCGATCTGCGGCCTGTTCGTCGACCCGGTGGCGGCCGGCGACTTCACCGTCCTGGACACCACCCTCACCGGCCGCCCCACCTCGTGGCCGTCGCTGATGCACCGGTGCAAGCGGGTGGTCGCCACCACGTTGCTCGCCGCCGAGCTGAACCGGCTGGCCCTGCTGGTGCCGGAGGTCCCACGGGAGTCCGCCCGGGCCGCGCTCGCGGAGCTGGCGGCGTGTTTCCCCGTCTACCGGGGCTACCCGCCGCACGGTGCCCGGCACCTGGCGATGGCCCGGTCCGAGGCAGGGCGGCGCCGCCCCGACCTGACCACCACCCTGGACGCGATCACCGCCCACCTGCGCGACCCCGACGACGAGTTGGCCCTGCGGTTCCCGCAGTTCACCGGGGCGGTGATGGCGAAGGGTGTGGAGGACACCGCCTACTACCGGTGGACCCGGTTCGTGGCGCTCAACGAGGTCGGCGGCAGCCCGGCCCAGTTCGGGGTGTCACCGGCGGAGTTCCACCGGGCGGCCACCGACCGCCAGGCGCACTGGCCGGCGGGCATGACCACCCTCTCCACCCATGACACGAAACGCGGGGAGGACGTCCGGGCCCGGTTGGCCGTACTCGCCGAGGTTCCCCGCGACTGGGCCCGGCAGGTACGCGACTGGATGGCCCGCGAACCGCTGCCCGACCCGAGTCTGGCGCACCTGATGTGGCAGACCGCGGTCGGTGCCTGGCCGATCGACCGGGACCGGCTGCACGCGTACGCGGAGAAGGCGGCACGGGAGGCGGCGGCCTCGACGAGCTGGTCCGACCCGGACCCGGTCTTCGAGAACGCCCTGCACGCCCTGGTCGACCGGATGTACGACGACCCCGACCTGCACGCCGAGATCACCGGTTTCGTGGACCGGATCACCCCTGCGGGCTGGTCCAACTCGCTCGGCCAGAAACTGGTGCAGCTCGCCATGCCGGGGGTGCCGGACACCTACCAGGGCACCGAGCTGTGGGAGAACTCCCTGGTCGACCCGGACAACCGGCGCCCGGTCGACTTCGCCGTACGGCGGGAACTGCTCGACCGCCTCGACGGCGGCTGGCGGCCACCGGTCGACGCCAGCGGCGCGGCGAAGCTGATGGTCGTCTCCCGTACCCTGCGCCTGCGCCGGGACCGGCCCGAACTCTTCACCGGTTACCGCCCGGTGCCGGTGCACGGGCCGGCCGCCGAACACGCGGTCGCGTTCGACCGGGGCGGGGTGATCGCGGTCGCCACCCGGTTGCCGGTGGGCCTGGCCCGGGGCGGCGGGTGGGGCGGCACCTGGTTGTCACCGTCCGTTAATCATGTAACCGAGCTGTTCACCGGCCGCGTCTACAGTGGCGGACGGGTCCTCCTGGCCGAACTGTTGGCCGACTACCCGGTGGCACTGCTCACCCGAAGCGAGCCCGTGGAGACATCATGACCGAGTTCACGGTCTGGGCACCGGAAGCGGTCCGCGTACGTCTGCGCCTGGTCGGAGCCGGTGACCACGAGATGGTGGCCGACCCGGACGGCTGGTGGCGGGTCGACGTACCGACCGCCGGACCGGGCACCGACTACGCGTACCTGCTCGACGACGACAACCGGGCGCTGCCCGATCCACGGTCGGCCTGGCAGCCCGAGGGGGTGCACGGGTGCAGCCGGGTCTACGACCACTCTGCGTACGCGTGGTCGGACCAGCGGTGGACCGGACGGCAACTGCCCGGCGGGGTGCTGTACGAGTTGCACGTCGGCACCTTCACCCCGGAGGGGACCTTCGACTCCGCCATCGAGAAGCTGGACCACCTGGTCGAACTCGGGGTCGACCTGATCGAACTGCTCCCGGTGAACGCCTTCAACGGCGAGCACAACTGGGGGTACGACGGGGTCTGCTGGTTCGCCCCGCACCATGGCTACGGTGGGCCGGACGGGCTGAAACGGCTGGTCGACGCGGCCCACGCACGTGGCCTCGGGGTGATCCTCGACGTCGTCTACAACCACTTCGGTCCCTCGGGGGCGTACGCACCGCTGTTCGGCCCGTACCTGGCCGAGACGAGCAACACCTGGGGGCGTTCGGTCAACCTCGACGGCCCCCACTCCGACGAGGTACGCCGCTACATCGTCGACAGCGTCATCATGTGGCTGCGCGACTACCACCTCGACGGGCTGCGCCTGGACGCCGTACACGCCCTGCGTGACCAGCGGGCGATTCCGCTGCTGGAGGAGTTGGCGACCGAGGTCGAGGCGCTCTCCACCCACGTCGGCCGACCGCTGTCGCTGATCGCCGAGTCGGACCTGAACGACCCCCGGCTGATCACCCCTCGGGAGGCGGGCGGGTTCGGCCTGCACGCGCAGTGGAACGACGACGCCCACCACGCGCTGCACACCCTGCTGACCGGTGAGGAACAGGGCTACTACGCCGACTTCGGTTCGCTGGAGTCGGTGGCCGACGTACTCACCGGGGCGTTCTTCCACTCCGGTGGTTGGTCGAGTTTCCGGGGGCGCAGTCACGGCCGCCCGGTCGACCGGCACCGGACGCCGGGGCACCGGTTCGTCGCGTACCTGCAGAACCACGACCAGATCGGCAACCGGGCCACCGGGGACCGGCTCTCCGCGTCGCTCTCCCCCGGCCTGCAACGGGTCGGCGCCACCCTGCTGCTCACCGCCCCGTTCACACCGATGCTCTTCATGGGCGAGGAGTGGGGGGCGAGCACACCGTGGCAGTTCTTCACCAGCCATCCGGAGCCGGAGTTGGCCGCCGCCGTGGCGACCGGCCGCCGCCGGGAGTTCGCCGCCCACGGCTGGTCCGACGGTGAGGTGCCGGACCCGCAGGACCCGCAGACCTTCGCCCGGTCCCGGCTCGACTGGGCCGAGTTGGACAAACCGGAACACCGGGAGATGCTCGACTTCTACCGTCGGCTGATCGCGCTGCGCCGCAGCCGCCCCGACCTGTCCGACCCCCGGCTGGACCGGGTCGACGCACGCTACGGCGACCGGTTCGTGGTGGTCCGCCGGGGCCGGTCTGTGATCGCGGCGAACCTGGCCGGCAAGTCGCAACGGATCGACCTCGCCAGTGTGGTGCGCACGGTCCTGCTGGCCACCGGCCCGGGGGCGATCGTGACCCGCAACGGGGTCGAGCTTCCACCGGAGTCCGCCGTCATCGTCGCGGTCTGACCCCGACACCGGCCGGTCGGTCGTACCCGACGGTCGCGGCGGTCGTGCCCGTCGCCCCGGCCGGACGTACGACCCGCGTGAGCGTGGCCAGCGCCACGAGCAGGCACATCCAGGCGAACCAGTCACCGAGCCGGGCGTACGGCGTCGGTCCGACCGGCAGCGGCGCCCGGTCGCCGAGCACCACCTCGCCCCGGGCGTCGCTGAGGGTGCGGTAACCCTGATCGGCGCTCCGGGCGACCACGAAGCCGCTCTCCACCCCTCGCATGATCGCCATCCGCGAGTGCAGCCAGGCGTCCCGGTCGAAGTCCAACGCGGGTACGAGCACCAACCGGGCACCCCGCCGGGCGTACTCGCGCCCCACCGTCGGATAGTCGAGATCCTTGCAGACCACGAGCCCCCGACCGTCGACGATCACACTCGACCGGCCGGCCCGCAGGTGATCCTCCAGCCCGGGGACGAGATGCTGCTTGTGGTAGATCGTCGGGGTGGTGCCGTCGGCGGGAAACAGCATGGCGGAGTTGTAGCCGTCGTGCACCAGGCCGACGACAACATCGGTCCGGCTCTGCACCGCCACCGGCGCCAACCGCGCCGTGAACGCGGGCAGGTCGTCGACCGCGAACACCTTCTCCGGCAGCACCGCCACCTCCGTACCGGCGGCCCGCACCTGATCGGCGTACCGTGCCAGCAGTCGGTCCCCCTCGACCGAGTCGACCGGTAGCGAATCCACGCTCTGCTCGATGGCGAGGAGCGCCACGGTCGGTCCCGGCTCCGTCGGGGCGGGCCAGAGGCCGCAGGCGAGCAGCACGGTGGCGAACGCCAGCCCGAGGCCGGCGATCGGCAGCCGCTGGCGTACCCCGGGGGCGAACGCCACCGCGGCCGTGGTGGACGCGCCCATGACCAGGAAACTGATGCCCCACATGCCGGTCACGGCGGCGATCCCGCGCACCGGAGCCACATCGGTCTGGGTGTACGCGACACTCCAGAACGCACCGGCGGGTGAGACCAGCGAGACCAGGTACTCGGCGCCCGACCACGCCGCCGGCATCGCCACGACCGCCAGGAGATACCGACCACGCACCACCAACGCACGCCACAGCAGCACCGCCAACGGGAACAGCAGCGCCAACCCGATCAGGTAGCCGGCCAGCACCGGTCCGGGCAGCCCGATGCTGCCGTACAGGTAGCTCCACAGGTTCAGGCCACCGAACAACCAGGCCCCGAAGGCCACCAGGGCGGCGGTCCGCGCCGGTACGCGCGCCGCCAGCAGCAGCACCGGCAACGGCGCCAGCCAGGTCAGCCACGGGATCGGTGCCAATCCGGTGCCCAACCAGAACAGCACGGCGGAGAGCAGGAAGGCGGCGAGGCAGCGTCGAATCATGGCTCCGATGCTCCTTGCCGGACGGCCACGGCGAATCGCCGGCGAGAGCCAATCGGCGCACTGGTCCTAGGACGGAGAAACCAGTCCCGTCTCGTACGCACGGATGACCGCCTGCACCCGGTCGCGCAGTCCGAGCTTCATCAACACACTGCTGACGTGGCTCTTCACGGTGCTCTCGCTGACCGTCAGGACGGCGGCGATCTCCGCGTTCGACAGCCCCCGGGTGAGCAGGACCAGGGTTTCCCGCTCGCGGGCGGTGAGCACGTCCAGGGCGTTCGCGGGTGTCGGTCGGCCCCGGGTCCGGACCACGTCGGCGATCAGACGTCGGGTGACCGAGGGCGCCAGCAACGCCTCCCCGCCGGCCACCACCCGGACGGCGTGGACGAGGTCGTCCCGGCGGAGGTCCTTGAGCAGGAAGCCGCTGGCGCCGGCCCGCAGCGCGTCGTAGACGTACTCGTCGATGTCGTAGGTGGTCAGCACGACCACCTGGGCGGAGGTTTCCGTACACACCCGCCGGGTCGCCGCGATGCCACCGATGCCCGGCATCCGGATGTCCATCAGCACCACGTCTGCCCGGTGCAGTCGCGCCGCCGCCACCGCCGCCGTCCCGTCGCCGACCTCGGCGACCACCTCCATGTCCGGCTGCGCGTCGAGGATCATCGCGAACCCGCTCCGGACCAGTTCCTGGTCGTCGGCGACCACCACCCGGATCATGCTCACGTCTGCGCCTCCACCCTCGGCTTTCGCACCACCGGGTCCGGCACGACCGGTGCCGGCAGTTTGGCGTACACGGTGAAACCACGCCCGCCCGGACCGGGACCGGTCGTCGCGACGCCACCGCAGGCCGCCGCCCGCACGCTGATGCCGGCCAGTCCCCGGCCGGTGGCGGCCACGTCGGGCCGCCGGCCCGACGGCACCGACAGCCCGTGGCCGTCGTCGGCGACCATCACCTCGACGTCCCCGGCCCCCCACAGCAGGCGGATCGACACGGTGGTCGCGTCCGCGTGCCGCAGCGCGTTGGTGAGGGCCTCCTGGACGATCCGGTACGCGGCGACGTCCACCTCGGTGGACACCTGGCGGGCCTCACCTGCGACGGTGAGCGACACCGCGAGCCCGGTCCGGCCGACCTCGCCCGCCAACCTGGGCACGTTCGCGATGCACGGCCGCGACTCCCCGTCCACCGGATCGCCCACACCGCGCAGCAACCAGCGCAGTTGGGTCATCGCACGCCGGCCCGCCTGCCCGATCGCCTCGAACGCGGCCTCCGCCCGCGCCGGGTCGGAGCGGACCACCACCGGCCCCGCCTCTGCCTGCACGACCATCAGGCTCACCGCGTGCGCCAGGATGTCGTGCATCTCGCGGGCGATCCGCTCCCGCTCGGCCGCCGCAGCCTGCCGTGTCTCGGCATCGCGGGCGCGGTCCAGGTGACGGGCCCGGTCCTCCAGCACCTCGGCGTAGCGGCGCCGGGTTCGCGCGGCGGCTCCCAGGCCGTACGCGCTCAGGCTCAACAGGATCGGGAACTGGTAACTGAACAACGCGTCCGGCAGGGAGTTGGTCGAGGCGAGCACACCGAGCGGGCCGGCGACCAGGGTGGTCCACCGTTGCCAACGCGTACCGCGCTCGGCGATCGTGTAGGTGGCGACGAGCACGGCGTACGGCATCGCCTGCGGCATCTCCGGCACCCGTGCGTACCCGATCGCCGCCACACCGACGACGACCCCCACCACGAACGGCACCCGCCGACGCCAGATCAGCGGCAACGATGTGCCGGCCGCCAACGGGTAACCCCACCAGGGTGAGTTGTTGACCAGCAACGGTGGAACGCAGGCCGCGAAGATCGCTCCGGCGAACGCCGCGTCGACCACGATGGCACGGGACCGGCACACGCCGCCGAGTATGTCCGGCGGCCTGTCCGCCGTCCAGGACACGACCCCATGATTGCGGGTACGCGAAGAGCCGGGCCCCCGTGACGGGGACCCGGCTTCCGTTTTCGCTGTTCGTACTTGCTTACTTGGTCCAGACGTCCTGCACGATGTGCGCGGCCTGGTTCTCCCACTGCGCGTACGCATCCGGGAACGCCGACACCTGAACCTTCTGCGCCGCGTCGGTCAGCGGCATGTCCTGCCACCCGTCAACCTGCTTCAGGTTGCTCAGGAAGGCGGTCGAGGCGTAGGTCGGGTCGGTGATCTGCTCAGGCGTACCCCAACCCGAGCTGGGCCGCTGCTGGAACAGACCCAGCGAGTCGTGGTCGTTCATGTCACCCAGATGACCCAGGTTCTCCAGCTTCGACTCCTGCATCGAGGTAGCAACCGCGATCACGGCACCACGCTCACCCATACCCAACTTCTTCGCCGTCTCCGTGATGGCCTTGGCGTTAGCAAGCTGGTCCTTGCTCAGGTCAATGCTCGACTGGGCACCCTGAGTACCGTGCGGGATGAGCTTGTCCATGCCCGGCTTGTCGGCCGTGACCTGTGCGACCGTGGTCATCGCCGGGGCCGTGTGCTCGGCCGGGGACGCGAACGCGTGACCCACAGGCCCCGCCACCGCGCCACCAACAAACGCCAGGCTGGCAACACCCAGAGCAGTCTTACGAACGAACGAAGTCTTGGTAATACCGGTGAAAGTCGTCTTCACGATGGTTCACCTTCCAATCGGGGGTACCCGACGCGCGCCTACAGGGGGAGGCGCTGGCGCTCGGGGAAAGAAGTACGAGGCCACAGCACACACGAGGCGAGGCGATCACTGCCCCGGCGCTGCTCCGGTCGTACGCGATGTATAACCGCCCCGGGCCCGCCGGCATTCCGCGAACGGCCCCCCCAACGAGAGTTGATCAAGCCCAAAAACCTCGCACACCCGACACCCGACGCAGGCGTCCACCCTCATGTAGAGAAAGAGGGGCTATCCACGACGGCATAACCACTCATTCACTGAAAGTGTTCGGTGCGAGGTTTCGGGGGGCGGGTCCCGGGTGCCGGGGGTGGGGTTCGGGGCGGAGTCCTGGAGTGGCTGGGACGTTTCGGGTCGTCAGGCGGAGGCGACCGGCGTACGGCCGGGATGCGCCGCATCGGGCGAGGGCGCGGCGATGGTGGCTTCGGGTTGACCGAGCAGCCGGGCCATCGCCCGGCGGGCGCGGGCGAACCCGCCCCGGTCCCGGTGCAGCCGGAGGGTGTGGTTGAGCGCGAGCATCTGACCGACCAGTTCGAACACCACCTGGTCCGGGTCGGTGCCGGCGGGCAGATCACCCGTCTCCACCGCCAGGCGTACGTGTAGACGCAGGTCGCGTTCCCACAGCCCGACGAGCCCGGCGACGGCGTCGCGTACGGGACCGTTGCGGTCGTCGTACTCGCTGGCGGCGGCGGTGAAGAAGCAGCCTCCCGGAAACACCTCGCGCTCCAGGTGGGAAATCCACGCCTCGCACATGGCACGCAGACGCGGCAGCCCCGGTGCGGCACCGATGGCGTGGTCGGCTGTCTCGCGGAAGAAGATTTCCGCGGCCGTGTCGACGACCGCCAGCTGGAGGGACTCCTTGGAGCCGAAGTGGCCCAGCAGCCCGGACTTGCTCAGCCCGAGGTCGGTCGCGAGCCGACCGATGGTGAGTCCTTCCAGGCCCTCGACCGAGGCGACCGCCACGCCACGGGCCAGGATTGCGGCGCGGGTTCGACCGGCTTCGGTGCTGGATCGACGCGGGCTCACGGCGCTCACTATAGCGATCAGCGACCCCTTTAGCGTACGACCGTTCGGACGCTATAGTCCCTGACACCACCGTCCGCCACGCCGTTGATGGGAGCCTGCGTGCTCTACCGGATCGCCAGACTGCTGCTGATTCCACTGGTCCGACTCTTCTTCCGGCCCGTCATCGAGGGCCGGTCGAACGTACCGGCCCAGGGACCGGTGATCCTCGCCAGCAACCATCTGTCGTTCTTCGACAGCATCATCATCCCGCTGATGGCACCCAGGCGCGTGGTGTTCCTGACCAAGGCGGAGTACTTCCACGGTCGAGGACTCAAGGGACGGGTAGTCCGCTGGTTCTTCCTCACGATCGGCTCCGTACCGGTGCAGCGCGGAGCCAACCGCGCCGCGCAGGCGTCACTCGACGCGGCGTTGGAGGTGCTCGGCGCCGGTGACGCCTTCGGGATCTACCCCGAAGGCACCCGTTCCGTCGACGGCCGGCTCTACCGTGGCCGGGTCGGTGTGGGGTGGCTGGCGCTGACCGCACGGGCACCCGTCGTACCGGTTGCCCTCAAGGGCACCGAACGGATCCAGCCGGTCGGCAAGAAGCTGCTGAGGCTCAGCCGGGTGACGATCCGGTTCGGCACCCCACTGCACTTCGGCCCCGACTACGGCGAGGCGACGTCGGCGTCCGACCGACGCCGGGCGACCGACGAGATCGTCCAGGCCATCGGCGCGCTCTCCGGCCAGGAGTACGCCCCCGGTTACAACGACCCGAGCCGGGTGTGATCCGGCCAGCGCTGGAACCCGTACGTTGCTAGCCTCCGGGCGTGACTGACCATCGGCTCCTCGACGTCGGCAACGTACACCTTGGCTACCGCGTCATCGGAGAACTCGGCTCCCCGCCGATGGTGTTGTTGCACGGCGGCGGCGGGGACGGGTCGACCTGGGACGAGGTGTCGAGCGACTTCGCCGACCGGTGGCGGGTCTACACGCTCGACCTGCGCGGCCACGGGCGCAGTGACCAACCCGGCCGGTACTCGGTCGAGCTGATGCGCGATGACCTGCTCGGATTCCTTCAGGGTCTGGGCCTCGACCGGGTGACGCTGGTCGGGCACTCGCTCGGCGGCGTGGTGGCGTACCTCTTCGCCGCCGCACATCCCGATCGGGTCGAGGCGTTGGTGCTGGAGGAGACGCCGCCGCCGATCCCACTGGGCCTGACCATGCCGCAACGCCCGGACCAGCCGGTGCCCTACGACTGGGCGGTGCGCCCGGCGGTCATCACCCAGCTCAACGCGCCCGACCCGAGTTGGGCGGCGGCCCTGTCGCGGATCGTCGCGCCGACCCTCGTCATCGCCGGTGGACCGACCAGCCACCTGCCGCAGGAGCAGATCGCGGTCATGGCCGAGCGGCTTCCGGCCGGTCGCCTGGTCACCATCCCGGCCGGACACCAGGTCCATGCCACCCGACCGGCGCAGTTCAGCGCCGAGGTCCGGGCCTTTCTGGGTACGCCCTGACCCCAAAACTTCCGGGTACGCGAAAAGCCGGGCCCCCGTGACGGGGACCCGGCTTCCGTTTTCGCTGTCCGTACCTGCTTACTTGCTTACTTGGTCCAGACGTCCTGCACGATGTGCGCGGCCTGGTTCTCCCACTGCGCGTACGCATCCGGGAACGCCGACACCTGAACCTTCTGCGCCGCGTCGGTCAGCGGCATGTCCTGCCAACCATCAACCTGCTTCAGGTTGCTCAGGAAGGCGGTCGAGGCGTAGGTCGGGTCCGTGATCTGCTCCGGAGAACCCCAACCCGAGGACGGGCGCTGCTGGAACAGACCCAGCGAGTCGTGGTCGTTCATGTCACCCAGGTGACCCAGGTTCTCCAGCTTCGACTCCTGCATCGAGGTAGCAACCGCGATCACGGCACCACGCTCACCCATACCCAACTTCTTCGCCGTCTCCGTGATGGCCTTGGCGTTGTCGGTCTGCTCCTTGTCGAGCTTGATGCTCGACTGCGCACCCTGAGTACCGTGCGGGACCAGCTTGTCCATGGCCGGCTTGTCAGCCGTCACCTGCGCGACCGTGGTCATCGCCGGAGCGGTGTGCTCGGCCGGGGACGCGAACACGTGACCCACAGGACCGGCCACAGCGCCACCAACAAACGCGAGGCTGGCAACACCCAGAGCGGTCTTACGAACAAACGAAGTCTCAGTAATACCGGTGAAAGTCGTCTTCACGATGGTTCACCTTCCAATCGGGGGTACCCGACGCGCGCCTACAGGGGGAGGCGCTGGCGCTCGGGGAAAGAAGTACGAGGCCACAGCACACACGAGGCGAGGCGATCATTGCCCCGGCGCTGCTCCGGTCGTACGCGATGTATAACCGCCCCGGGCCCCCCGGCATTCCGCGAACCCGCCCCCGACGCGAGTTGATCAAGCCCAAAAACCTCGCACACCCGACACGGGCCCCAACCGTTCGGATGGAGGCCGGGAGATTGACGCTCGCGTCGCGGAGATCCCTATTCGCGCCCCGTGCGTACGAACGCCTCGATGCCGTCGAGTACGCGTTGTAGGCCGAACTCGTAGGTGTACTCCGGGTCGTGGACGCCCTTGTAGTGTTCGCTGGCTGCGGTGCCCACGCGCATCGCGAGGGGATAGCGCTCGCTGACAAGGACCCGATCCAGCAGCGGGCCGATGGTCATCCACCACTCGTCATCGCTCTGCCCGGTCCGCTCCGACACCGTTTTCCACTCCAGTACGCCGGCGGTGGCGTCCCGGACGTAGCCGAGGAGTAGGGCGAGCGCGGAATCCATCTCGACGTCGGTCAGACCGATCCCCTCGACGGCTCGCAGTTCAGCCTCGTACTTCGCGAGCACGCCCGGTCCCTGCGGTGGCCGTCGCGGGAAGAGTCGCAACAGCCACGGGTGACGCTCGATCATCGCGCGGTTGGATCGGGCGATGTGCTCCAGGCGCGTACGCCAGTCACCGGGGCTCGCGGGGCCCTCGTTGTCGTAGCGGACCTCGGCGCAGACCCGGTCGACCATGATGTCGAGCAGTTCCTCCTTGCCGGGTACGTGCCGGTAGAGCGACATCGCCCCGACACCGAGCCGGTCCGCGACCGCTCGCATCGAGAAGCTGTCCAGGCCCTCGGCGTCGGCGACCTCGATCGCGGCCGAGGTGATCTGGTCGACGGTGAGCCCGGCCTTGCGGCCCAGGCCCGAGTGCTCCCGCAGGTTCCACAGCAACTCGAAGGTCCGTACCAGGTTCGACCGCTCCTGGGGGGCAGTAGCCATGGACAGCTCCCTTGTTTGCGTATACCGTACCCAAATAAGTTTGCGTACGACGTACCCAAACTCGTTGGGTTGCGGGGAGAGAGGAGCGTCGCATGGTCGCAGCAACATTCCGGGTGGGCCTGCGGGTCGCCGACGTCGAGCGAGCCGCACGGTTCTACCGCGGCTTCGGGTTCGACGAGGTGGGTACCGTGCCGGACCCGACCGGCCGTCCGGTGATGACGATCCTCCAGCGCGGAGAGGTGCACCTGATCGTCGACGCCCTGGTGGGCATGCCCTTCCCCGACACCGAACGGGAACGCCGGACCCAGGTCGGACCACGGGGGCTCGGCGTCGCCATCGGGCTCGCCGTCGACGACCTCGAGGCGAGCTACGACTACTGCCGGACCTCCGGCTGCACCATCACCACGGAACCGATGGACGAGGCGTGGGGTGATCGCGTCTTCGAGTGCATCGATCCGTACGGCTACGTCTGGGAGTTCTCCCAACCACTGGCCGACGGGATACCCGAGGACGGCTTCGCTGCCGTACGGGCGAACTGGTTCCCGGTCGCATGAGCCAGCCCCCCATCGCCTCCCAGTCAGACGAGGCGGTACGGATCAGCCCGGTCGCGTGGGTGGCCAAGCAGGCACGGGCGTACGAGGAGTCGGGTGGAACCCGGGCGACCACCATCCACGGATCGCCGTGCCTGCTCCTGGACTACCGGGGCCGCCGCAGTGGCGCCTGGCACCGCACGGTCCTGATCTACGGACGGGACGCGGAGTCGTACCTGGTCGTCGCCTCCAACAGCGGCAAGGACACCGATCCGCTCTGGGTTCGATGCCTGGAGGAGAACCCCGAGGTACGGCTCCGGGTAGGGACAGAGCGCTTCCCCGCGTACGCCGAGCGACTGTCAGCCGAAGAGAAGGCTCGTGTGTGGCCACACCTGACGGAGGTGTTCGCCCGCTGGGACACGTACCAACGAGGTACGCCGCGCGACATCCCGGTGGTTCGGCTGAGCCGCGCGAAGATCTGAAGAGGGGCCGTCCGGGTTGGGATGGCCCCTCTCAGGACATTGCGGGTTCGGACTGCCGAGTCTCCGCAGGAGCGGTCAGCGACCTTCCTGCGGAACCTCCTGCGACACGTACCCCGGCTGGTCGCGCTCGGCGGCCAGCCTGGCGGCCTGCGCAGCTTGGGCAGCCTCGGCGGCCCGGGTCTCCTGCCGCTCCTTGATCGCGCGGATGGTGAGCAGCACCGGGAAGACGAAGGCGAAGAAGAAGACCCGGTAGGTCCCGCCCTCGAACAGGAACTCCAGGTAGAAGCCGTAGCCGAAGAACCCGATACCGACCGCGACACTCAGCAGGCGGGACCCGATGCTCTGGCCGCCGAACGTCGCACCGATGGCGATGAGCAGGAGTCCACTGAGCATGAGCAGGAAGGTGTACGCGTCAAACATGATTCCCCCGAGGTGGTTTTTGATCAACTGCACCCTAGGGGCCGACGGAGACCTCGACAAGATCATTACGGGCTGAACACCGTCCCCCGTCGGAGGAGTTCCGCCGACGTCGCAGACGCCGATGGCCGGGTCCCCAAACTTCGGGGACCCGGCCATCGGCCTGTTGCTTACTTGGTCCAGACGTCCTGCACGATGTGCGCGGCCTGGTTCTCCCACTGCGCGTACGCATCCGGGAACGCCGACACCTGAACCTTCTGCGCCGCGTCGGTCAGCGGCATGTCCTGCCACCCGTCAACCTGCTTCAGGTTGCTCAGGAAGGCGGTCGAGGCGTAGGTCGGGTCGGTGATCTGCTCAGGCGTACCCCAACCCGAGCTGGGCCGCTGCTGGAACAGACCCAGCGAGTCGTGGTCGTTCATGTCACCCAGATGACCCAGGTTCTCCAACTTCGACTCCTGCATCGAGGTAGCAACCGCGATCACGGCACCACGCTCACCCATACCCAACTTCTTCGCCGTCTCCGTGATGGCCTTGGCGTTAGCAAGCTGGTCCTTGCTCAGGTCAATGCTCGACTGCGCACCCTGAGTACCGTGCGGGATCAGCTTGTCCATGGCCGGCTTGTCGGCCGTGACCTGCGCGACCGTGGTCATCGCCGGAGCGGCGTGCTCGGCCGGGGACGCGAACGCGTGACCCACAGGCCCCGCCACCGCGCCACCAACAAACGCCAGGCTGGCAACACCCAGAGCAGTCTTACGAACAAACGAAGTCTCAGTAATACCGGTGAAAGTCGTCTTCACGATGGTTCACCTTCCAATCGGGGGTTCCGAGCACGCGCACACAGGGGGAAAACGGCGCTGCACTCGGGAAGAAGTACGAGGCCACAGCACACACGAGGCGAGGCGATCACTGCCCCGGCGCTGCTCCGCTCGTACGCGATGTATAACCGCCCCGGGCCCCCCGGCATTCCGCCAACGGCCCCCCCAACGAGAGTTGATCAAGCCCAAAAACCTCGCACACCCGACACACGACGCAGGCGTCAACCCTCATGTAGAGAAAGAGGGGCTATCCACGACGAGATAGCCACTCATTCACTGAATGAGGCCGGTGTCCGGTTATGGGGTCGGTGGGGAGTCGGGGGTGCGTTGGCGTTGGGCGGTGGCTAGCAGGGCGCGGGCGGGTGCGCCGAGCCGGCGGTCGGTCGGGGCCGCGATCGACGTACGGAAGACCGGCGCGTGCTGCCGAATGGGGATCAGGCGCAGGTCGGAGTCGGTGCTGATCCGCGCCGCCGGCATGATCGCCACGGCCAGCCGGTACTGCACGAAGTCGAGGACGCTGCCCAGGTCACCCACCTCGTAGCGGACGGTCCGGCGTACCTCGGCGGCGGCGAACGCCCGGTCGGTGGCGATCCGGTTCCCCCAGTCGGGCGGGGTGTCGACGAACGTCTCGTCGGCCAGGTCGACGAGTTCGACGTCGGTGCGGTCGGCGAGCGGATGTTCGGGCGGGCAGACCAGCGGCATGGTCTCTGCCTCCAGCGGGACCAGGGTCAGCCCGGCGGCCGACCCGGCGGGCAGCGCCAGGTACGCCAGGTCGAGTCGACCGCTGCGCAGGTCGGCGGCGTGCGCGGCACTCGCACCGACCCGTAGCTCGACGTCGACACCGGGATGTTCGGCGCGGAACGCCGCGAGGAGGCGGGCCACGCTGACCGTCGAGGCGCGCTGGGCCTGCATCATCCCCAGCCGTACGGTCCCGCGCAGGCCGCCACGGAGCTGGTCGACCACCTCGCGGGCGCCCGCCGCGGCGGCGAGGGTACGCCGGGCCTCCGGCAGGAGGAGCCGGCCGGCGTCGGTCAACTGGACCCGGTGGGTGGTCCGTTCGAACAGCGGTACGCCGAGTTCCCGCTCCAGGTTGCGTACGGCGGC
Source organism: Micromonospora sp. NBC_01796 (assembly GCF_035917455.1). Taxonomy (NCBI): domain Bacteria; kingdom Bacillati; phylum Actinomycetota; class Actinomycetes; order Micromonosporales; family Micromonosporaceae; genus Micromonospora; species Micromonospora sp. NBC_01796. The sequence goes on along the minus strand of NZ_CP109078.1, from coordinate 4,349,495 downwards.
GGAGACGGCGGACTGGACCACCCGGAGCCGCTCGGCGGCCCTGGTGAAGCTGCCCTCCTCGGCCACGGCGGTGAAGGTGGCGAGGTGCCGGAGTTCCATCCCCCGTGTTTATCACGGATCAAGATGATGGATAGAAGTTTTCTTCGTGGCTGGTGATGACTTTCCGGATCACCATCGGAGCTGACCAGGAACGGCTTCAGACAGGTGCACCCGAGACATGTCCACAACCAGCTTGAACCTCTTCGCCCGACCGACCGTCCGTGCATCGGCGCGGGCGCACGGCCGAGGCTTCTGGGCGGTCGCGCTCGCCTTCCTGGCGGTGATGGCGCTCGGCACCCTGCCGTCCCCGCTGTACCCGCTCTACCAGCAACAGGACCACTTCTCGACGTTCACCGTCACCCTGATCTACGCGGCCTACGCCGCCGGGATCGTGGTCACCGTCTTCACCGCCGGACACATCTCCGACTGGCACGGCCGGCGCCGGATGCTGGCCCCCGCGGTCGCGGTCAGCGCACTCAGCGCCATTGTCTTCCTGATCTGGCCGGAACTGCCCGGCCTCTTCGTCGCCCGGGTGCTCAGCGGCCTCTCCGTCGGGGTGGTGACCGCCACCGCCACGGCATGGCTGGCAGAACTGCACCGGGCACACCGGCCGGACGCCTCGCCCCGGCGGGCGCAACTCGTCGCCTCCACCGCCAACCTCGGCGGCCTCGGCCTCGGACCACTGCTCGCCGGCCTGCTCGCCGAGTACGCCCCCCAGCCGCTGCGGCTGCCGTACGCGGTGCTGCTCGTCGTCCTGGCGGTGGCCCTGGTCGGCGTACTGCTGTCGCCGGACAGCCGGGAGCTGCCGAACCCCCGCCCGCGTTACCGGACGCAACGGATCTCGATTCCGGCCGCCGCCCGGAGCCGGTTCTACGCCGCCCTGGCCGGCGCGTTCATCGCCTTCAGCGGACTCGGGCTGCTCGCCGGACTCTCCGGCACGTTCCTCGCCGGCACCCTGCACCACCCGTCCCGGGCGCTCGCCGGTGCGGCGATCTTCCTCGTCTTCGGCGCCGGTGTGGTGGTCCAGTTGACCACCCCGAACTGGTCGATCCGGCGCAGCCTGGCGACCGGGATGGTCGGCCTGCTGATCGGCATCGGGCTGCTCGTACTCGCCGCCTGGCTACCGACACCCAGCCTGGGCGTCTTCCTCGCCGGTGGGGTGCTGACCGGTGCCGGGGCCGGGGCGATGTTCAGGGGCACCCTCGGCACCGTGGTCGCCATCGCCAGCCCGGAGAGCCGGGCGGAGGCGCTGGCCGGGCTCTTCCTCGCCGGCTACCTCGCGCTGTCCGTACCGGTGATCGGGATCGGGATCGCGTTGCAGCACGTCAGTGCCCGGGTGGCGCTGCTCGGCTTCGCCGTACTCGTTGCGGTCGGGGCTCTGGCGGTCGCCCGCCGGCTGCTGGCCGTCCCGACCCCGGCCACGACGGCCGCCCGGCCGATGGCCACCGCCGGGCGGTGACACCGGTCAGGGCTTCCCGGAGCGGCGCAGCACCAGCAGGTCGAGCCGGTCGACCACGGGCGCGTCGGTCGGACCGGCCGACCGGGCCGCCGCCCGCAGCCGGTCGAGACCGGCCTCGTACTCCGCGTCGGTGATCAGTTGCAACGGGGTGTGCGCCGCCCGGCGCAACTCGGCCGCCGCCACGGCCAGCGAGGCGGCGCTCACCTGCGGCACCTGTTCGAGCGCGACGAACCCGAAACCCGCCGCGCCGAAGGCCGAGCAGACCCCCGCCACGCTCGGATAGCTGTCCAGGATCCGGACCGCTTCGGGGAAGTACCGGAACAGGTTGATCTGCTCGTGCCGCCCGGCGAACGCCGAACGGATCAGCAGGGGCGCGCCGGGGCGGAGCACCCGGCGCAACTCGACCGCGGCGGCGGTCAGGTCCGGTACGTGGTGGATGACCGTCGACATCCAGCCCCCGTCGACGTACGCGGCGGGCAGGGGTACGGCGGCGGCGTCCCCGGCCAGCGGATCGGGGTGTACACAGCGGGCCCGCATCTCGGCCGACGGCTCCACCGCGATCACGTCCACCCCGTACCAGCCGGCGAAGGTACGGGCCCAGGTGCCGGTGCCTGCGCCCAGGTCCAGCAGCCGCATTCCGGGCCGGGGTCGCAGGTGCCGGGCGACGGCGGGCCGCCAGTGCGCGACCGCGTCGGGGCCCAGGTGCCGGTTCGCGGCGAACGCGTCGGCCTGCGGGGCGGCGTACTCCATCCGTGCCATCGGTTTCCCCTTCCGGGACCGGTCGTCTTCCCGGACTGGTTCGCCGGCTACGGGTAGTTGCTGACCTCGATCAGATTGCCGTCCGGATCACGCAGGTAGATGCTGTTCATCTCCCCCATCGCCCCGGTACGCGACACCGGTCCCAGTTCGACCGGCACCCCTTCACGGGCCAGGTGGGCGAGCACCTCGGTCAGCGGTGTACCGGTGACGAAGCAGAGGTCGGCGCTGCCCGGTGTGGCGTGCGCGGCACGCGGGGTGAACTCCGCCCCGAGCTGGTGCAGGTTGATTTTGCTGGTGCCGAAGGCCAGGGCACGCCGGCCGGCACCGAAGGTCACCGGACGCATGCCCAGGGCCCGCCGGTAGAAGTCGACCGTACGGTCGAGGTCGGCCACCGTCAGCACCAGATGGTCGAGTACGTCGATCTGGACCGCCGCGATCGGCCGCTCCCCGGCCCAGTCCCCGTTGTCGTCGAACAGGTGCTGGCAGGACTGCCAGGCGGCGGGCGACATCCGGGACCGGACCCGGCTGAACAGCCGCCACAGCGCACCGCCGTGCTCGGCCGCCAGGGCAGGGTTGTGGGCCAGTACGTCGAGTTCGTTCGCGACCGTGATCTCCACGAAGGCGCGCAGTTCCGCCTCGGTCGGCTGGTCCACCCGACCGGTGAACCGGTCCGTGAACGGCACCGGGCCGGGTTCACCGAGCCGGGGATAGACGGCGCGACGGTCACCGGATCCGTACCGGTAGACCAGGGCCTCGGCGTCCTGGCCGATCACCTCGGCCAGGGTGGCCCGGTCGGAGGGCGCCAGCAGGGCGTTGTCGAATCCGTCGGTGCCGTAGGTGGCGTGGCAGAGCCCGGCCAGTTGGACATCGGGCGGCGCACCCCAGGCGACGAGCCGGTCCGCGACCCGGCACAGGTGGTCGTAGAGGGTCCCGCCCGGATGGGTGATCTCCTCCGTGCCCCGCGTCCGCAGGAATTCCTCCGCCGAGAGTCGCGCGTCCCCGTCCACCTGCTCAGTTATAGACCGCGGTGGTCTCCGATGGTTGCCGTCGACGGTGGATGTGGCGCATCTGACCAACGGGCCGGACGCGCCACCCGGCCGTCACCAGGAACCGGTGGACCCGTCGGTGAGCTCACGCAGGATGTCGATGTGGCCGGCGTGCCGGGCGGTCTCGTCAATCATGTGGACGTAGATCCAGCGCAGCGACACCACCCCGAGCTGGTCGTGGGTGCCGGTGTCGTCGAGGGTGTACCCGGCGGCGGTCGCGCGGGACCGGGCACACTCCCGCGTGTAGTCCTCCAGGAGTTCCGCCATCGTGGTGTGCTCGACCGACCAGCCACCGTCGGCGTCGGCGGCCGGGGTGGGCTGCCCGGCCAGGTGGTGCTGGAACCAGTTCCGTTCCACCACCGACATGTGCCGGAGCACCCCGGCGAGCGTGGTCTCGGACGGCACGTGGCGGCGCTTGGCGTCGGCGTCCGGCACCTCATGCAGCTTGGTCACGATGACCCGGCGGTAGAAGTCGAGAAATTCTTCCAGCACCCGACGCTCGTCGGCGGTGACGACGAGTTCCGGGCCGAACGGCGGGGTGAGCGGCATCGTCTCCATGCCCCACGCTAACCGCGCCGACCCGTCCCCGACTGTCCCGTGTCGGCAGGGGCCCCTTCCTCTACAGAAGACGATAAAAGGGGCCCTTCCGTCGAGGTCGGGCAACGGCGGCCGGTCAGGCGACGGCGGTCAGGTAGGCGGCGGTCCTGGCCGGGTCCATCAGCCAGTCGGAGAAGTCGGCGGGGTCGGAGAAGCCGTTGGCGAACCGGCGGGCCACCGTCGGGTTGTTCGCCGCGGTACCGAGGATCTGCTGTACGTGCTCGGGCAGCGGCGCCAGCATCGCGTTGGTCCAGTCGGTCACCGACGCACCGGTCCGGTCCCAGAAGTCGGCGAAGGTCCGTTCCATCCAGGCCCGGTCGAACGGCTGGTCGCCGTGCCGGACGATCGCCTCCACGTACGCGGCGGCGCACTTCGCCGCAGTGTTGCTCCCCTGGCCGGTGATCGGGTCGTTGGAGATGACCACGTCGGCCATGCCCAGCACCAGCCCACCGGAGGGCAACTCGGCGACCGGGTGCCGGACGGTCGGGGTGTACCGGCCGGAGAGGGTGGCGCGGGCGTCGGTGAGTTCGACGTCGGCGCAGCGGTCGTACACCCAGGGGGTGTAGCGGCGGGCCAGCTCGACGGTGAGCTTGAGCTGCTCGGCCGGGTCGAGACGCTCCTGCCACAGGTCCAGGGGACCATCCGGGACCGCCTCCCAGAACAGGATGTCGCACGGTCCGGTGCGGGTCAGGGCCGGGATCACGAACAGTTCCCCCAACCCGGGTACGGCGTTGAAGCCGACGCTCGGCGCCGGGTACCGGGGGTCCGGGGCCAGCCCGTGCACGTACGACACCGCCAGGCCGCGCTGCGGGGCGGCGTACGGCGAACGGGCGGTGTCGCGGTCGAAGACGCCGACGAGTTCACCCTTGCCGGCGGCGACCACGGTCAGGTCGTACCGGCCGATCCGGGTGAGCCCGTCCAGGTCGGCGGTGGTGACCCCCTGGTAGTGGACGATCCCGCCGCGCTCCTCGAACAGCTCCAGCCAGGCCGCCATCTTCAGCCGCTGGTCGGTGCTCTGCCCCGGTTCGTCGAGCGGGGCGACGATGCTCAACGCCCGGGTGCCGGGAGGCGCGGAGAGCGAGACGTGCAACCCGGCGATCCGGGGTGCCCTGTCCTCCCAGAGGTTCAGCCCGTACGCGCGCTCGGTCTGCAGGGCCTGGTGGAACATCGCCTGGGTGCTCATCACCCAGCCCTCGCGGATCTCCTCCGGGGTACGCGCCGACATCACGGTCACCTGGTAGCCCTCGGCGAGCAGGCTGAGACCGAGCTGCAGGCCGGACTGTCCGGCGCCGACGATCAGGATTTTCCGCATCGTTTCTCCCGAGGGGTGGTAGGGCTCTATCGGTGGGCGGAAGCGGGGGCGAGGGCGGTGAGGCGGCCGGTCGGGGTGCCGCCGCCCGTACGCCGGATGGTGTGCTCCACGACGGCGAGCAGGGCACGGGCGACCGAGCCGGCGTCCCGGGCGTCGCAGGTGATCACCGGCACGTCCGGGCCGAGCGCCAACGCCCGGCGTACGTCGGCCAACTGGTGGGTGAGCCGGCCGTCGAAGAGGTTGACGCAGACCACGAACGGCAGGGTGCTGTCCTGTTCGAAGTAGTTGACCGCCGCGAACGACACGTCCAGCCTTCGGGTGTCGACCAGGACCATGGCACCCACCGCACCCCGGCACAGGTCGTCCCACATCGGCCAGAACCGCGCCTGGCCGGGCGTACCGAAGAGGTAGAGGACCAGGTCCTCGGCGACGGTCCGCCGGCCGAAGTCCATCGCCACGGTGGTCGTGGTCTTGTCGATGCCCGGGTCGAGCCGGTCCACCGACTCGCTCGCCGCGGTCATCCATGCCTCGGTGTTGACCGGCGGGATCTCCGAGATCGACCCGACGAGGGTGGTCTTGCCCACCCCGAATCCACCGGCGATGACGATCTTCGCGGAGGTCGGCACGGGGCGCTCAGGCGAGCTGTAGGAGGCCATCGCGGAGTCTTTCCAGAAGCCGGGAGTCGAACGGGGACGAGTAGGTCTCCGGGTGGACCTGCAACCGGTTGGTGGTGGCGAGGTCGTCGATGACCACGCGGGTCACCCCCAGCGGCATCCCGGAGTACGCCGAGAGTTCGGCGACCGACGTGGTCCGGCGGGCCCGGTCGTAGAGGGACCTGGTCTCCGGCGGCAGACCGGCGGCGAACCGTGGGTCGTAGTACGACACCGAGATGAGGGTGTGCACGAGCAGACGCTGCCGGGTCCGGGTACGGCCGCCGGTCAGCACGTAGGGTCGCACCTTCCAATGTGCGGTAGCCACGGTGGCGTTCGCTCCCTCGTGAGTGCGCGGTCGGGGTCGTGCGGTGGTACGGGGTGGTCAGCCGGCGCCCTGGCTCGCGGTACGCCGTTGCAGGTCGCTGCGCATCTGCGGGCTGAGCAGGTGACCGACCGCCCCCACGAACTTCGTCATCTGGTACGCCACCACCCGCAGGTCACAGCCGGCGGTGGCGGCGACCGCGAGCCCGGCCGAGTCGCCCACCCGCATGAACAGCAGGTGCCCGCCGGGCAGGCGGACCGTGAGGTACTCGGAGAGCCCCAGGTCGAGCAGGGCGGCACTGCGGTCGGCCATGCTGAGCAGCCCGGAGGTCAGGGCGGCCAACTGGTCGCCGAGGTCGCGGGGCACGGCCTCGGAGGCGACGAGTTGCAGCCCGTCCAGGCTGACCAGCAGGGCGTGCGTCACCCCGGACGTCTCGGCCGCGAACCGGCCGATCAGCCACGCGAAGTCCTGTGGGGAGTGGACTGCCGGCGGGCGGGAGAGGTCGTTACGCGGGCTGGTCATCACGGTGTCCTTCAGAACGGTTGCCGGGGTGCGGTTCTCGGCCGTCGCGGAATCCGGCGGCGAAGTCGATCGTCTCGTCCGGCCAGGCGAGCTGGTCGGACCCGACCGTCGGGCCGCCCGGTCCGAGGGGGCGGGGCGGCGGCATGTCCCCGCGCAGACTCGCCGGTTCCCGCCGGGGCAGGTTGTTGCGGGCCGGACCGGCCGCCGGCACACCGGCGCCGTTGCGCTGACCCGCCGGGCCACGACCGTTGCGCTGACCGGACGGGTCACTCCCGTTACGGGGACCGGACGGGTCACTCCCGTTACGCTGACCCGACGGGTCACTGCCGATACGGGGACCGGACGGGTCGCTGCCGTTGCGCGGAAGCTGACCGAGCGGCGGAGGCGGTGGCACCTGACCGAGCGGCGGAGGCGGTGGGAGCTGACCCGGGGACGGGGGCGGGAGTTGACCGGGAGACGGGAGCGGGCGGGGTGGGGGCTCCGGGGCGGACGGGATCTCGCAGAGCAGTCCGGCGGGGAGCAGCACAGTGGCGGTCGTACCGCCGCCGGGTCGGGCGGTCAGGCGTACGCCGATCCGGTGCGCGGCGGCGAGTCGTTGCACCACCAGCAGGCCCAGCCGGCTGGCGGTGGCCTCGGCCACGGTCACCGGTACGGAACTGGCCAGCATGTTGTTGACGTCCACGAGTTGCGCGGGGGCGAAGCCCAGTCCGGTGTCCTCGACCCGGAGCAGGACGCTGCCCACCTCGGTCAGGTGGGCCGAGACGGTCACCGGTGCGGCCGGTGGGGAGAACCGGGTCGCGTTGTCGAGCACCTCGGTCAGCACCCGGATCACGTCGTCCGCCGCGAAGTCGACCACGGCGAGATGGGCGATCACGCCGAGGCGTACCCGGGGGTAGTGCTCGATCGCCGAGGTCCCCGCCCGTACCACGTCCAGCAGCGAGGTGATCTGACGTCCGGCGTCGTCGACCGTACGACCGGCCAGGACCAGCAGGTTCTCCGCCTGCCGCCGGATCCGGGTGTTGGCGTGGTCGATCCGGTAGAACTGGGCCAGCCGGCCCGGATCCTGTTCGTCCGCCTCGACCGCCGCGAGCTGCCCACCGGTCTGGTAGGCGGCGGAGAGGATCCGCAGCGCGAACTGTTCACAGAGCGCCGGCCAGGCCCGCGCGGCGCCGGTGTCCGGACCGGGCGGGACGGGGACGGGCGGGGGCGTGGTGACGTCGTACGTCGCGGTCGGTCCGGGCGGGAACCTGTCGTCCACGGACGGGTCCAACCAGCGGGCAACCCGACGTCGTAGTCCACCCGGCCGGTTCATCGGCAAGCCTTTGAGCAGCACATATCCTGTTCTTCCGGATCAGTGACGAACTCACCACGGGCACACCATTTATTTATGGTTCGAGGGTTTTGCGTCATAGCTCGCTGTAGCTAATCAGCCCCGTTCGGGAACGGCAATAGGGGTTGGCGCTCCACACGCGGTGCATACCCCTAGGGACCGGGCATCGACGAACAGCCATACGACGCGCCGAGTTTGTCCGGTCTGCCGGTCTTCGGGGCGCGGAGCGGCGACACTACCGGGATGGGAGCTTTCCGCATCGACGGCGCTACGGCGCTGGTCACCGGTGGGTCGTCCGGGATCGGCGCGGCGGCGGCCCGGCAACTCGCCGGCGCCGGCGCCACGGTCTTCCTCGCCGGCCGGGACGCCACCCGGCTCACCGAACTCGCCGACCGGATCGGTGGTACGGCGATCATCGGGGACCTCACCGAGCCGGCCGGGGCGGCCGACCTGGCCGAGCGGGTGCTGACCGAGGCGGGACGCGTCGACGTGCTGGTCAACAACGCCGGTCAGGGGTGGGCCGGGCCGTTGACCGGGATGACCGAGCCGGAGATCGCGCGGATGGTCGCACTCAACCTGACCGCGCCGATCCTGCTCACCCGGGCCGTACTGCCCGGCATGCTGGCCCGGGGCCGGGGACACCTCGGTTTCGTCGGCTCGATCGCCGGCCGGCTCGGCGTACGCGAGGAGGCCGTCTACTCGGGGACCAAGGCCGGGCTGAGCGTCTTCGCCGACAGCCTGCGCCACGAGACGGCCGGACACGGGATCGTGGTCACCGAACTCGTGCCGGCCGTCGTGGACACCGCCTTCTTCGTACGCCGGGGTCGCCCCTACGACCGCCGGTCCCCCCGGCCGGTGCCGGCCGCACGGGCCTCGGCCGCCCTGCTCACCGCCATGTTCGCCGGGCGCCCCGAGGCGTACCTGCCCAACTGGCTACGCCTGCCGGTGGCGATCCGCTCCACCCTCCCCCACACCTACCGGACCCTCTCCCGACGGTGGGGCTGAACGGACTGCCCCGGGGGCTCAGCTCGTCGAGCGGAGCGCCCGGATGGACTGGGTCAGGGAGTTCATGGTGGCCAGGACGGCGGTGGGCTCGTACCCGCAGTGGGCCATGCAGTTGGCGCACCGGGAGTCCTTGCCCCGACCGTAACTCTCCCAGTCGGTGGTCTCGATCAACTCCTTGTACGTCTTGGTGTAGCCGTCGTTCATCAGGTAACACGGGCGCTGCCACCCGAACAGCGAGTACGACGGGATCGCCCAGGCGGTGCACGGGAAGTCGACCTTCCCCTCCAGGAAGTCCAGGAACAGCGGCGAGTGGTTCAGCCGCCACTTGCGCCGCCGCCCGTCCCCGAACGCCTTGCTGAACATCGACCGGGTCTCCTGCACCCCGAGGAAGTGCTCCTGGTCCGGCGCCTTGTCGTACGCGTACGCCGGGGAGAGCATCATCTGGTCGACGGCGAGATCGTCGTTGAGGTAGTCGAGCACCTCGATCACCGTCTGCGGGGTGTCGGTGGAGAAGAACGTGGTGTTGCTGGTGACCCGGAAGCCGCGTCGCTTGGCCTCCTTGATCGCCGCCACCGCCTCGTCGAAGACGCCCTCCTTGCAGACCGAGGCGTCGTGCCGCTCCTTCAGCCCGTCGATGTGCACGGCGAACGAGAAGTACCGCGACGGCCGGAACTTGTCCAACTTCTTCGTCAGCAGGGCCGCGTTGGTGCAGAGGATGACGTACTTGCGGCGCTTGACCAACTCGTTGACGATCACTTCGATCTGCGGGTGCATGAGGGGCTCGCCACCGGCGATCGAGACCATCGGCGCACCGGACTCCATCACCGCGCCGACCGCCTGCTCCACCGGCATCCGGCGTTTCAACACGTCGGCCGGATGCTGGATCTTCCCGCAACCGGCGCAGGCGAGGTTGCAGGCGAAGAGCGGCTCCAACTCCACCAACAGCGGGAAGTACTGCTTACGACGCAGCTTCTGCCCGACCAGGTAGCGGCCGACCCGGATGCTCTGACGCAACGGCATACTCATCGCGGACGTTTCTCCTTCGGCAGGGTGAAGTGCACATCTTCGGTACTGGTCGTGCGTTCCCGTACGGCCTGCGCGCCCAGCCCGACCAGCGCCGCCACGGTCTGGTCGACCAGGTGCGGCGGGGCTGACGCCCCGGCGGTGACACCGACGGTGCGGACACCGGCGAGCCAACGCAGGTCCACCGAGCCGACGTCGTCGACCAGGTGGGCGGGGGTACCGGCCCGGCTGGCCACCTCGACCAGCCGGAGCGAATTCGACGAGTTCGCCGAGCCGACCACCAGGACCAGGTCCGCCTCGTCGGCGATCGCCCGGAGCGCGACCTGGCGGTTGGTGGTGGCGTAGCAGATGTCGTCCGAGGAGGGCCCGGTCAGTGCCGGGAAGCGGCGGCGCAACACGTCCAGGACCCCGCTCACCTCGTCCACCGCCAGGGTGGTCTGCACGAGGTAGGAGACCTGGCCGGGGTCGGGGACCTCGACCCGTTCGGCCTCCAGGGGGCTCTGCACCAGGGTGATCGCGCCCGGGACCTCGCCGAGGGTCCCCTCGGTCTCCTCGTGTCCGGCGTGACCGATCAGCAGCACCGTACGGCCCTGTCCGGTGAACCGGCGGGCCTCGCTGTGCACCTTCGTCACCAGTGGACAGGTCGCGTCGATCACCGGCAGCCCACGGGCGGCGGCGGTCTCGCGTACCTCGGTCGAGACGCCGTGTGCGGAGAAGACCGTGACCGCGCCGTCCGGCACCTCGGTCAGCTCGTCCACGAAGACCGCACCCCGCCGGCTCAGGTCGTCGATGACGTGCGTGTTGTGCACGATCTGCTTGCGGACGTACACGGGGGCGCCGTGCCGGTCCAGGGCCTGCTCGACCACGGCGATGGCTCGTTCCACCCCGGCGCAGAACGACCGGGGCGCGGCCAGCACCACCTCCCGTACGGTGGTCGCCGCCGCCCACTCGGTCAGGACCGGCCCGACCAGGGTCAGGGTCCGCAGCGCGGTCGCGATCCGACCCAGGGTCGCCGCCCGGAACAGGGGCTCCGGCGCCACGTCGGCGATCACCCGTACGCAGGCGGTGGGCCTCCCCGGTGGGCCCGCCAGCAGCGCGGACGACTCGGTGTCCACGGCCAGTGCGCCGGTGGCCGCCAGCCGGGCCCGATCGGCGCCGTCGACCAGCCGGTCACTGCTCACCACCGGTCCCAGGTGCACGGTGAGCCCCTGCCGGCGCAGCGCGGCGGCGATCATCGGCGCGGACGGGCAGGGCAGCGCCTCGTCCCCGGTCCGGCTGTCCCGGCGTACCTCGGTGGCGACGACCACGTCACCAGGGCGCAGCGCCGGGTCGAGGCCACCGGCGATCCCGGCGACCGCGAGGGCCGAGGTTTCGCCGTAACCGGCGGCGGCGCGGGTGGCCCGGAGCAACCCCCGACCGGTACGCCGCAGCGGCACGCCCGACGGCAGGGCACGACGCAACGCGTGCGCCTCCATCCGCATCGGGGCGAAGAGCACCCAGTCGCCGGCCCGGTCGGTTCGTTCGCCGAGCCCGGTCACCCGCGCCCCCGTACCGGATCCGAGGCGGCGGTGACCGAGGCGTCCGCGCCGGTGGTCAGGGTGACCGCCCCGGTGGCCGGGGTGTCCGCGCCGGTGAGGCCGGCGAGGATGCGGCCGAGGGCGCTGATCGGGAAGACCAGCCGGTACAGGTGGTAGTTGATGTAGAAGTCACCGGGGAAGCCGGTCCCGGTGTACTGCGGCTCGTCCCAACCACCGTCGGGACGCTGGGTCGCCAGCAGCCAGTCGACACCCCGCCGGGCCGGTGCGCTGTCGCCGGCCCCGGTGGCGTGCAGGGCCAGCAGCGCCCAGGCGGTCTGCGACGCGGTCGAGTCGCCCCGACCCCGCCAGGACCGGTCCCGGTACGACCGCATGTCCTCACCCCAGCCGCCGTCCGGGTTCTGGGCCCGGTGCAGCCACCCGACCGCGCGTACGATCACCGGATCGTCGACCGGGAGGCCCGCCGCGACCAGTGCGGGCACCACCGCGCCGGTGCCGTAGACGTGGTTGGCGCCCCAGCGGCCGAACCAGGAGCCGTCGCGTTCCTGGGCCCGCAGCAGCCATCCCACCCCGCGCCGGACCGCCGCCGTGTCGGACGGTCCACGGGCGCAGAGCGCCTCCACCACGTGCGCGGTGACGTCGGCGGTCGGCGGGTCGATCACCTCACCGAAGTCGCAGAACGGCAGCTCGCGGGCGATCGTACGGGTGTTGTCGGCGTCGAACGCGCCCCAGCCACCGTCACGGCACTGCATCCCGCGCAGCCACTGCTCGCCCCGTTCCAGGGCCTCCGCCGTACGCGGGTCGCCGTCGCTTCGCCGCAGCGCCAACAGGACCTCGGCGGTGTCGTCGGTGTCCGGGTAACCGTCGTTGTCGAACTCGAACGCCCACCCGCTCGGCGGCAGGTCCGGCCGGCGTACCGCCCAGTCGCCGCCGACCCGGATCTCCTCGTCGAGCAGCCAGCGGTTGGCCCGGACCAGGGCCGGATGGTCGCCGGGCAGGCCGGCGTCGGCGAGCGCGGTCACCGCGAGCGCGGTGTCCCAGACCGGTGACTGGCACGCCTCCAGCCGGCGCAGTTCACCCTCCGGGGACGCCTCCCGCACGGTGAACCGGTCCAGCCCGGCCAGGCCCGTACGCAGGACCGGGTGGTCGAGCGGGTAACCGAGCAGGTGCAGCGCGATCAGGGAGTAGACCCACGGGGGCTGGATGCCGCCCCAGGACCCGTCCGCCTCCTGCCGGGCCACGATCCACTCTGCGGCCCGGCGCAGGGCGTTGCGGCGTACGGCACGGACCGGGCGGCGCTCGTACCCGCGCAGCGCCCCGTCGAGGCGCTGGAACCAGCCGGCACGCGTACGCAGCGAGGTGACCGGTGCCGTACGGACACCCGTACGCAGCTCGTCCAGGGCGAAGCCGAGCGGGCGGACCGGGCGCAGGGCCCGGACGATCGACAGGGGCACGATGGTCTGCCGGGCCCAGCAGGCGAAGTCGTAGACGTTCAGCGGCACCCAGGACGGCAGCAGCACCACCTCCGGCGGGACCGCCGGGACCTTGTCCCAGGACCACTCGCCGAACAGGGCCAGCCAGATCCGGGTGAAGACCCGGCTGCGTTCGATGCCCCCGTGGGCGAGGACGAACTCGCGGGCCAGGCGCAGGTGGTGGTCGTCGGCCCGGTCCCCGGCCAGCCGCAGCGCCGCGTACGCCTCGATGGTGGTGGAGAGGTCGCCGGGTCCACCGTGGAAGTTGGCCCAGCTTCCCTCGGGTTGCTGCTGGCTGCGGATCCACCGGGCGGTGGCCTCGGTCTCCTCCTCGGTACGGATGCCGAGGAACTGCCGCATCAGCAGGTCCTCGGCCTCCATGGTCACGTTGGTGGCGAGTTCCCCCTGCCACCACCCGCCCGGTTCCTGGCCGGCGAGCAGGTGCTCCCGGGCCCGGCCGAGCGCTTCGCCCAACCGCCGCGTACGGTCGCCGCCGGTCGGTAGGCCCGGCGGGGTGTCGCCGGGCGCGCCGACGCCGGGGGTTTCGGCCGCCGCGCCGATGCCGGGCACCACGGCCGAGTCGACCGCTTCGGCCACGGCCAGGTCGACGGCCTGCTCGACGCCGAGTTCGACGGCCCCGTCGACGCCGGACTCGGAGCGGGCGGTGGCCATCAGTGGTCCCTACCGGTCATGAACCGGGCGATCTCCACCAGTTCCCGGTGTACGTCGGCCACCGTGTTCGCGTCCGGTCCGCCGGCCGCGCCGAGTTCGGTCAGCCGGTCCAGTTCGGCCAGGGCCTCGGTGAGCAGTCGGTCCGCCTCCTTCTCGGTCCAGTCCCGGGCGCCGGTCTCCTCGATCAGGGTGGCGGCCAGGGTCAGGTCGGTGGCGGACAGCTCGCCCGGTGTGGCGTACAGCTCGCGGAGCTGGTCGCTGGCGGTACCGCCGGCGGTGAGGGCGCGTACCACCGGGACCGACTTCTTCCGCGCCACCAGGTCGGACAGGACCGGCTTGCCGGTCACCGCCGGTTCGCCCCAGATCCCGAGCAGGTCGTCGACGAGCTGGAAGGCGAGACCGAGCCGGTCACCGTAGAGGGCCAGGCCCAGGGTGAGGGCGGGTGGGCCGCCGCAGAGGACCGCGCCCAGGGTCGCGGAGCAGGAGAGCAGCGCGGCGGTCTTGTCCCGGGCCATGGTCAGGCACTCGTCCAGGGTGACCGTGTCCCGGTGTTCGAACGCCACGTCGGCGGCCTGGCCGGCGATCAGCCGGCGTACCGCCGCGTTCAGGTAGCGCAGCCCCCAGGTGCCGCCGTGTCCCGGCATCGCCGACAGCACGTCCCCGGCGAGGCTGAGCAGCGCGTCACCGGCCAGGATCGCCGGGCCGATGCCGAACGCGGCCCAGGCGGTCGGCCGGTGTCGCCGTTCCGCGTCGCCGTCGATCACGTCGTCGTGCAGCAGGGAGAAGTTGTGCACCAGCTCCACCGCCACCGCGCCGGGCAGCGCGTCCTCGGCGGTCTTGCCGGCGGCCCGCGCGGAGAGCAGCACCAGGGCCGGTCGCAGCCCCTTGCCACCTCCCCGGGTGGTCGGCTGCCCCTCGGCGTCCCAGTAGCCGAGCTGGTAGCCGGCGGTGAGCCGGGTGCGTTCGTCGATCCGGTCGAGCGCCGCCCGGATCTCGGGTTGCACGAGCGTGTCCACCTCGGCCAGGAAGCCAGGCAAGGTCATGGTCATCTCAGCGCCTCCGTCGTACTCGTCTTCGACCCGAGATGGGCGAGCACAACGTCGGCGGCCTGCCGGCCGCTGCGTACCGCGCCCTCCATCGTGTCCGGCCATCCGGTGTCGGTCCACGCCCCCGCCAGCACCATCCCGGGCAGCCGGGTACCCGCTGCCGGCCGGTCCCGGCGGGTGCCGGGTCCCTGCCGGAAGGTCGCCCGGGGCTCGCGGGTCACGAACACGTCCCGTACCGGGGTCCGCCGCGCCGCCGGGAAGAGGTCCGCCAACGCGGCGACCTGGCTGCGGCCCAGTTCCGCCGACGGCGTCCGCAGTACGGTCTCCGCCGCCGAGATGGAGGTGACCAGGTACTGGCCCCGGACACCGGGCGGGGTGCGGTCGAAGACCCACTGGACCGGGTTGTCCAACGCCGCGGCGAACTCCAGGTCGGTGACCCGCTCCCGGTAGCGCACGTGCACGTTGACGATCGGTGCGGCGCCCAGCCCGGCCCAGCGCTCCCGGTCCGGGGCCGCCCGGGGCGGCACCAGCCGGGCCGCCTGCGGGTGCGGGACGGCCAGCACCACCGCGTCGGCGGTGAGGCGTACCCCGTCGGCGGTGACCCGGAACCCGCCCCGGTCGGGGGCGATCTCGCGGACCTTGACCCCGGTCCGGACGGTGCCGCCGACCCGGCGCAGCAGCGCACGGGCCGGTTCACCGTGCAGTTCGGACAGCGGCACCGTCGGGCGGCCGATGTCACCGGCGTCGGCCCGGTCGAGCAGCCCGGTCCGGAACACCCGCGCGGCGAGCGCGAGCGACGCCAGGTGCGGCGGCGCGTTCAGCGCCGCGACGCAGATCAGCTCCCACAACCGGCGTACGGTCGGCGCGTCCTGGCCGTGCCGGGTCAGCCAGTCGCCGAAGCTGACGTTGTCGTTGGCCGGGTCGTCCGGGTCGACGGTACGCAGCGCGGCGGCGCCCCGGATCGCGGCGATCCGCTGCCCCATCCGCAACGGCCGGTAGTTGATCAGGGCCGGCAGCAGGTGCGCCGGTGCCGGCAGTCGCCGGGTACGGGTGAGCAGGTGCGGCGGTACGCCGACCCGCAGGATCGGCACCGCGAACACGTCCTGCACGTGCGCGTCGCCGGCCGTACCGAGGCGGTCGAGCAGGTGCCGGTATTCGTGGTAGCAGCGGAGGAAGACGTGCTGGCCGGTGTCCACCACGAGGTCGCCCCGGCGGAACGAGTAGGTGGCCCCGCCCAGCTCCGGCCGGGCCTCGAGCAGGGTGACCCGCGCCCCGGCGTCGATCAGGCGCAGTGCGGCGGCGATGCCGGCCAGGCCGCCACCGACGACGCAGACCTGTTCGCCGTTCACGCGCTGCTCCGGGTCATCGCCCGCGCCGCCACGTACGCCTTCTGCCAGCCGGGCAGGGAGACCCTGCGCCGGGTGACCGCCAGCGGGTCGGCGACGATCCGGGCCAGCAGCCGGTGGTAGATGCCGGCCATCGCCGCGACGCAGGCGGCGCTGCGCCGGTCGAGCAGCGGCAGCAGCCGCAGCCCGGTCCGGTAGAAGCGTTCGGCCCGCTGCGCCTGCCAGCGGACGAGTTCGGCGAGCCGGTCCGGCGGGTCGGCGAGACCTCCGTCGATGCCGGGAGTCAGCGTGCACCCGAACCGGTCCAGGTCCTCGCGCGGCAGGTAGACCCGGCCGTTGCCGCGGTCCTCGACGATGTCCCGGAGGATGTTGGTGAGTTGCAGGGCGATGCCGAGGGTGTCGGCCAGCTCGCTGGCGACGGTACGGGGCACGTTCGGGCGGACGTCGAAGACACCGAGCGAGAGCCGGCCGACCGAGCCGGCCACCTGACGGCAGTAGCCGACCAGGTCGTCGAACGTGTCGTACACCGTGCCCTGGACGTCGGCCAGGCAGCCGTCGACGATCTCGTCCAGCGCCGGCAGCGGGATCGGCAGCCGGTCACCGGAGTCGGCGAGCGCGAGCAGGACCGGGTCGCCGCCGGCCTCGGGCAACTGGTGCAGCGCCGCCCGTACCTGGTCGAGTCGGGCGACCTTGGCCGCCGGTGGCAGGTCGCCGTCGCCGATGTCGTCGATCCGGCGGGCCACCGCGTAGACCGCGCAGAGCGCGCCGCGCCGCTCGGGCCGGAGCAGGCGGATGCCGTACGAGAAGTTCCGGGCCTCGGTCCGGGTGATCCGTTCGCACTCCCGGTAGGCCAGGTCCAGCGGAGAGCCGGCGATCCGGCCGGGGGCGGTCATCCGGGCCTCGCGATCAGGGTCTTGAGCCACTGCCCGGCGGTGCCGGCCCGGGTCGGCCGGGGTACCCGGCTCAGCGGGTCGTGGTCGGAGCGGGCCAGTGCGGCCAGTGCCGCCCGTCCGCCGGCGAGGTAGCCGGCGACCGCCAACCGGGCCCAGCCGTGCAACTCGCCGACCAGCGGCGCGCCGTCGTCCAGGGCGGCGGTGGCGCGTGCCGCCTGCAACCGGATCACCGCCCGGAGCCCGTCACCGGCGTACGGCGCGGCCAGGTCGTCCGGCGCCACGCCGTACCGGTCCAGGTCGGTCCGGGGCAGGTAGATCCGGTCCCGGCGGTAGTCCTCCGCGACGTCCTGGAGGTGTTCGACCACCTGGAGGGCGGTGCAGATGCGGTCGGACAGGGCGATCCGCCGGGGCGACTGGGCCCCGAAGAGGTGCAGCACCAGCTCGCCGACCGGGTCGGCCGACAGGTGGCAGTAGTCGACCAGTTCGTCGTACGTGTCGTAGCGGTGCACCACCTGGTCGCGCTGGTTGGCGGCGATGAGTCGGCGCAGTGGTTCGATCGGCAGCCCCCGATCGGCCACCGTCGGGGCGAGTGCGACCAGCACCGGGTGGGTGGGCGGGTGGCCGGCGTACATGGCCAGGAGTTCGTCCTCGAACCGGTGCAGTGCCGCCGACCGGGCGGCCGGTATGTCGTACCACCCGTCCGGTGTGTCGTACGGCCCGGTGCGCAGGGATCCGGGTGCCGGGTCGCGGGCGGGCGGGCTGTTCGGGTCCTGGGGCGGGACGCTGATCGGGTCGCGGGCGGGTGGGCTGCCCGGATCGCGGGCGGGCGGACTGTTCGGGTCCTGCGGCGGCGGGCTGCCGGGGTCGCGGGGTGGCTCGCTGATCGGGTCGCGGGCGGGTTCCCGGCCCTGTGCCGGTACGGGCTCGTCACCGAGGTCGTCCACGTAGCGGGCGTACCCGTACAGGGCCAGCAGGTGCCGGCGGATGGCGCCGGGCAGGATCCGCAGGGCAACCGGGAAGTTCTCACCGGACAGCGCGGTGTCCGGGAGCCGTCGCAGCGCGGACGGATCCCCGGGCGGCCGGGCGGCTGGATCCCCGGGCGGCTGGCTGGAGACGTTGCCGGTCAATTCGAGCACATGCAGCCTCTCGCGCAGAGTCCACCTGTCGACGCGAGCCGGCCGGGACCGCCGCACCAGATGTCAGTAACCCATCACTCGCGCTAAGTAGTCGTGACTGAGCGTACCCAACTTCACCCGCTTGGACGGTGAGGCCGGCGAAGTCTGTTTCAGGTTCCGATCGCGCCGGGCTACTTGGACCGGGTGGTGCTGGCCAGCGAAATCCCGACGATCATGAGGATCACGGCGATGATTTCGATGAACAGTCGGGGGCCGTCGGTGGAGAGCGTCTCGTGGAACGCGGTTACTCCGATGACAACTCCACCGAACGGGTCGAGCAACGTGATAGCGGTCAGTGGCGCCGCGATCGGCCCGCTCTGGTACGCGTTCTGGTTCAGGATCAGCGCTCCCGCGCCGACCACGATCAGCGCGTACAGGTGCCAGTTGGCCAGCAGAAGCCACGGTTTACTGGTCAGGTCCTCGCTGATCGTCTTGAGCAGCGCCGCGGCGACCGCGTACATCAGCCCGGTGGCGATGCCGAGAAGGGTGCCCCGGTGCGCTTCCCGGGCGCGCCACGCGCCGAGCAGGCAGATCGCGATCAGCCCACCGGCCCCCACCCCCACGCCCAGCCAGGCCATGGTCGACGGCTGCTCGACCCCGGCACGCGGGTTCGCGGTGACCAGGAAGGTGGCCAGGCCGACGATCGCCACTCCCGCGAGGATCAGGTCCTTGCGGTGCGGCTTGCGTTTCTCCAGCGCCGCCTCCAGCGGGATCGCCATGAACAGGCCGGTCATCAGCAGCGGCTCGACCAGCGCCAGCGGGCCGAAGCGCAGGGCGACCGCCTGCACGCCGGTGCCGATGGCGTCCGGGATGCCGCCGAAGAGCCAGAGTGGCCGGTGCAGCAGCCGGATCAGCAGCCGGGGGTCGCCGGCCCTGGTCGGCTTCTCCTGCTTGGCCGCGTGCTGTTCGAGCGCCGAGCTGAAGGCGAAGAACAGCGCCGATATGAGGCCGAGCACGATCGCGAGAAGGGACACGGGATCAGCCCGCTCGGCGTCGGCCCGACATCACCGGCGTCGTCCCGGTGGCGTCGGCTGCTGGGCGTGGTGGTGTGCGTACCAGTTCAGTGCGGCGACCGCGAGGCAGACCAGCACCCCGGCCCGACGGGCCCGGCGACCGCGCCCGCCACGGGTACGCGACGACGGCCGGGGCAACGGGTTCGGCAGCGCCTCCACTCCCCGAGCGACGTCGGCCACCACCCGGGCGGGGTCGGATTCGAACAGTTCCAGGCCGGCGTCGCGCTGCTCACGGCCGCGTACGCCGTCGGTCAGCTCCACCAGGGCCGGTCCCAGGTCCTCGGCCCGACGCACCCAGCTCACCATGCCGGCCTGCGCCATCGTGACGGCGTTGGCCCGACCGTGACCGGGGATCGGCCGGTAGGTGACGACCGGCAGTCCGCTGGCCATCGCCTCCAGCGCGGTCAGCCCACCGGCGTTCTCGACCAGTACGTCGGCGGCCTGCAGCAGCGCGGGCATGTCGTCGACCCAGCCGAAGACGTGGGCCACCCGCTGGCGGCGCAGCCGGCGGTAGAGCGCCTCGTTGTGTCCGCAGACGACCACCGGGGTGGCGACTCCGGTCCGGGCGATCTCGGCGGCGGTGGTGGCCACCTCGCCGACCCCCCAGGAGCCGGCGACCAGCAGGGCGAGCCGTCCCTGTGCCGGCAGACCGAAGTGTTCCCGGGCGTGTCGCCGGGCCTGTGCCGTACCGGGACCGAAGCCGGCCGAGACGAGCCGGCCGACCACCCGTACCTCGGTCGCGCCGAGCGCACGGGCCTGACCCCGGCTGGTCGGGTGCGCGGCGCAGTAGACGTCCACACCGGGCGAGACCCAGAGCGGGTTGACCGCGAAGTCGGTCAGGTACGTGATCACCGGTACGCCGAGCTGGCCCTTGCGGCGCAGCGGCCCGAGCAGTTGGGTGGCGATCGGGTAGGTCGAGACCACCGCCCTGGTGTCCGGTCCGACCAGTTGCCGCACCTGTGCCCGGACCGGGCGGAGCAGTGCCCGGGTGATCGGGCCGGCGCCGGTGAAGTTGCAGCCGATCGCGAACAGCGACCCGTAGATCCACGGGAACCTGCTCAACATCCCGTGGTAGGTGCCCCGCAGGAGCTTGCCGAGCCCGTACGGGAAGATGTCCGCCAGGTCCCGACAGTCGACCTCGAATCCCCGACTCCGCAGCCGGTGCGCCAGCTCGCGGCTCGCGCCCTCGTGCCCGGCGCCCGCGCTGGCCGAGATGATCACCACCCGTGCGGGCCGCTCCGGCGGAGCGTGCCGACGCTCGGACGGAACCCCCGCCGAGGCGTACGGGTCCCACGTCGCCGGCCTCGGCGCGCCGCCGTTCGGCCTGGCCGCCGGGCGCGCCCCACGCCAACCGCGAATCAATCGCATCCGGCCATCTACCCAAACCGGGTGCGAAGAATCCTCGCCAATCCGCATTCGGCCGGATATCTGCCCCGCTCCCCCGTCGCCGGCCCGTCGGAGCGACCGGCGATCATGAAGGGATGCCACATCTCGGACTGGTTACCCTCGTCGTCCGCGACTATGACGAGGCCATCTCCTTCTACGTCGACCGGGTCGGCTTCCGGCTGGTCGAGGACACCCCGCGCGGTGACGGCACCCGGTGGGTGGTGGTCGCCCCACCCGGCTCGACCGAGACCGCGCTGCTCCTGGCCCGCGCGGCGGGGCCGGAGCAGGCCGCCCGGGTCGGTGACCAGACCGGCGGGCGGGTGGCCCTGTTCCTGAACACCGACAACTTCGAGCGGGACCACGGGCGGATGGCGGCGGCCGGCGTACGGTTCGCCGAACCGCCCCGGCACGAGCCGTACGGTTCGGTGGCCGTCTTCGAGGACCTGTACGGCAACCGGTGGGACCTGATCCAGCCCCGGACCCAGCCGGCCTGATCCGGCCCTTCGGGGGTCAGCGCTCGGCCTCCCCGACCAGGTCGACGCTCGGCCGCCGGGGCCGACGGGTCTCGCCGTCGAGTTCCGCCGCCTCTTCCGGGGTGGGTGCCGAACCGCCGAGGTGCGCCGGCTGCCACCAGGTGTCCTCCGGCCCGGCCGGCTGGTCCGGGTACTCCCGCTGGGCCCGGTCAATCAGGGTGGTGAGCTGCCGGCGCAGTTCCGCCATCAGCGCGCCGGAGGTGCCGAAGTCGGCGGGCGCCAGCGGCTCGCCGATCAGGATGGTGATCGGGGTGTGCCGCCGGGTCAGGGTCTTCGGTCGGCCCTTGGTCCAGAGCCGCTGGGTGCCCCAGAGCGCGACCGGCAGCACCGGCACCCCGGCGGTGTCGGCCATCCGGGCCACCCCGCTCTTGGTGCCCTTGAGGGTGAACGACCGGCTGATCGTCGCCTCGGGGAAGACGCCGACCACCTCACCCGCGCGCAGCGCGCTGACCGCGGTCGCGTACGACCCGGCGCCGTTGTTCCGGTCGACCGGGATGTGCCGCATGCCGCGCATCAGCGGGCCGGCGTACCGGTTGGTGAAGACCTCCTGCTTGGCCATGAAACGGACCAGCCGGCGGGACGGCTGGGCGCCCAGGCCGCAGAAGATGAAGTCGAGGTAGCTGACGTGGTTGCTGGCCATCACGGCGCCACCGGAGCGGGGCACGTGCTGCCCGCCCTCCACTCGCAGCCGCAGGTCGAGCGCGCGGAAGAGCGTCTTGGCGGTCGCGATCACGGGCGGGTACACGAGTTCTGGCATCGTCAAACGTTACCCGGACCACACCACGACGTAACTCACGCCCCATCCGTGTCGTCCGGAGGTCCGCCGGCTGGGTCGGCGAGGAAGGCCCTGACCAGGGCGGCGACCCGCTGCGGCTGGATGGCGACCATGGCGTGGGTCGCCCCAGCCAACTCGACCACCCGCAGTTTCGGATTGGCACCGGCAACCTCGGCGACCCCCGCGGAGGTGCCCCGCCGGTACGCGTCGTACAGCTCACCGAACGGCTCCTGCGGGGGCATGTTGGCCGTGGCGAGCACCAGCAACAGCGGGCAGGTCGCCGCCCGCAGCGCCGGGACCAGGTCGAACGACGCCATGGCCAGGCGCATCTGCTCGACCGTCTCCGGACCGGGACGGGCACCCGACCGGGCCATCCCGGCGTTCATCTCGGCGAAGACGGCGTGCAGCCGGGCCAGTTCGGCCGCCGCATGCTCGGGCGCGAGCCCGACCAGCTGTTCCGGACGGATCGGCGGCGGTACGCCGTCCAGGCTCACCGCGGCCGGACACTCCGGATGCCGCCGCACCCACTCGGTGGCGATCATCCCGCCGAGCGACCAGCCGACCATCGCGGGCGCGTCCAGACCCAGGTCGGCCACGACCGCGTCGAGGTCGGCGAGGACCGCGTCGATGGTCCACGGCCCGTCGCCGGACCCGCCGTGTCCGCGCAGGTCCACCGCCACCACCCGGTACGTCGACCGCAGCCCCTCGGCCAGTTCGTCCATCGCGGACAGGGTGCCTCCCGCCCCGTGCAGCAGCAGAACCGGCGAGCCCGTCCCACCGAAGTCGCGTACCGCGAGCGGCACATCCGCGCCCGCCACCGTCAGATCACGCACGATCGGCCTTCCCTTCGGTTTGCGCAGGCCCGTCCTGCCGGTCGGATCGAGCAGGTTCGGCCTGCTCGTGTGAGCGCGCTGGCTCGGCCTGCCCGTCGGAGCGCGCGGGCTCGGTCTGCCCGTCGAGTTGGAGCAGCCGGTCGCGGACCGACGAGGGCACCACCCCGCCGTCCGGGTGACGGGTCAGCCGACCCCGGTTCACCAGGTCGTGCACGCCCTGGCGGGTGATGCCGAGCATCGCGCCGGCCACCGCGTACGAGATGGCGGTGGCGGTGGGGTGACCGACCCGGCGGCTCACCGCCCGCCCCAGCGGGGTGCGCCACCAGTCCAGCGGCGGATCGAACGGTCCGTCGTCCGGGTAGAGGGTCGACACCACCCGCATGATCACGCCGACGGCCTCCCGGTCGTCCCCGGCGACGATCCGGTCCGCCCAGGTCACCGCCCGGATCCGGACCACGGTACGGAGTGCCTCCACGCTCTCGTCCCCGTCGAGCAGGATCTCCAGCGGGTCGAGCAGCCGGATGTCGAGCAGCCGTACCAACTGCTCCGCGAGCTGTTTCCGATCGGTGGGCACCACGAACACTCCCCCTCTTGACACCACCCGTCAAGCACTTGACACCCACTGTCAAGCACTCTCCAACCCCTGTCAACCCCTCACCCCTCCCCCGGAACCCGCAACCGCTCTTGTAGAGAAAAAGGGCCTATCCCGCCCCGGATTAGCCCTCTTTCTCTACAAGAGCGCGATCTTGGGGCGGGAGAGGGAGAGGGGAGGGAGGGAGGGAGGGAGGGAGGGCTAGGTTGTGGTGCTAGCTAGGTAGGTCTGCTACCTTGTGCGGCGTGGATCAGGAGCGACGTGGGCAGTGGTTGCGCGGGGTGCTCGACCTCTGCGTACTGGCACTGCTCGCCAGACGCGAGTCGTACGGCTACGAACTGGCCCAGTCGCTGAACGCGGCCGGTGTCGGGCCGATCCAGGGCGGCACGCTCTACCCGGTGCTGCTGCGGTTGCAGCGCACCGGGCTGGTCAGCGCCCAGTGGCGGGAGGGTACGACCGGCCCGGCCCGCAAGTACTACCGGATCACGGTCGCGGGCGGCGAGACGCTGCGCCAGACCACCGCCGACTGGGCCACGTTCAGCGGCGGGGTGGGCGCGATTCTGCGGGAGGTGAGCACGCGGTGAGCCACGAGCAAGCGGTGAACCACGAGGGATGGCTGGCCGCGCTGGCCGGCGAGTTGCGCCGGCACGGCGTCGACCGGGACCTGGCCGGACACGTGGTCGCCGAGGCGGCCACCCACCTGCGCGACAGCGGCGAGGCCCCGCTGCGGGTGTTCGGGCCACCGGCGACGTACGCGGCGGCGGTGGCGGACAGCGTCGGCGCGGCCGAACCTCGGGTCTACCGGGGCGCACCCGGTCAGGTACGGCTGGAGGCGCGCGGCATCACCAAGCGCTACCGCCGGCATCCGGTGCTGACCGACGTGGACCTGACCGTACGGGCGGGCGAGATCGCGGCGGTGGTCGGCTCGAACGGCTCCGGCAAGAGCACCTTCCTGCGCATCTGCGCCGGCCTGGCCAGCCCGGATCGGGGACAGGTACAACTGCACGGGACCGTCGGCTACTGCCCCCAGTCGGGCGGGACCAGCGATTTCCTCGTACCCGAGGAGCATTTTGTGCTGGTGGGCGCGGGCCGTGGGTTGCCCCGCGAGACCGCGCGGTCGGCGGGCCGGCGGCAGGCCGCCGGGCTGGACTGGGATCCGACCGGGCCGACCCAGGCCCGGCACCTCTCCGGCGGCACCCGGCAGAAACTCAACCTGGTCCTGGCCGGCCTCGGTGACCCGGACGTGCTGCTGCTGGACGAGCCCTACCAGGGCTTCGACCGGGGGACCTACCTCGACTTCTGGCACCAGCTCTGGGACTGGCGCGCGGCCGGCAAGGCGATCGTGGTGGTCACCCACCTGCTCAACCAGCTCGACCGGGTCGACACCGTGCTCGACCTGAGCCCGGTCCGGCAGCCGGTCGGATGAGCGGTCCGAGTCGGATGAACGGGCCGAATCGGATCGGCGGGCCGAGTCGGATCGGCGGCGGGATGAGCGGGCGGAATCGGCCGAGCGGTGGGGGACGAAAATGATCAAGTTGTTGACGGTCGCCGAGATGGCGCTGCGGGAGATGGTGCGCCGGCGGTCGGTCCTGGTGATCCTGCTGGTCCTGCCACTGCTGTTCTACCTGAGCCGGCGCGGCGACCACCTGGGCCAGTCGATCCGGTTCGTCTGCCTCGGGCTGGGCTGGGCATTGAGCACCGCCGCCCTCTTCGCCGGCAGCGCGGCCCGGGAGATCGAACCCCGGCTGCGGCTCTCCGGCTACCGGGCGTACCACCTGCACCTGGGCCGGCTGCTCGCGCTCTGGGTCGTCGGCCTGCTGCTCTCGGTGCCGTACTTCCTGCTCATCCGGTTCGACCAGCACGACGTCCGGTACGGGGCGATCGCCCTGATCATGCTGCTCACAGTGGCCACCGCGGCGCCGTTCGGGCTGGTGCTGAGCGCGGTCCTGCCGCGTGAACTGGAGGGCACCCTGGTCCTGCTGATCGTCTTCGGGTTGCAGATGATGCTCGACCCGGCCGGTACCGCCGCCCGGTTCCTGCCGTTCTGGGCCAGCCGGGAGATCGGCACGTACGCGGTCGACCACACCGACACCGGTTACCTGACCCGTGGCCTGGTGCACGGTGTCGTCTTCGCGGTGGCGCTCACCGCCCTGGTCGCGCTCGCCTCCGGGATCCGGCTCCGACAGCGGTCGCACCTGAGGTTGCGCCCCATCCGCTGAGCCGCCACGACCGATACAGTTGCGGGCGTGATCCCGCTCGACGCCACCGCCGCCGCGTACCGGTGCTGGATCACGCCCGCGCTGCCGCTGTACGGCAACGACCACGAGCGCGCCGACTTCGCTCCCTGACGGGTTCGCCGAACCGACCACCGTCCGGCCCCTTCCCCCGCTCCGGGAGCGACCCGTCATGCCCGAAAACTCCGCCAACACGCCGTATACCGAGTCCACCAACGCGCCAGGCTCTGAACCGGCGTCACCCACCGACACCTCCGCGCTGGCCGTGCTCCGGGCGCCGCAGACCGCGCGGGTACTGGCGGCCAGCCTGCTCGGCCGGATCCCGCTCGGTGCCGCGCCACTGGCCCTGCTGATCTTCGCCCGCGAGACGATGACGCTGACCGTGGCCGGGCTGCTGGTCGGCGCGTACACCGCCGGCATGGCGGTCGGGCAGCCGATGCTCGCCCGGGTCGCCGACCGGTGGCGCCAACCGCCGGTGCTGTGGCTGGCCATGGTCGTCTCCACGGTCGGTTTCGCGCTCACCGCCGCCCACGTCAACCTCCCGGTCACGGTGTTCGCCGCCGCGCTGGCCGGGGCGGGCGCACCGCCGTTCGAGTCATGCCTGCGGGTGCTCTGGCGCGACCTGCTCCCGGCCCACCAGGTGCAGACCGCGTACACGCTGGACATCGCGGTCCAGGAGGCGATCTTCATCCTCGGCCCGGTGGTCACCCTCGCCGCGGTCGGCCTGGTCGGCCCGTCCGGTGGCCTGGCCGCCGCCGCACTGTTCCAGGCCGCCGGCACCGCCTGGTTCGCCACCACCGGTGCGGTCCGCCGGTGGCGGGGCGAGCCGGCCGTACGCCACTGGGCCGGTCCGCTGCGCGCCGCCCGGCTGCGGTTGATCCTCGGCACGCTGGTGCTGGTCGGTGCCGGGGTGGGCAGCGTGACGGTGGCCGCCACCGCGTACGCCGAGGCGTCCGGTGCCCGCTCCTGGGCCGGCTGGCTGCTCGCCGCCCAGGCCACCGGGGCGCTGGCCGGCGGCCTGCTCTACGTACGCTTCACCGGCCTGCGCCGGCACGCCACCCTGCCCCGGGCGACAGCGGTCTTCGCAGCCGGATACGTGCCCCTGCTCCTCACCCCGGCCCCGCCCGCGATGCTGGTCCTGATGGCGGTCAGCGGGCTCGCGCTCCCGCCGCTGCTCACCGTCGCGTTCGTGGCGATCGACCGGGTCGCCCCGGTGGGCACGGTCGCCGAGGCGTTCGCCTGGGCGGCCACCGCCTTCTCCGTGGGCAGCGCCGGTGGCGCGGCGGTCAACGGCGCCCTGCTCGACACGAGCGGGCGGGTCACCGTGGGATTCGTGCTCGCTCCCGTCGCCGCCGCCCTGGCCAGCGGCCTGCTCCTGCTCCGTGGCCGCCGGGGCGGGGGTACGGAGTTCACCTCCTCCGGGTGATGTGCCCGCCCCGCGTACGGGGTGATGCTTCTTCGTACGAGGAGGAGTACGCGTATGGGCGAGGTGACAACGAGCTTCTTCCACGGTCTCGGCGAGCGCGCACCCGACCTGCTGCCTAAGCGGGCCCACGGCACGCTCCGCTTCGACCTGCGACACGGTACGGAGATCGAGCACTGGTTCGTCGCCATGCACCACGGCAACATCTCGGTCTCCCCGGACCTGCGGGACGCCGACTGTGTGGTGCACGTCGAGAGCGAACTGTTCGACCGCTTCACCACCGGCCAGGCGAACGTCATCTCCGCGATGATCCGTACCGAGTGTGTGCTCGACGGTGACATCCCGCTGCTGATGATGTTCCGCCGGTTCTTTCCCGCCGCACCGGGCGCGGTCGACCCGCGCCGGATGGTCCGGGAGCGGGACACCCGGTGACCGAGCCGGTCAGCATCCTCGACGGCGCCACCTTCGTGGTGAGCAGCCGCAACGGCGACATCGACCCCTCGCCCAGCTTTCCGACGGGTCTGTTCGCGCTCGACACCCGGTTCATCGCGCGCTGGGAGCTGACCATCAACGGTGAGCACCTGCACTCGCTCTCCGTCGACGACCTGCGGTACTTCCAGACCAGCTTCTTCCTCGCTCCGGGCGAGCCGACGCACTACATCGACGCCAAGGCGTCGGTGATCCGGAAACGTACGGTCGGCGGTGGTTTCGAGGAGCGGTTGACCGTACTGAACCACCAGGAGGAAGCGGTCGACTTCACCGTACGGATGGAGATCGGCAGCGACTTCGCGGACCTGTTCGAGATCAAGAACCTGCTGCCGAAGCGCGGTGTGATCACCACTCGGGTGCAGGACGGCACGCTGCGGCTGAGCTACCGGCGGGACGCCTTCTACCGCGAGACGGTCATCTCGGCGAGCCACGAGGCCGAGATCGACGAGCAGGGCATGACGTTCCGGATCCGGATCGAGCCGCACGGGAAGTGGACCACCGTACTGCGGGTGGTCACCCTCTTCCCGAGCGCGGACGAGTCGGCGGCGGCGGAACTCCCGACGTCCGAACGGGGACGGGGACGCCCCGACGTGCAGCGCCGCCTGGACGAGTGGATGGCCCGGGCGCCGCACCTGGCCTGCGACTGCGAGCCGCTGAACGACTCGTACGAACGCAGCATCACCGACCTGGCCGCGCTGCGCTACACCGGTCTGCTGCGCAAGGAGAAACTGCCCGCCGCCGGCCTGCCCTGGTTCATGACCCTGTTCGGCCGGGACAGCATGATCACCTGCCTGCAGACGCTGCCGTTCATCCCGGAGATCGCCCCGTCCACCCTGCGTACCCTGGCCGACCTTCAGGGCACCAGGCTGGACAACCTGCGCGACGAGGAGCCCGGAAAGATCCTGCACGAGATCCGGTACGGCGAGTCGGCCGCGTTCGAGGAGCAGCCGCACTCGCCGTACTACGGTGCGGCCGACTCGACCCCGCTGTTCGTGATCCTGCTGGACGAGTACGAACGCTGGAGCGGCGACACCGCACTCGTACGCGAACTGGCCGACGAGACGCGACTGGCACTGTCCTGGATCGACAGCTACGGCGACCTGGTCGGCAACGGCTACATCTGGTACGAGCGCCGCAACACCCGCAACGGCCTGGAGAACCAGTGCTGGAAGGACTCCTGGGACGCCATCTGCTTCCGGGACGGCACCCTGCCGAGCTTCCCCCGGGCGACCTGCGAGATCCAGGGGTACGCCTACGACGCGAAGATCCGGGGCGCCCGGATGGCCCGGAAGTTCTGGGACGACCCCGTGCTCGCCGACCGGTTGGAGCGGGAGGCTGCCGACCTGAAGATGCGGTTCAACCGCGACTTCTGGGTGGAGGACGGGGAGTACTACGCGCTCGCGCTCGACGGTGACGGCCGGCAGGTCGACGGGCTCGCCTCGAACATGGGGCACCTGCTCTGGAGCGGGATCGTCGACGAGGACAAGGCACCGATGGTGGCCCGGCACCTGCTCGGTCCGGCGATGTTCTCCGGCTGGGGTGTGCGTACGCTCGCCGAGGGCAACGGCCGGTACAACCCGCTCGGCTACCACGTCGGCACGGTCTGGCCGTTCGACAACTCGATCATCGCCGCCGGCCTGGCGAAGTACGGGTTCACCGAGGAGTCGGCCCGGATCGCGGAGAGCATCATCGACGCGGCCAAGTACTTCCAGGGCCGGCTGCCGGAGGCGTTCGCCGGCTACGACCGGGACCTCACCACCTACCCGGTGCAGTACCCGACCGCGTGCAGCCCGCAGGCCTGGTCGGCCGGGGCGCCACTGCTGCTCCTCCGTACGATGCTCGGGCTCGAACCCCAGGAGGACGGGCTGACCGTACGGCCCGCGGTGCCGGCCAGCCTGGGTCGGATCGAACTGCTCGGCATACCCGGCCGATGGGGGCGGATCGACGCGTTCGGGCGCGGTCGGTTGCGTACCGCGGCCCAGCCGGCGACGGACGACAACGGTCGTGACGGCGCGGCGTAACTGCCGGAAATACGACTGTCTTACGAGTGGGGACGCGACAGCGGTTACCGTCACGGCAACCTGCCAGTTTCCGTTTGACCCACGTCAGACACGTCAATGGGATCGGGATGAGGGCCATGGAGGACGCGCGCGACACGATTCGCCGCCCACGGGGCAGCGCCCTCCTGACCCCCAGGGACGTACGAAGAAAGAGATTCAACCCGACCGGGCTCGGCCGGCGCGGTTACGCGCCGGGCGAGGTACGCGAGTTCCTCGACCTGGTCGAGGTGGACCTGGCGGTGCTGTACCAGGAACTGGCGAGCGCACGAGAGGAGGCCGCGATGATGAAGACCGCGCTGCGGGACTGGCAGCGCCAGCACAGCGTCTGCTACGTACGGGGCACGCAGGAAACGAACGAGTCGTATCGCCGCCCCCAGGAACGCCACGGTGACTGACGGACCCGGGATCCACGTAGCCGCCCGCCCCGACTGGTCGTGTCGCGCCTGCGGACAGGAATGGCCGTGCATCGTCCGCAAGCGACAGTTGAAATACCTCTACCAGGGCAATCCGATCGGGCTCGAGAACCAGTTGCACCTGTTGCTGCGGCAGGCCCGGGAGGAGTTGCCGGCGCTGACCAACGAGGAACTCGCCGAGCGGTTCGTGCACTGGAGCGAG
The DNA here is from genome assembly GCF_035917455.1 of Micromonospora sp. NBC_01796. Lineage (NCBI taxonomy): Bacteria > Bacillati > Actinomycetota > Actinomycetes > Micromonosporales > Micromonosporaceae > Micromonospora > Micromonospora sp. NBC_01796. The sequence continues at coordinate 4,319,336 of NZ_CP109078.1, read as the reverse complement.
CGCCCGCTGAGCGCCAGCCGGAACCCCGACCGTAGCTGGAGCTGACGGCCGGCTGCCCGGATCCGGTCGGGGTCAGCCGTTGCTGTCCGGCAACGCCTGCATCAGTGGCTCGTTCGACCGGTCGCTTTCCAGGTCGACCACCTCCTGCTCGTGGTGGATGTCGACCCGGCCGCGACCGAAGGCGTCGATCTTGCCCCACCGGCCGGGAATGTCGAGCAGTTCCAACCGGCCCATTCCGCGCGGCAGGGCCGGGTCGACCACCAGGTGCTCGTCGTGCGGTTCGAGCCCCAGCATGACCCGGAGCAGCAGCATCGGCGTACCGGTCGACCACGCCTGCGGACTGCACGCGGTCGGGTACTGCACCGGGTACTTGGTCAGCACCCGGTCGTAGCCGGCGAAAGCCTCGGGCAGCCGGCCCCGGAAGTACTGCGACGCGTCGATGATCGCCTCGGCGATCCTTCCGGCCTCCTCGTCGAACCCGTACCGGCGCAGTCCCCAGGCGATGAACGAGTTGTCGAACGGCCAGACCGTACCGACGTGGTATCCGACCGGGTTGTACCGTCCCTCCCCCTCCGCCAGGGTGCGTACGCCCCAGCCGGAGAAGAGCCGGGGCCCGAGCAGGTGCGCGGCCACCTTCGGGGCCTTGTCCTCGTCGACGATCCCGCTCCAGAGCAGGTGGCCGATGTTCGACGACAACGCGTCGACCTGACCGCCCTCGGCGTCCAACGCCAGCGCGTAGTACTCGCCGTCCTCCACCCAGTAGTCCCGGTTGAACCGGGCCTTCAGGTCCGCCGCCTCCCGCTCCAGCCGGTCGGCGAAGACCGGATCGTGCCAGACCCGTCGGGCCAACCGGGCCCCGCGCATCTTCGCGTCGTACGCGTAACCCTGTAGCTCACAGGTTGCCCGGGGGAACGACGGCAGCCTCCCGTCGCGGTACGAGATGGCGTCGAACGAATCCTTCCAGCACTGGTTCTCCAGCCCGTTGCGGGTGTTGCGGCGCTCGTACCAGAGGTAACCGTCGCCCCTGAGGTCGCCGTACGTGTCGAGCCAGCGCAGGGCGGCACGCGCCTCCTGCTCCAGGTTGCGAACGAGTTCCACGTCCCCGGTCCAGCGCTCGTACTCGTCCAGCAGGATCACGAACAGCGGCGTCGAGTCGGCGGCGCCGTAGTACGGCGAGTGCGGTTGGTCCTGGAACGCCGCCGACTCCCCGTACCGCAGCTCGTGCAGGATCTTGCCCGGCTCCTCGTCCCGGAAGTCGTCCAGTTTGGTGCCCTGCTTCACGGCGAGGATCCGCAACGTCGGCCCGGCGAGTTCCGGGGTGAACGGGAGCGACTGCAGGCAGGTGAAGATGCTGTCCCGGCCGAACAGGGTCATGAACCAGGGCAGGCCGGCGGTCGGCACCTTCGTCTCGAAGGCGAGCGGGGTGTACCGCAGCGCGGCGAGGTCGGCCAGGCTGCGCTCGTACGTGTCACCCAGCGGCTCGCAGTCGCAGGCGAGCTTCGGCGCCCGTCCGATCCACTCGGCGAGGTCGCTCTGCATCTCCGTCTTGATCCGGCTGGTGTGGTTGATCAGTCCGAGTCGCAGGTCGCGCCCACCGGCGCCCTCCACCATGGTCTCGACGTGCAGGTTGGTGGTCCACTCCGCGTGCGCCTCGATCCGTACCCGGAAGGTCAGCCCGTGCTCGTCGATCTCGGCCGGGGTGGTCGACGTGATGAAGGTTTCACGCCGGAAGGTGTCCCGGCGGTAGCTGAGCCGCAGCCGCCCCTCCTCGACGTACGCCTGCGCCGCACCGACCTTCTCCTTCACGTCCTTGATCTCGAACAGGTCGGCGAAGTCGCACCCGACCTCCATCCGGATGGTCAGCTCGACCGGTTCGCCCTGGTGGTTCAGGACGGTGAGCTGCTCGTCGAAGCTGCCGCCGATGGTCCGCTGGCGGACCACCGACACCTTCGCGTCGACGTAGTGCGTCGGCTCCCCCGGTACGAGGAAGAACCGGGTCTCGTAGTACTGGAGATCGTCGATGGACAGGGGGTTGAGCCGTTCCCCGTCGATGGTCAGCTCCCACCGGGACAGGAACCGGGTGTCGAACGAGAACAGGCCGGTGGGGAACGTCGGCGACGGGTCGATGTCGCCCCGGCTGTCGCTGACCAGGAAGGTGTTGCCGTCGAGGATGCTTACCAGGTCCGTCACTTCTGCCGCCTCTCCTGGACCAGCTCACGGGGGTCGCGTGCGCCCGGAGGACCGGGTAGGAGACGTTGGAAGTAGTGGAACAGCAGCAGGTTGCCCTCGACCGTGATCTCGTTGCGCAGCAGGGCCGCGATCGGATTCGCCTCGCCCACGGTCACCCGGTCGAAGAACTGGAGTTGGGTGCTGACCACGCAGTCCGCCGGACGTTCCCCGCGACTGGCGCTGATGTTCCCCTCGCTCATCACCAGCACCCAGTGGTCGGTCCCGTCCCGGTGCCCGAGGTCGAACCGGACCGTGCCCCGGACCCTCGTCAGCATCGGCTCCGGCCCGCGATGGCCGAGGCCGTCGAAGAAGTCGGCGGTCGGATCTGCCATCGGTCCCCCTCTTCCGTACTGCCCGAGTAGCCCACGTCCCCCGCAGCGTCCCCCACACCCCGGTGGCCAGGCATCCTCCCCAAAGGGTGAGGTTGCCCCCCGCCCCCCGACCCCCGACATTCCCTCGTCGATCTTGCACTTGTGGCGCCCCGGATCAAGGCACTTATCCGGATTTGTGCGCCACCACAACTGCAAGATCGTCGCGTTTGGCAGCCGGGGGAGGGGGGAGACGCGACCGCGCTGAGTCCCGGTAGGGGGATCAGCGCGGTCACGGCCTGTCGTTCTTGGTGCGGGTGTTCTAGTTGTTCGGGTCGTCGGCGCTGATGTCGGCGAGAACGGACTGCGGCTCCCGCTCCACCGCCAGGTCTCCGAGCGAGACCAACCCGATCAGGCGGCCCTCCTCGATCACCGGCAGCCGCCGTACGCCGTACGTCCGCATCAGGTCGGCGGCTGCCACGGCGTCGTCGTACTGGGTCACCGTGACGACGTCGTGGCTCAGGATCTGGCTGAGCGTCGCACTGCCGACATCCAGCCCATCTGCCACCCCGCGCACCGTAATGTCACGGTCGGTGACGATGCCGATCACCGCGTCCCCGCTGGTCACGATCACATCGCCAATGGCGCTGTCCCGCATCTCCTGGGCCGCGGCGGTGAGCGTGTCGGTGCCGTCCATGGTCACCAACCGGGTCGTCATGAACTCTCCGACGGTCGTCATGGTGCTCCTCTCTCTGTCGGCGGTTGCCGTCTACCCGCGACCGCCGCCGGGTAACAGAGGGAACCCGACCGGTTGACGCGCTCAGTGGTCGAGCAGGACCACCCGGCGCTCGGTCGCGGAGGTGTACGCCGCCTCGATCACCCGCAGCCCCTCCACCGCGCTCGCGGGGTCGACCGGGAACCCGCCCCGGCCCAGGAGGGCATCCCGAACCTCGGCGTAGAACTGCTCATACCGCCCGATCTCGGTCGGTACGGTCTCGACCTCGTCGTTCACGCCCAGGACTCCCGCGTTCTCCGCCGGCTCGACGCCCCAGCCGGGGTCACCCGGGCGGGTGCCGGCGAGCACCTGCGGCTCCTGCACGTCGAGCCCGTACTTGGTGAAGGTGCCCTGGTCGCCCAGGACCCGGAAGCGCGGGTTGCGGGTGCCGGCCAGCGCCGACGCCCAGAGATGCGTACGGACCCCGTTGACGTGCCGCAACGCGACGAAGGTGTCGTCGTCGACCTGCACCCCGGCCCGGCGGCGGTCGAGTTCGGCGTAGACCTCGGCGACCGGGCCGAACAGTTGCAGCGCCTGGTCGACGATGTGCGCGCCGAGGTCGTACAGCAGCCCGCCGGCCTCGGCCGGGTCGCCGAACTCGCGCCAGTTCTCCTTCGGCGTCGGCACCCAGCGGTCGTACCGCGACTCGAAGCGGTAGACGTTGCCGAGCCGCCCCGACGCCAGCACCCCGCGTACGGTCAGGAAGTCCGAGTCCAGCCGCCGGTTCTGGAACACCGTCAGCCCGACCCCGGCCCGTGTCGCCGCGTCGAGAACCTGCCGGGCGTCCGCCGAGGTCGGCGCGAACGGCTTGTCGACCACCACCGGGAGCCCCGCCTCGATGGCCCGAAGGGCGAGCGGCACGTGGGTCCGGTTCGGTGTGCTCACCACCACCAGGTCCAGCGACCCGGCGACCGCGAACAGGTCGTCGGCGGTGGGCACCACCTGCGCCTGTGGATAGTCCGCCCCGGCCCGAGCGGCGCGCTCGGGGTCACCCGTGACGATCACCGCCACTGACAGGCCGGGCGTCGCCGCCACCAGCGGGGCGTGGAAACGTTGGCCACCGATGCCGTAACCGAGAATGCCAACTCGCAGGTCAGCGCTTGTGTCCGTACTCATGATCGGTATTAAACAGCGCCCGCCTGAAAGGGAGGGAAGGGCCCCTTGTTATCGCTTTTTGGGTGGGAAGGGGCCTTCCCAGCCACCGTTTGACAGGCTCGATCGGATCATCCATGGTCGATCTCTGACGGTGAGCAACAGGAGGATGACGGCGTGCCCGAGATCCGGACCAGCGAGCAGCGTTACGAGCACCGGCCAACCGACCCAGCCCACACGACGCAACCGGAACCTGAACGGCACCAGTACGTGATCGTCGGTGGCGGCCCGGCCGGGATCCAGCTCAGCTACTACCTGCAACAGGTGGGCGCGGACTACGTCACGCTCGAACGCGAGCCGGCGCCCGCGCACTTCTTCCGGCACTACCCCCGACACCGCCGGTTGATCTCCCTCAACAAGGTGCACACCCGCAGCAACGACCCCGAGATCCGGCTCCGCTGGGACTGGAACTCGCTGCTCAACGACAAGCCCGAGCTGCACTTCCCGCACTACAGCAGCGACTACTTCCCGCACGCCGACGACCTGGTCCGCTACCTCGACGACTTCCAGCGCGAACACCACCTAGCGATCCGGTTCGACGAACCCGTCGAACGGATCGAGCGGGTCGAGGGCGACACCGGCTTCCTGGTCCGTACGAGCCGGGGGGCGATCCGGGCCGGCTGTGTCATCGTGGCCACCGGGTGGGCCACGCCCTACGTACCGCAGATCGACGGGATCGAGCACGCGATCGGGTACGAGGAGGTCGACACCGATCCGGCCGCCTTCGCCGACCAGCGGGTGCTCATCCTGGGCAAGGGCAACTCGGCGTTCGAGACGGCGTCGGCGATCCTCGGCCACGCGGCGATGGTGCACCTGGCCAGCCCCCGACCGCTCCAGCTCGCCTGGAACACCAAACACCCCGGCAACGTACGGACCCACTACGGCGCGCTGCTCGACAGCTACCAGTTCAAGACCCTGCACTCGGTGCTCGACTGCACGGTGGACGTGATCCGCCCGGCGGGTGACGCGTACGAGGTCGAGATCAGTTACACCCACGCCGACGGCGAGCGGGAGCTGCTGGAGTACGACTCGGTGATCCGCTGCACCGGGTTCGTGATGGACACCTCGGTGTTCGCCCCGAACTGCCGCCCCGAGCTGGCCCCGAACGGGCGGATGCCGGCGACCGGCCCGGACTGGCAGTCGACCAACGTGCCGGGGCTGTACTTCGCCGGAACCATCGCCCAGGCCAGGGACTTCAAGCGCGCGTCGTCGGCCTTCATCGACGGCTTTCGCTACAACCTCCGTACGCTCACCCGTTTACTACAGGAGTCGTACGAGGAGGTGCCGCTGGCCTACGACCTGCTGCCGGCCGAGCCGAAGGAACTGACCTCGCTCACGCTGGAGCGGCTGAACTGGAGTTCCGCCCTGTGGACCCAGTTCGAGTACCTCTGCGACGTGCTGGTACGCGACGAGCGGACCGGCGAGTTCCGGCACTACCAGGACCTGCCCGAGGACTATGCGGTGCAGCGGTTCGGCGACTCGTCGCACTTCTACACGGTCACCCTGCGGTGGGGCCGGGACGACTACTCGGACGTGTTCGCGATAGAGCGGCACCCGTCACCGGACCGGGCCGCGGAGAGTGCCTTCATCCATCCCGTCGTGCGGCGGTACCGCAACGGCTCGATCGTCGAGGAACGGCACCTGCTGGAGGACCTGCTCGCCCACTGGACCCGCCCGGACCGGCACGTGGCTCCGCTGCACGCGTTCTTCCAGGCCCACCTGAGTGCCGACGTCGCCGTACCGGAGGCGCAACTGCGCTGATCCCACTCACCGTTCGATCATCACCTCGGCCAGCGGCTTGCGGGTCAGCTCCGGCACCCGTGCGTCGTCGGCCGGGTAACCCACCGGCAGCACCAGGTACGGGCGCTCGTGCGCCGGGCGTTCACAGACCTCGTTGAGGAACCGCATCGGGCTGGGGGTGTGCGTCAGCGTCGCCAGCCCGGCCAGGTGCAGGGCGCTGATCAGCATCCCCACCGCGATCCCGACCGACTCCTTCACGTAGTACGGCTTGGGGTCCTCCCCGCCCCGGTGCACCTCGAACACCACGATCACCACCGGGGCGACCTCGAGGAACGGCTTGCGCCAGTCGGTGCCGATCGGGGCGATGGCGCTCAGCCACTCCTCGGTGGCCCGATGGTCGTAGAAGTCCCGCTCCTCCGCCTCGGCCCGATCCCGCAGCAGCCGCTTGCGGGCCGGGTCGGTGAGCACCACGAACCGCCACGGCTGCCGGTTGGCTCCACTCGGTGCGCTCGCCGCGGCCGACACGGCCGCCTCGATCACCTCCGGTGGGACCGGTTCGTCGGAGAAGTCGCGGACCGAGCGGCGGGCGACCATCTGCTCCGCGTACGCCCGTGCGGTCCGGACCATCTCGACCGGCGGTCGCCGTGCCGTCTGGACCAGTTTCGTTTCAGCCTGCTGGGTGGTGCTCATCCACGCCTCCCCGGGGTGTATGGCCGTACCCCACAAGGGTCACCCGGACCGGCTCCGCTGCCCACCGCGAGCGTGCTCAGTCGGCGTTGACCAGCTCCGGGACGGTCTGCGCGACGAGTTCGTCGACCACGTCGGTGAGCCGGTCGCGCCGCGCCGCCGCCCGGCGCTGCCGTACCGCACCGTCGGCGGCGGTGCCGAGGAGCCGGTCCAGCCAGGGGGTGACCAGCGGCAGGTCGCCGTGTTCGGCCAGCACCGGTCGGACGTACCGGAACAGCCGGTCGACCAGGTCGACCGCCGGGCGCAGCTCGCCGGTGAGCGGGTCGACCCCGTGTCCGGCGAGCCCGTCGCGGGCGGCCCGCCAGTAGGCCACCCGGAGCAGTTCGGGCGGGACCACCGGTCCGGGTTCGCCCCGGTCGACCTCCGTGCCGACGCGTACGACCAGCGCCCGGACCAGGGCGGCGAACAGCGCGGACTCCTCGGCGGTGATCGGCACGTCGGCGACCCGGATCTCCAGGGTGGGCAGGTGTGCCGACAGCCGGATGTCCCAGAACAGGGTGCCGAGGTCGACCAGGGCACCGGCGTCGAGCAGGGTGTCCACCACCCGGTCGTAGTGCTCGGCCGAGGTGAAGTACGGCGGCGGCCCGGCGACCGGCCACCGGTGCCAGGCGATGGTGCGCCAGCTCGCGTACCCGGTGTCCCGCCCCGCCCAGTACGGCGAGTTCGCGGTCAACCCGATCAGCACCGGCAGGTACGGCCGCAGGTGGTTGCTGACCAGCGCCGCCCGGTCCCGGTCGGGCATCTCGACGTGCACGTGCACCGAGCAGATGGCCACCTCGTCGTGCAGGCCCCGGAAGGTCGCCGTACCCCTGGCCGGGCGCTCGCCGGAGACGATCGGCGGCGGTACGACGTCGCCGAGCACGGCGCTGCCGCTCGCCACCACCCGCAGTCCCTCGGCCCCGGCGGCGACCCCGAGTACGGCCCGCCCCTCGACCAGTTGCCGGTGCAGTTCGGTCACGTCGTGGCAGGGTGTCGTCTTGGTCTCGACCTGCAACGTGGTGATCTCGCCACCGACCCGTTCGCCGAGTTCCGCCTTTGCCCGCCGCAGCACCGCCTCCGCCTGCGGAACCGCCTCCCGGGTCTCCGGATCGACCACGAGGAACTCCTCCTCGACCCCGAACCGGGGACCGACGGCGTGCTCCACTGGAAGTTCGGCTGTGCCGGTCATACCCGCGCCCACCTTCGCCGGGTGCGCTCGGCGAGCCGGTCGCCGAGGCGTCGGACGGCGTCGGCCCGGTCCGCCGGACCCGGAGCGGCGGACAGCAGTTGGTGCTCCGATCCTAGGCAGACGGACGGGTTCCGGGGCGATCCGGCGGGCGGGTGTCGCCGGACGAAACCGCCGGTACGCGTCTCTGTGTCCCCGGCCGGGGCGCTCAGCCGGGCTGCCCCGCCGGCACGTCGTGTCCCGCCTGGAGGTCCCGCGCAACCGGCGAACCGTGCCGGGCCGACGGGTCGAGCAGGCTCGGCGCGTCGAGTGGTGACGGCGATCCGGCTCCGGCCGGCGCGCCGAGCGGCGCCGGTGATCCGGCTCCGGCCGGGGTGTCCAGCGCGGCGGGCGGGAGGTGCGGCGGCAGCGGGCCGGTCAGCAGCCGCTCGACCAGTGCGGTCAGCAGCGCCACCCGCTCCGGCATCCGCCGCAGGTCCATGTACTCGCCCCGGCCGTGCGGATATCCGCCGACCGCGCCGAGTCCGTCCAGGGTGGGCACGCCGAGCGCGGCGGTGAAGTTCCCGTCCGAGGCGCCGGGGGCGGAGACACCCGCCGGTGGTTCCAGGCCGATCGCGACGGCCGCGGACCGGGTGAGCGCGAGCAGCGGCAGCGCCACCGCCTGGGTCATCGGGTACCGGTTGAGGCCCCCGCCCAGGGTCAGCCCGGCCTCGGCCAGCCGGGGCACCAGGCGGTGCATCATCCGGTCCACCCGGTGCAGTTCGGCCCGGCTCCAGGACCGTACGTCGACGCAGAAGGTCGCCGACTCGGGCACCGTGTTCGTGGTGGTGCCGGCGCTGGCCACGGTCGGCGTCACCGTCGTACCGTCCGGTACGGAGGCCAGCGCCTGTACGGCCAGCACCTGGTGGGCCAGCTCGATGGTGGCGTTGATGCCCCGGAACGGCTCCACCCCGGCGTGCGCGGCCCGGCCCCGGACCTCGACCCGGTAGACCGACCCTCCCTTGCGGGCCACCTTGAGCGCTCCGTCCTCCGTGGACGGTTCGCAGACCAGCACCACGCCCGAGCGCCGGGCCTGTTCCTCGATCAGCGCCCGTGAGGTGGTCGAGCCGGTCTCCTCGTCGCAGGTGAGCAGCACGCCCACGTCGGAGGGGTCGGTCACCAGGGACAGCGCCGCGAGGAGCTGGACGATGCCGCCCTTCATGTCGCACACCCCCGGACCGGTGGCGATCCCGTCCCGCACCCGGTACGGCCACTCCCGGATGGTGCCCTCGGGCCAGACGGTGTCGAAGTGTCCGAGCAGCAGCACCTTCTGCCGCTCGGCGGGCCAGAGCAGGTGGGGTAGCCCGTCGCGGAGCAGGCGCTGGGCGGGACGGCCGAGGATCGTCTCGCCCCAGCCGGCGAGCAGGTCGGCGCAGGCGTTCAGCTGGGGCAGCGCTCCTGGCGGTGATTCGTACGAGACAAGTTCACCGATCCGGTCGGTCCACATCGGAGTGAGTGACCGGGCGGCGGATCGGATCGCATCGAGATGCACCATTGCCTGATGGTAGGAGCGGAATCGCGCCCGAATCGCCGATCAACGACAAGAGAGCATTCCTACGACCATGATGGGCGGCAAGAGAGCATTCCGGCGATATCCCCGGCGGTTGACGGTGCCGGGCGTCAGCTCCGGGGCGGAATGCCATAGACCCGCCTGATGGTCAACCGGAGCACCAGCCGCCGGTCGGCCACCATGGCCCGCCGGTAGTCGTCCCAGTCCGGGTGTTCACCGCTGACGGCGCGGTAGAGGTCGACCAGTTCCTCCACCGTGGCGTCGTGCGGGTCGGTGGCCGGCGGCGCCAGCTCGGCACCGCACTCGGCGACCACGTACGCCCAGCCGTCGGGCGAGGTGGCGTGCAGGCTGGCCCTCGGGTCCCGCCGGAGGTTCGCCGTCTTGGGCCGGCCGTCGGTGACCGAGACCCGGATCAGGTCCTGCTTCCGGTCGAGGTGGTAGACGACGTTGGAGAGCTGGGGTTGACCATCGCGCTTGATGGTCGCCAGCACCCCGTACGGTCGGCTGCCCAGCAGGTCGAGCAGTGCCTCGTCGAAACGGTCGTCAGCCATGTCTTCCTCCCCTGTTCCGGGCCGGTCGCCGGGCGACACTGACCGGCGACCCGGCGTACGTCACTCAGGCCGGCGTTCCGGCCAGCAGTTCGGCGATCTGGACCGCGTTGAGGGCGGCGCCCTTGCGCAGGTTGTCGTTGGAGCAGAAGAGGGCCAGGCCGTGCTCGACGGTCTCGTCCGCCCGGATCCGACCCACGTAGGTCGGGTCCTGACCGGCCGCCTTCAACGGGGTCGGCACCTGCTCCAGCGCCACACCCGGCGCCGTGGCGAGCAGTTCCACCGCACGCTGCGGGCTGATCGGCCGGGCGAACCGGGCGTTGATCTGCAACGAGTGGCCGGTGAACACGGGCACCCGTACGCAGGTCCCGGAGACCAGCAGCCCGGGGAGGTCGAGAATCTTGCGGCTCTCGCTGCGCAGCTTCTGCTCCTCGTCGGTCTCGTCCGACCCGTCGTCGACGATCGAGCCGGCGAGCGGGAGCACGTTGAACGCGATCGGCTGGCTGAACTGGCGGGGGGTCGGGAAGTCGACCGCCGACCCGTCGAAGGTCAGTCCGCTGGCCTGCTCGGCGACCTTGCGTACCTGCTCGTCCAGCTCGCCGACGCCGGACAGACCGGCACCGGAGACCGCCTGGTACGTGGCGACGACCAGGCTGACCAGCCCGGCCTCCTCGTGCAGCGGGCGCAGGATCGGCATCGCCGCCATCGTGGTGCAGTTCGGGTTGGCGATGATGCCCTTCGGGCGTACGGCCGCGGCCTGGGGGTTGACCTCCGCCACCACCAGCGGCACCTCGGGGTCCATCCGCCAGGCCGAGGAGTTGTCGATCACCACCGCGCCGGCCTCCGCGACCCGTGGGGCGAGGTCGCGCGATGTCCCCTTACCGGCGGAGAAGAGCACGATGTCCAGTCCCCGGTAGTCCGCGGTCGACGCGTCCTCGACGGTCACGTCGGTGTCGCCCCAGGGCAGCACCTGACCGGCGGAGCGCGCCGAGGCGAAGTACCGTACCTGCTCCGCCGGGAACCGCCGGTCCGCCAGCACCTGCCGCATGACGCCGCCGACCTGGCCGGTGGCGCCCACAATGCCAATCCTCATGTCTGTGAGGCTACCCAGAAGATCGGCCGGCACGGCACTCAGTTCCCACCGCCGGCCCGATCGGCCCCACCGCCACCGCCCGCACCACCGGCCCCGGTGGTGTCGTCGACGAGTGGCGGTCCGGGCTCGGCGGCCCCGGCCACCGCCCCCACCGGCGGCGGGTCACCGGACGGCGGTCCGACCGACGTCACGGGTCCGGCCGGCGACACGGGTATCACCGGCCCGGCCGGGGACACGGGTATCACCTGATCGGCCGGGGACACGGGTGCACCGAGCGGGTCGGCGGCACGGCCGAAAGGGGTCCGGGACAGGCCGGTGAGGCGCCGCCGGGCCCAGACCACCGGACGTACCCGTTCCAGCGGGAGGAAGGCGGTCATCGCCGCCTGGTGCGGCATGAACGAGATGGTGATCGCCGACCAGGTCACCGCGTGGAAGACGTAGAAGAAGCCGATCATGGCGTACCGGGCCCGACCGCGCAGGACGAACACCAGCGGGCTGGTCAGCTCGAACGCCATGATCCCGAACTGCCCGATCGTGAGCAGTACGGGCACGTCCAGCAGCCAGTCGCTGGCGAAGGTGCCGCGCCGGATCACCGCACGGGCCAGGGTGGCGCCGGTGAGCCAGTCGAGCCCACCGAAGCGCAGCTTCGCCCAGGCGGCCAGGAAGTAGGTCGCGATGACCGCGAGCTGGGTCGCCCGCAGCGCCCAACCGGCCTTGGCGCTGAGCGTCAGGTCGCCGTGCCGGGCCCGGCCGACGGTCGGCAGGACCGCCAGGGCGACCAGGATGCCGAACCGGTCGTGGTCGACCTTGCCGTAGCTGAACGCGATGACCAGCCACTCGAAGTAGAGGGCCAGCACCGTCCAGCCGAGCAGCCGGGGTGCCCGCCCGGTGGCGGCGGCGAGCGTGGCCGCCAGCAGCACCCAGAACAGCGTGGTCACCAGGGCCGCGTTCGGGGTCGGCAGCGGCAGCATCCGGCCGACCAGCAGTGGCGCGTACAGCTCGCCGGAGACCGCGGTCCGGCCCCGCAACCAACCGGTGAAGAAGACGATGTCCGCCGCCACCAGGAGGTAGGCCACCGTACGGAACGCCGCCACCCGGCCCAGCGGCACCGGCGTGGTGAGCCAGTCGCCGACCCGCCTCACCGGGTCACCTGCCAGTTGACGACGGTCTCGTCGGTGTCGACCCCGGTCGGTCGGCCGCCGGTCATGGCGTGCCGGCGGATCACGATCGAGACGGTGTCCAGCGCCGGCCGATCCGGGTTGCGCCGGTGGTACGCGTCCACGACCAGGTTCAGCCGCGTCGGGTCGGCGGCGAAGCGGCTCAGCTGCCCCTCGATCTCCGCCCGGCGGATACCGGTCTCCCGCTCGGTCAGCACGAACTCGTCCCCGGCCGCGTCCCGGGCCAGCACCAGTGCCTCGGCCACCGGGGCGTCGAGCCGGTCGGTGGTGGCGTACATGCGGAACGGACCGAACGGGAAGTTGTCGTCCGAGCCGACCAGCGTCCCGGCCAACAACAGGCCCGCGCCGACCAGGGTCACCACCACCCGGACCAGGCGACCGCGGGCGGTCAGCGTTTCCATTCGCCGCACAATACTGGCCGTCGCCCGGAAAATTCCTCCCCCGGCCTGCTCGTCCCATCCCGGACATCCCGCCCCGCCGTCGGTCGCGATCAGACCGGACGGCTAGCCTGGGTCGCCATGGAGAGGAAGCAACCGCCCGGGTCGCCGGCCGGGTCCGCCCCCGAGCGCACCGCCGCTGAGCTGCGTCTGCGGCGGGCCGGCGCGATGGCGGTCTGGATCGTCGCCTTCGTGGCCGGTTGGCTGCTGATCGGGTTGCCCACCGACCCGCTCTACGCCTTCTTCTGGCTCTGGGCGGCGACCGTCGCCTGGGGCATCCACCTGCCGTGGCGGCAGCACCTGGTCTTCGCCCGGGACTGGCTGCCGGTGGTGATCCTGCTCGCGATCTACAACGTCTCCCGGGGCTTCGCCGACGACTACTTCGACCCGCACGTCACCGAGCTGATCCACGCCGACGAGTGGATGTTCGGGTGGGCGACCGGGGGCGTGGTCCCGACGATCTGGTTGCAGGAGCATCTCTTCCACCCCGACGTCCGCTGGTACGACGTCCTCGCGAGCTTCGTCTACTTCTCCCACTTCGTCGCCGCGCTGGCCGCCGCGGTCGTGCTCTGGTTGAAGTCCCGCCCGCGCTGGGCCGCCTTCATGCGCCGCTGGTTCGCGCTCAGCCTGGCCGGCCTGATCACGTACTTCGTCTATCCGGCGGCTCCGCCGTGGTGGGCCTCGGTGGAGGGCTTCCTCCCGGTCGAGGTGGCCCGGATCTCGAACCGGGGTTGGCAGGAGTTCGGCCTGCACGGTGCCGGCAACACGCTCAACGTGCTCCAGCTCGCCTCGAACCCGGTGGCCGCGATGCCGTCGCTGCACACCGCGTTCGCGCTCTTTGTCGTGCTCTTCTTCCTGCCGTCGGTGAAGCGCCGATGGTGGCCGCTGCTGCTGGCGTATCCCCTGGCGATGACCTTCACCCTGGTCTACACCGGCGAGCACTACGTGATCGACGTGCTGGTCGGCTGGGCCTACGTGGTGGGTGTGTTCCTGCTGGTCGGCGCGGGTGAACGCTGGTGGGCCGCGCGCCGGGCACGGCTGGCCGGCCCCGGCCCCGACCCGGGCGGCCCCCATCCGCCGATCGGCCCGAGCACCGGTCCCGCCGGTCCGTCCGGCCCACCGACCGCTCCCGGCGGTCCGGACGAGCCACCCGCCGGCCCCGTCGCCCCGACCGGACCGGACCGGTCGGCCGGGGCGACCGACACCGGTGCGACCGACCCGGCCGGGACACCCCGGCCGAGGCAGGCACCCGAGCAGGACGGCGCACGGGTCGGCACGGGCAACCAGACGACGGAAGCCGGCCAGCGTTCCCGCTGACCGGCTCCGCCACACCACCTGGTCGGGCTACTGCCCGGCGTCGACCACGTCGCCGAGCCCGGTCGCCGCGATCTCGTCCCGGATCATCGCCGCGTCGCCCTCCACCACCAGGGTCAGGCCGTCCGGGTGCAGGTGGGTCGCGGCCGCCGCAGACACCTCCGCCTCGGTCGAGGCCAACAACCGGGTACGCAACGTCGCGTGGTAGTCGTCCGGCAGCCCGTACAGGACCAGGGTGCCGAGGGCGCCGACGATCGCCCGAGGCGACTGGAGTTCCACCGAGAGCTGACCGGCCCGCCAGGACCGGGCGACCGCCAACTCCGGCTCGGTCACGCCCTCGATCGCGGTACGGCTGATCTCACCGATCGCGTCCACCAGGGCGGGCGCGGTCACCGCCGTCTGTACGTTTCCGGCGACGACGAACCGGCCGAACCGCCGGGACAGGCCGAAGTCGGCGCGGATGCCGTAGGTGTAGCCGCGTACCTCCCGCAGGAGGTGGTTCAGCCGGGAGGTGAACGCCCCGCCGAGCACGGTGCCGACCAGGGTCATCGACACGTAGTCGGGGTGCGCGCGGTGGGGTCCGGGGTGCCCGATGCGCAGCGTCGACTGCACCGAACCGGGCCGGTCCACCACGATGATCCGCCGCTGGTCGCGTACGGCGACGTCGAGCGGCGCCTCGACCGGGGCCGGGGCACCGGAGGCACCGGCGAAGGCCGCCCCGCCGAGCGCGTCGAGATCGAGTTTGTCCAGGTCACCGGCGACGAGCAGGGTGCCGGGCCGGAGCAGCCGGTCGGCGTGGAACGCGGTCACGTCGTCGATGCCGATCGCGGCCACCGAGTCCGGGTCGCCGTCCATCGGCCGCCCGTGCCGCTGGTCGGCCCCGAACAGGTCGGCCCGCAGCGCCGCGTCGGCCCGGGGGCCGGGGTTGGCCCAGTACATCCGCAGGGCGGTGACCTCGTCGTCGCGTACCCGGGTGATGTCGGCGGGGTCGAGCCTGGGCGTCCGGACGGCCTCGGCCATCAGTTGCACCGCGGCCAGCAGCCGGCGCGCCGGCACCTGGACCCCGACCTGGAACGCGTCCCAGTCGCTGCCGATGCTCAGCTCGGTACCGAGCCCCTCCAGGGCCAGCGCGTACGCGGACGAGTCCCGCTGGGCGGTCCCCTCTTCGAGGGCCTTGGCCAGCACCCCGCCGAGCCCCTCGCGGCCGAGCGGCTCCCGGCCGGCGCCCGCGTCGAGCAGCAGCGTGGCGGCGGCCAGGTTGTGGCCGGGCAGGTGGGCGGCGACCACGTCACCGCCGGCCACCGTCCGCCGGACCACCTGCGGGAACCGGTACGGGCGCGGCTCGCCCGTCTCCGGACGGTCAGCGATGAGCGTCATGCCTTCTCCTCCGGCAGGTAGGTCAGGGTCACCCGGTCGGCCGGACGCAGCACCTCGGCGGCCACCTCGGCCAGTTGGTCGGCACCGACCCCGAGCCAGCCCGGCAGCCGGTCGGCCGCACGGGCCGGGTCACCGAACTGGAGCGCGTACCGGCCGAGGGTGTCGGCCCGGCCGTCGACCGTCGACAGCGAACGCCACCAGGCGGTGGTCAGCAGGGCGCGGGCCCGGTCCAGTTCGGCCCCGGTCACCCCGCCGTCGGCGAGCTCGTCCACCACCTCGGTCAGCCCGGCGGTCAGCTCGTCGGCGGAGACTCCGGGGCGGGCGGTGGCGGTGATGATCAGCGGGGCGGGAGCGTGCGCCAGGTCGACCCCGTACGAGCCGATGTTGTCCGGCTGGGCGAGCCGGGCCCCGTCGGCGAGCCGCTGGTAGAGCCGGCTGCCCCGGCCGTGGCCGAGCAGGTAGCCGAGGACCGTCACCGCGTCGTACTCCGGGGTGCCGAACGGGTACGTGCGGTGGGCCAGGAAGACCCGCGGCGCCGGTACGTCGGCGTACACCGTCTCCCGTGCCGGTACGCCGGTCGACGGCACCACCAGCCCGTCCGGTGCGGACGGGATGTCGGCCCGTGGCTTCAGCCCGCCGAAGAACCGCTCGGCCAGTGCGAAGACCTCGCCGGCCGAGGTGTCGCCGACGACGGTGAGGACCGCGTTGTTCGGCGCGTAGTAGGTGGTGTGGAAGTTCTGGAAGGTGGTCAGGTCGGCCGCGTTCAGGTCGTCCATCGACCCGATCGTCGAGTGGTGGTACGGGTGCCCCGGCGGGTAGAGCAGCGGCAGCAGACGCAGCCACGCGTCGCCGTACGGGACGTTCTCGTACCGCTGGCGCCGCTCGTTCTTCACCACCTCGCGCTGGTTGTCCAGCGTCTCCTGGGTCAGTGCCGGCACCAGGCCGCCCATCCGGTCGGCCTCCAGCCAGAGCACCAGGGCCAGGTGCTCGGCCGGCACCGTGTTGAAGTAGTTGGTCCGGTCCGGGTTGGTGGTCGCGTTGAGCGACCCGCCGGAGCCCTGGATGAGCTTCATGTGTTCGGTCTTGGCCACGTTGACCGAGCCCTCGAACATCAGGTGTTCGAAGAGGTGGGCGAAGCCGGTCTGGCCCTCGGGTTCGTGTCGCGACCCGACGTCGTACCAGAGGTTGACCGCCACCACGGGGGCGGTGCGGTCCTCGCTGACAACCACACGCAGGCCGTTGTCCAGCCGGGTGGTCTCGATCGGCCAGGGGTAACCGGTCTCGGGCATGGGCACGACGCTATCCGATCCGGACGCCGCCACGGCACAGGTGGTCGAGCGAACTGCCGGATCATCGGCGCGCGGTGTCGTGGCGCGCTGCCGGTCGGGGCGATCGCGATCCCCTTCGGGGGATCCTGGCCGCGTCGGCCACCACCGGTCGGCCCGGCCGATCTACTGGTCACGGATGCCTGCTGCCCGTCGTACCCGAAGGTCCGGTCGTACCCGAAGGTGGTGTCGAATGTCCCCGCGACAAGTCCGCACGCGCACGCCCCGGCAGGTCCGGCTGATCAGGATCGGGACGATGCTGGTCGCCGGTGTGGCCGCCGGAGTGCTGGTCGCCGCGTTGGCGTTCCCCGGGCTGGCGTTCACCGGGCTGGCGGCGAAGGCCGGGGTGGAGGCGTTCGAGACCCTTCCGGTCGAGTTGCGGGTGAGCGAGGCGCCGCAGGCGACCCGGGTGTTCGCCGCCGACGGCCGTACCCCGCTGGCCGTCTTCTTCGACGAGAACCGCCAGGACGTGGCGCTCGACGACATCGCCCCGGCGATGCGCGACGCGATCATCGCGGCCGAGGACCACGGGTTCTACCGGCACCGGGGCTTCGACGTGCGGGGCTTCCTGCGGGCCCTGGTCGCCAACAGTGTCGGCGGCCGGCAGGGCGCGTCGACACTGACCATGCAACTGGTACGGATGACCGCCACCTACTCGGCGTCGGATCCGCGGTCGGTCGTCGCGGCCAGCGAGGACACCAAGGCGCGCAAGCTGCGGGAGATGCGCCTGGCGTCGCTGTTGGAGGTGCACCTGAGCAAGGACGAGATCCTCCGGCGCTATCTGAACCTGGCCCCGTTCGGGAACGGCACCTACGGCGTCTCGGCCGCCGCCCGGTTCTACTTCGGCAAGCGGCCCCGCGAGTTGACCGTGCCGGAGGCCGCGATGCTGGCCGGGCTGGTCAAGTCGCCGAACTTCTACAACGCCCTGGACACCGCCGGGCGGGGTGCGGCCGAGACGCTGAACCGGCGCAACTGGGTGATCGGGCAGATGGTCGAGACCTCGGCGATCAACGAGGCGGACGCGACCGCCGCGCGGGCGGTCCCGCTGGCGGTGCAGGGGCGGGTGGCGGCGAACGGGTGCTCGGTCACCGGCAAGCAGGACTGGGGTTTCTTCTGCGACTACTTCTACCGGTGGTGGCTGGAGCAGGAGACGTTCGGGAGCACCGAGTACGACCGGGAGCGGCGGTTGAAGGGCGGCGGGTACCGGATCGTCAGCACCCTGGACGCGCCCACCCAGGCGGCGGCGCACCGCAACGTCGAGCGGGAACTGCCGACCGGGGCGTCCCAGGCGCTGATGCTGGCCGCGGTCGAGCCCGGCACCGGGCGGGTACGGGCCCTGGCCGCCAACCGTGACTTCGCCCTGGACGACCCGGCGAAGCCGGTCAACGGTCCCGCCACCGATCCGGCGAAAGCGGCGGCCGGGGTCAGGGGCACCTACCCGCGTACGACCAATCCGCTGCTCACCGGGGGCGCCGACGTCACCGGGTACCAGGCCGGGTCCACCTTCAAGATCTTCACCGTGGTGGCCGCCCTGGAACGGGGCATCCCACTGTCCCACCCGATCGACGCGGCGCAGCGGTACGAGTCGTCGTACACCGTCGAGCCGGGCAGTCCGGCGGCCTGTCCGGGTACGCAGCGGTACTGCCCGACGAACTACGACGAGAGCATCGCCGGCCGGCACGACATGTGGACCGCGTTCGGCTCCTCGGTCAACACCTACTTCGTGCCGCTGATCGAACGGGTCGGTGCGGCGAACACGGTGGACGTGGCCCGGCGGCTCGGGATCGGGTTCCGGGCACGCAGCGACGCGGCGCTGGCGGACGACCCGAAGTCGGCCGACCGGTGGGGCGCCTTCACCCTGGGCGTGTCGGCGACCACCCCGCTGGACCTGGCGAACGCGTACGCGACCCTGGCGGCCGGGGGCCGGTACTGCGTACCCACTCCGGTGCAGGAGATCCGGGACCGGACCGGTGGTCAGCTCGACGCGGTGGCGCCGCGCTGCCGGCGCGCGGTCAAGCCTGAGGTGGCGTACGCGGCGATCGACGCCGCCCGGTGCCCGGTCGGTGACACGTCGACCGCGAACCGGTGCCGGGAGGCGACCGCGGGCGATGCCCGCCGGCTCGTCGGGCACCCGATGGCCGGCAAGACCGGCACCACGGACGACCGGCGTACGGCCTCGGTGGTGGAGACGACCACCTCGCTCACCGTCGCCGGCATCCTCGCCGATCCGGACTTGCCGGGAGGCACCACCGGGATGCCGCGTGAGGTGGTGAGCCCGGCGGTTTCGCAGACCCTGGCCGACGCGATGGAGGGCAGGCCGGAGCGCGAGTTCCCGAAGGCGACGGCGACCCTGATGGGACTGCCCGAGCTGCCCCTGCCGAAGCTGAGGTGCCTTCCGGCGCAACAGGCGACCGAGCGGCTGCGGGCGGCCGGCTTCCGGGTGGCGGTGTATCCGAAGCGGGTCGACTCGGACTGCCCGGAGGGTGTGGTCGCCGAGACCGATCCCGGCACCCGTGCGGTCACCGGTGCCGTGGTGACCCTGCGGCTGAGCAACGGGCGGTTCGCGCCGACCACGGGTGTGCCCGTACCCGACTGACCGATCCTCCGTCCCTCGCCGACCACGCCTGGGGAGGCCGCCCACGATGCCGCCCACGACACCGTCGTGGGCGGCACGGGTGGATGAACAGGCTGATAAGGGACGGGGTACGGCAAAAAATACGCCGCCCACGGCTGGTGCCATGGGCGGCGCGGGTGTCGGTGTGCAGGTCGCCTCTCGGCGAGTGGCACGACGCGGCTCCAGCCGAACGGTATTCCGCGAGGGCAGTTAGGTGAGGCCCGGGGACACTGGTCACACCGACAGTCATCACAACGAGCCGACCCCGTCCGGGATTCCACCCACCGCTGTGGCTCATGTCACTGCGCCACCAGCACGTCCCGCCGCCCGCCACCGGCGTGTTTGACCCACCTCGGGCGGGGTAGCTGGGCTTGCGTGACCGACGATCCGCTCCGCCCCGCGCTCGACGACCTGCTCGACGACCTCTACGACGGCCAGGAACGCCTCACCCAGGGCGAGATCCACCGTCGCGCGATAGCCGCCGACCTCCCCGCCGAGCTGCTGACCCGGATCACCGCCATGCCCGAGGGCGAGTACGCCAACGACGAAGCCGCCGACCTCCTGGGCGCCACCCCCACCTGACCCGCCCGCGATCTAGGGCAAATACGTGTGCTCAGAGATCAGTCCACACGTATTTGCCCTAGATCGCGGGCGGCGGGGTGGGCGGCGGGGCGGGGTGCGGGCCGCCGTTGGCGGTCTGTTGGGCGGTGGCGTACGCGAGCTGGAGGAAGTCGGAGGCGGCGACGGCGGTGAGGGCGGTCGCGACCAGGCGGGTTAGGCGAGGGGCGAGGACCAGCCCGCCGGTCAGTCCGGTGGCCACCCAGACCGCCAGGCAGAACGGACAGCTCAGCAGCTCACCGAGGGCGTGCCGGGTGCTGCTGCCCTGGTCGCGTACCTGCTCCATCACCTCGCCGCTGCCGATCGGGTGGTCGTAGCTGGTGAACGGGGCGCGCAGCGGGCTGGTGATGGCGTCCTTGGTCAGCAGCCGGCTGAGCTTGTGGGTGGCGATGGCGAGCAGGACGACGTCCTTGGTCGACGGGGCGTCCGGCACCGGGGTACGGGTGGCCCGTACCACCCCGGTCAGCCCGGCGGTGACCCCCGCGTACGCGCCGAGCGCCACCAGGTAACCGCCGAGCGGGCGGTGCTCGTGCGGCGCGTACGCCCGGCGCAACCGCGCCACCCTGTCCCGAACAGTCATTACCGGCTCCCTCGATCCTTCGCGTGCAAGCTTTCGGCGCGGTGCAGCTTCGGGTGCCGGTCAGCCGGCGGTCAGGTTGTCGGCCACCTCGCGGGCCAGGTTGGTCAGCGACTCGTCGGCGAGCCGGTCGAGTCCCTGGTCCGGCGGGTCGGCCTCCAGCTCCAGCCGTACGCTGGCCCCGCCGGCATCGGTGGGTCGGACCTGGAGCCGGGCCGACCAGGCCGGCGAGCCGCTGGTCCGCCAGTGGGCCCCGAGCGCCTCGGTGACCCCGGCGGGGGTGCCGCCGTCGCGGCGCAGCGGTGCCGGCAGCCAGGCGTCCGCCCGGTCCGGGTCGGTCGCGGTGTTGAAGACCACCTCGGGTGGCGCGGACATCCCACGCTCCGCGTGGGCCGCCACGTCAGTCGCCGTTCCGGAGCCGGGCCGGGTCGACCTCGCGGCCGGGATGCCGGCTGAGGTACTCGGTCTCCAGCTCGGCGGTACGGCGCAGATGGTTCGCGAGTGCCGTGTCGGCGGCGTGCCGGAGCGTGTCCAGCCGGGTCCGGTGCAGGCTGTGCAGCTCCCGGATCAGGTCCTCGTCACCGAGTTCGGCCGGGTCGATACCGAGGTCGACGGTGTCGACGACAAAGTCGGCGGGGACCGTCGCCCGGTGGGCGGCGTGGTCGCCGTCCCACTCCCCGACCCGTTGCTCGGGACTGTCGTCCGGGGATCCGGGCACCCCGAACTGGGCACCACGTGCTGAATCGGTCATTATCGCCCCCGGTTGCTCGACTGGGTTGGCGACTGGACGGTTGCCCATCCCGGTGACACCCCAAACCACACGCGGGTGAGCGCGAACTACGACGCCTCGTCGGAGAAGCCGCTCGGCCGCCGGTACGCTCTAGAGCCATGAGACGGTTGTGGACACCGGCGTGGATAGGCCGCCACGTGCTCACCATCGCGCTCGTGGCCGGGTTCATGGCGCTCGGCTGGTGGCAGATCAGCCGGGCGGCGGCGGGCAACACGCTGAGCTGGGCGTACGCGGTCGAGTGGCCGATCTTCGCCGGTTTCGTGATCTTCCTGTGGATCCGCGAGGCCCGGCACACCCTGCGCGGCGGGGACCCGGCCGCGCCGACCCCGCCGGCACCGCCGAAAGCCGGCACCCCCGGCGTACGGCGACCGGTCCGGTCTGCCCGTACCGCCCGGGTGCTGGTGCCGGCACAGGAGAGCGATCCCGAACTGAGCGAGTACAACCACTACCTGTCGTGGTTGAACGCGAATCCGGGCGCCCGGCCCGGCGACTACCCCGGCCCCGGCCGGTAGGAAGGAACGGAACGAAGTGGGCGCAGCCCTGACCCGATACCGTGTGATCGCCTACGTCGTAGGTGTCGTACTGATCCTGCTGGTCATCGTGGGGATGCCGTTGAAGTACGGCTGGGACGAGCCGGTGGTGGTCGAGACGATCGGTCCCGCGCACGGTTTCCTGTACATGATCTACCTGGTGGCCGCGTTCGACGTGACCCGCCGGGCGAAGTGGCCGCTCGGCCAGATGCTCCTGGTGATGCTCGCCGGCACCGTCCCGTTCGTGTCGTTCTACGCCGAACGCGTGGTGCGCCGCCGGATCGCCGCCCAGGTACGGGAGGAGCAGCCGCAGCCGCAGACCGTCGCCGGCTGACCCCCGGGTCGATCACGACCGCGGGCGCCCCTCCCGTACGGCGGTGTGGAACCGCCCGCCGTCCCGGCCGACCGGTCCGTGATCATGGACCGGTGGGGCCGGTGTCGACGTCGGGGCGTGACGTTCCACGTCGATCCAATGTCGCACGGTGGAACCGGCCGCAGAAGGCGGCGATCCTGAGTGAAGCGTGAGCGCGTACGTGAATCCACCCGGTCGACGGGTCACGGACCCGCCCCGACCGATGCCCGGTACGCCGCCTCGGTGGCCGTGTGGTTGGTCAGCGGTGGTTGAACTCGTTCGCGCGGACGGTGTCGACGAACGCCTGCCAGGCGGTCGCGGGGAAGACGACGTAGCGGTCCGGGTCGGTGGAGTTGCGGACCGCCATTCCGGCCGTGACCTCGGATACCTCTACGCATTTCTGCGATTCGCATCGAGTGCTCTTCCGCCACGTACCCGTGACGGGACCCGGCTGCGACATGCGTCCTCCTTGCGACCCGTTACCTTGCACGGCGGGTGCCGCGCCGAGGAGACGATACCGGTCGACCACCAAGGCGGATAGCCCGGATTTGCGTACATTATGGTGTTTCACCTGTTCGCTATACCGACGGCTACCGGCCGGTTGCGGGCCGCTGCAAAGCTCTGGTATTCGTTTGCGCGCCCGGTGTAGCCTGCTCGATAGCCCGCCCATCTGGTAGGTAGCGGATAGCCAGGTGGCATCCTGACGACACCGGCACGGCGACCCCTCGCCCAGCCGCCGGTCTGCCGTTGACGGAGAGAGTCTGATGACCACGGCATTTGGCCCGACGGTGGGCAGGCGCAGGCTCCGCTCGGCGATCCGCCGGGCCCGTGAGGCTTCCGGGCTCACCCAGGAGCAGGTGGCCGTCGCGATGGACTGGTCGCTCTCCAAGCTGATCCGGATCGAGTCCGGGTACGTCTCCATCTCCACCAACGACGTCAAGGCCCTGCTGCACCACTACCAGGTGACCGACCCGGCGCAGGTGGCGAAACTGGTGGACCTGGCCCGGGTGGCCCGGCAGCGCACCTGGTGGTCGCAGTACCGGGACAGCGTGCCGCCGGCCTACTACGCCTACATCGGACTCGAGGCGGAGGCGTCCCGGCTCTGCTTCTACCAGTCGGTCGGCATGCCCGGGCTGCTCCAGACCGAGGCGTTCGCCCAGGCCGTGGTGCAGTCCG
This sequence comes from Micromonospora sp. NBC_01796, assembly GCF_035917455.1. Taxonomy (NCBI): domain Bacteria; kingdom Bacillati; phylum Actinomycetota; class Actinomycetes; order Micromonosporales; family Micromonosporaceae; genus Micromonospora; species Micromonospora sp. NBC_01796. Next base: position 4,295,742 of record NZ_CP109078.1, on the reverse strand, counting down.
TGATCCCGAACTTCAACGACGCGGCGGAGGCCCAGGCGTCGGTGGCACTACGGCTGCGCCGGCAGCGGGAGGTCCTCGACCGACCCGACCCGCCGACCATCGACGTGGTGCTCGACGAGGCGACCCTGCACCGGCAGACCGGTGGCCGCGAGGTGATCCGCGAACAGTTGCTCAACCTGGTACGCCTCGCCCGGGTGGAACACATCACGATCCAGGTGTTGCCGTTCACCTCCACCATCTACACCCCGCTCGGCCAGTTCGTGATCGTCTGCTTCGCCGGCTCGGAGGAGACCGACGCGGTCTACCTGGAGAGCACCGGACTGGAGGACGTACTCGACCATCCGGAGTCGGTCACCTCGCACCTGATGACGTTCGAGGGACTGCAACGGGCGGCGATGAGCCCGGCGGAGTCCCTCGAACGGATCGCGGCCATCGCCCGCGACCTCTCCTGACCGGCACGGCGAGGCAGGAAACGGCAGTCGCCGGGTCCACACCGGTCAGCGGGCCGGCGGTTCCCAGGGCTGCGAAGAGGTGACCACCGGCTCGGCGACGCCACCGAAGCGGGCCACCTCCTGGGCCCGGCGCAGGGCCCGGGTGAGCTGGCCGAACTGGCGCTCCTGGTCGCTGCTGAACAACAGGATCATCTCCCCCCGGTACCGCCCCCACAGTTCGTGGGTCGGCGGGCGCAGCCGGTGGCCGAGGAAGGCGAGCACCACCGGGAGGAACGCGGCGGCGCCGAGGGCCAGGTAGGTGGCGGCGGTCAGCCGGTAGAACTCGCCGGTGTAGCCGAACGCGATGCCGATCGCGACCAGCACACCACCGGTCACGACCACGGCCCGTACGGTGAGCGGGTCGTGCGGCCCCCGGGCGGTCTTGAGCTGGGTCAGTTCGGTGACCGGAAACCGGCGCCCCGCCACGGTGAACGATTCACTCGTGACCTGTACGCCGGGCTGCCGGTAGAACTCGATCGGCGCCGGCCGGTCAGCCTGTTTTCCGGTGACGGATTGTGTACCTGTTCGGCGCGCGGAGTCGCGAGTAGGATGCATGACAGCCTCCAACGGCTCGTGAGGCGGGCTGGTGTGGGGGATCTGTAAAGATCGGCACTTGGTGGCAGCCAGGTGCCGATCATCGTTTTGCAACGATGCCGTTGCCGGAATTCGATTCCGGCCCTGCAATCATTGTGCGAAGGACGTGCCAGCAGTGGGAAGGGCTATTTCAGCCACCTGGCAGATTTCCAGGCGGCAGCTAGCTCCCTGGACAGATTTATGTCCTTCTTTGTGATGCTTTAGCCCACACCCACGCGCTACCCCATTTGCCAACACCGGCCAAAGGGGCACTCGGCGAGTCCGGGTACGGGACCCACCCGGTATGTCACCAAGCGACTCCGACTCGCCACGCCGGGTGATCACGACATTCCACTTATCCGTTGCCCTTGCCGCAGAACGCTCGGCCCCCACTGTTGCCGGCCCCGGACCTGCGACTAGGTTGGTTTTCGCTGGTCCGGTGGTCAGTCATCCCCCTGGGTGATGCCGGCCCGGCACCGCCGAACCGCACCGGCCGGACCCGACCACGCAGTGACACTCCGCAGTCGCGGTCCGCAGTCGCTCCACAGCGGACATTGCCGTTTCCCGGTGGTGCCCGCAGCGGTCACCACCGCTGTCCGTGGCGCGGCACACCGGCTCGACCCGGTCCGACAGGACCGGTGGATCGGGAGATCCGATCGGCGATGAGAAAGGAAGGGGCTCCGCACTCTTGCCATCCGCGCGGATCCTGTTGCGCTCGCTCGTCCTGGCGGGTCTGTCGGTCGGGCTGATCGCACCGACAACGATCGCCCAGGCGGAACCATCCGCCGCCGAGCTCACGCAGCAGATCAACAAAGCTTCGACCGAGCTGGAAAAGATCGTCGAGTCGTACAACAAACTCAACGAGCAGATCAAGAGCACCAAGGCCGCGACCGCCGATCTGAGCACAAAACTCGCACCGCTGGAGCAGCAGGCCACGCAGAGCCGCGCCGACGTGGCGGCACTCGCCACGAAGGCGTACAAGGCGGGCGGTCTGCGTACGGCGGACGCGTTGCTCGGCGACAACGCCGCGGACAGCCTGGTCGACCGGCTCGGCACCCTCGACTACCTGGCCCGCGACCGGGACCAGCAGCTCGCCGGCCTGACCGCCACGCAGAAGCAGTACGTCGACCAGAAGGCCAAGCTCGACGGCGTCCTGGCCAAGCAGACCGCACAGGCCAAGGAACTGGACGCCGGCAAGAAGAAGATCGAGGCCGACATCAAGAAACTCTCCGACCTGCGCCGCAAGGTGTACGGCTCGGCGACCTCGACCGGCACCAAGTACACCGGCAAGATCCCGGCGGTCTCCGGCAAGGCCGGGGTGGCGGTGACGTACGCGTACAACGCGATCGGCAAACCGTACGTCTGGGCGGCCGAAGGGCCGAACGGTTACGACTGCTCCGGGCTGACCCTGGCCGCGTGGAAGGCGGCCGGCAAGTCCCTGCCCCACAACGCGGAGATGCAGTGGGGCCAGGTGGCGCACATCAGCCGAAGCTCACTGCAAGCCGGTGATCTGGTCTTCTACAGCGGCCTGGGGCACGTCGCGCTCTACGTCGGCGGCAACCAGGTGATCCACGCGCCGAGCTTCGGCGACAGCGTGAAACTCGCCAGCGTGGACATGATGAAACCCTACGGTTACGGGCGGGTCCGCTAACCTGCCCGGGTGACCACGCCCGAGAGTCCCGACACGCTGGCGGGTACGGCGATCGAACGCCTGACGCCGTACCTGCCGGCGATCGGCACCACCGGGGCGGTGGAGCCGGGTGGGGACACCGCCGCCCGATCGCTCCACGACCTTCTCGCCGCCCGGCTGCGGGCCATGGGCGAAGCGGAGGCGCTGGCCGAGTTCGTCCGGCAACCCCGCAACAACTCCCTCGTACGCCGGCTGCTCACCACCGCCGTCCACGACGACCCGGCGTACGCGGCCGAGCTGGCCGGCGCCGTCGCGGCGCTCCCGCCCGACGGGCCGGAAACCACCCCCGCCGCCACCCGCAACGACTCCCCGGATCGCCCCGCGCCCGTCGGCGGACGACGGTTGTCCCGGCGTACGCTGCTCGTCGCCCTGGCGGTGCTGACCGTCGCGGTGGTGGTGGTCTGCCTGGTGGCCCGGAACATCCTCGGTGACCTCGACGACAGCGGCGGACTCACCACCCAGTCCTCCTGCGCCGACTTCCGCCAGGCGCCGAGAGAGGACCGGAGCCGGGCACTGCGGGCGATCGCCCTGGCCCGGGGTCTACCCGAGCTGGACACCCCGCTGGCCCTGACCGCCGTCACCCAGGCCTGCGCCGCCGAACCGGACAGCCGGCTCGGCGACGTGGTGGCGCGGCTCGGCAACTGAAAACGTCGGCACCCGATCGCCGGAAAACGGTGATGGCCGGTGTTCCCGGAACTCCGGGAAAACCGGCCATCTTCGCCGTTGTGTTTGTCCTGGCAGGCGATCAGGCGGCCTGCAGGCCCTCCGCACGGGCCAGCTCACGCAGCCGGCCCAGCGCCTGGATCTCGAGCTGGCGGATCCGCTCCCGGGAGAGCGAGAAACGCGACGCGACCTCGGTGAGCGAGTGCTCGCGCCCGTCCTCGAGGCCGTAGCGGGCCCGCATGATGCCGGCCGAACGGTCGTCGAGGTGGTTGAGCAGGCCCTCGATCCGCTGCCGCTCCAGTGCGGTCAGCACGATCTCCTCGGGCGACGGCGCGTCGCTGTCCGCGACCAGGTCACCGAGATTGGTGTCGCCGTCGTCGCCGACCGGGGTGTCCAACGACACCGTGTCCTGCGACCAGCGAACCAGCTCGTGGACCCGTTCCACGGTCACGCCCAGGGACGCCGCGATCTGCTCGGGCTCCGGGTCGGCACCCAACTCGCGGGTGAGCTGGCGTGCCACGTTGCGCATCCGGTTGACGTCCTCGACCAGGTGCACCGGCAGCCGTACGGTCCGCTCCTGCTGGGCTATCGCCCGGCTGATCGCCTGACGGATCCACCAGGTGGCGTACGTCGAGAACTTGTAGCCCCGCTCGTAGTCGAACTTCTCCACCGCCCGAACCAGGCCGGTGTTGCCCTCCTGGATCAGGTCGAGCATCGGCATCCCGGAACGTACGTAACGACGGGCGATCGAAACCACCAGTCGCAGGTTCGCCCGGATGAACAGATCCTTCGCCCGATCCCCCTCGACCACCAGGCGCTCCAGCTCCTCGCGACCGACGCCCACCGGAACCCGGCCCTCTTCGAGCAGGTGCTCCGCATAGAGGCCCGCCTCGATCGACTTCGAGAGGTCGACCTCCTTGGCGGCGTCGAGCAGCGGTGTGCGGGAGATCTCGTGCAGGTAGACGCCAACCAGGTCACGCTCCTCGGCGACCTCGTCGGTACGCATAACGATGCTCTTCTCCACGTCGCTCACGGTCCCCTCGTCTACCCCGGTTGCCCGGTTACCTGCCATCCCCACGTTCATCAGCCCTCCCCCGTAACCCCTGCTGTGCCCTGTGGCGCTGACACCTACACAACAGTTGAGACGCGTTGGGGATTCCATCCCGTGGGTCGAAAGTGTCACGAATGCCTGAGTAGTTGCTGTGAGCACGATCGACGTTTGCTGTCAGGAGGCCTCTTCAGCTGCCGCGAAGCCCGTTTCCGTACTGGTTATCGGATCGGTTGCGCAGTCTTCGGCCGGATAAATAGCAACACCACGACACAACGACGTGCAGCGATCCGCATCACCACCGACCTGCGATCCTCGTCACTCCGACAACACGCACCAGGACCCTGAACGGTTCACCACGGCTGAGGATTACCCCCGTACCTGGTGAACAATCCGGCCGGCCCGCAAAGTCCCCTTGATCAACTCGCCCCGGAGTCGGGTTTGGCGGTACCCCTGCCGGCGGCGACCGACAGGGGCTCGGCGGTGGTTTCGAGGGCCCGCCTGGTCCGGGCCCGGTTGCGGGTCGCGACCCCGACGAAGAGGCAGTCGATCACGGTGAGCTGGGCCAGTCGGCTGGCCATCGCACCGGTCCGGTACGTCGTCTCGCGAGCCGCCGTGGCCAGGACGAAATCGGCGACCGTACCGATCGGGGCACGGGGATGGTTGGTCAGCGCCACCGTGGTCGCGCCCCGCGCCCGCGCCCGCGCCAGCACCCCGATCGCCTCGACGGTACGGCCGGTGTGCGAGATGGCGACCGCCACGTCACCCTTGCCGAGCAGTGCGGCCGAGGTCAGAGCCGTGTGCCCGTCCGGGAAACAGAAGGCGACCCGGCCGATCCGGTGAAGTTTCCGCTGGAAGTCGGCGGCGACCAGACCGCTCGCCCCGGCGCCGTAGATCTCGATCCGGGCGGCGGTGTGGATCGCCGCGACGACCCGCTCGCAGACGGCCGGGTCGAGTTGCTCGGCGGTCTCCGCCACCGCCCGCGCATCGTGGAAGCCGATGGTCGCGATGATCTGGGCCAGGTCGGCACCGGGCGGGATGTCGCCGCCGGCCACCCGGGCGTCCGGCGGATCGATCCGGCTCGCCGCCTCGGCGGCGAGCCGGATCCGTAGCTGTGGATAGCCGGTCAGTCCGACCGAACGGCAGAACCGGACGACGGTGGCCTCGGACGTCTCGGCGGCGGCGGCGAGATCGGTGATGGTGCGGCGGGCGGCCTCGGCCGGATCGCTGAGGATGAACCGCGCCACCCGCAGTTGTGCCGGGGACAGCGACGGAAGCAGACCACTGATCTGGACGATCAGGCCGCGAGGCGCATGACCTGCGGAAATCTTCGCAATCTTCCCCACCTGCGAAAGTTACTCACGCCCCTGGAGAAGCGTCAACCACGCGGCGGGAACAGCCGGGCGGATACGGCCGAACCGGTGGGCGCGCCGCGCCGTCAGGCGATCCGGGTCGACCATTCCCGCAACACCTTCGCCTCGTCGGCGGGTTCCAGCCCGCCCCGCCGTACGTCATCCGGGTGGGTCCGCAGCCACTCCAGGGTCCTGGCCGCGGTTTCCGCGATCGGCCGGGTACGCAGTCCGGCGGCGAGTGAGGCGGTCACGTCCCTACTCAGGAATCCCGCGTATTCGGGCAGCGGAAGCCAGAGCGGCAGGGCCCGCTCACCCGACCATTCCCGGACGTCCCGCTCGACCAGGAAATCCTGCTCGACCCAGGTCAGGTCCGGGTCGGGGCGGCCCACTCCGGCGGCCACCTCGGCCAGGAACCCGGCCCGGGGCAGCGGCGCACCCATGCCGTCGAAGATGCCGGTCAGCCCGGTCTCGGCGGCGTACAGGAGCCACTGGGCGAGGTCCTCGACGTCGACGAGCTGGACCACCTCGTCCGGCGCGCCCGGGGCCAGCACCTCGCCGCCCCGGTCCAGCCGGGCGACCCAGTACGGGAAGCGGTCGCTCGGGTCCTCCGGCCCGACGATCAGGCCGGCCCGGCAGACGAACGACCGCGCCGCTCCGATCGTGTCGAGCACCGCCTGCTCGCAGGAGACCTTGCACGGGCCGTAGTACTCGGCGTGCTCGCCCACCGGGTTGTCCACCTCGACCGGGGCGGGTGCCACGATCTCCGCCGTCGCGGCCCGCTGACCGGGGGTGCTGTTGTCGGCGTAGACCGAGCAGGTGGAGACGTACGACCAGTGGCCGACCCGGTCGGCGAGCGCGGCGACCGCGTGCCGGGCGTGGCTCGGACGCCGGGTCACGTCGACCACCGCGTCGAACCGCTCACCGTCCAGAGCGGACAGCCCGGCCGGGTCGTCGCGGTCCGCCCGGACGAACCGGACGCCGGGCACCGGCTCACCCGAGACGCCTCGGGCGGCGCAGGTGACGTCGTGTCCGGCCGCCGCCGCGAGTCGGGCCACCGCGCGGCCGAGGAACATGGTGCCACCGAGTACGAGTAGACGCATGCGACCGATCCTGCTGCCCGGCGGGCGGGTACGGCCACCCCCGTCTGCCGACAGCAGAAGGCTTACGCCGACAGCGCAGCCACCCGACGGCGGCTGACCATGCCGGTCAGCCGCCGGGACGGGCGGCCACGGGCGTCAGGCGCCGGGACGGGCGGCCCGACTCAGCACGGCGGGTGGTGGCAGGGGCGGTGACGGTGGCGGTTCGGGCAGCCGGGCCGGCGGCGCCGGTGGCGGTTCCGGCGACAGCCATGGCCGCAGGTACACCGCGATCTGGGCGGTCACCTCGTCCGGCGACCGGTTCGCGTCGATCACCACGAAGGTGCCGTACTCGGGTAGGGACCGGTACGCGGCGTCGGCCGCGATCAGGTACTCCATGCTCTCGTGGTCGGTGCCCCGCAACTCGATCCTCCGGTACGCCTCGACCGGGTCGACCACGAGCAGGAAGGTGACCTCGGGCTCGGGGAAGATGCGGTAACCGAGCCGGGCCAGCCGTGCCGCACGCGGGGTTCCGTGGTGCACCCGGATGCTGGCGTACTGGTCGAAGGAGTAGCGGTCCATGACCGCGAGCCGGCGGCGGACGGCGGACCGGACCAGCGCGCGGGCGATGGCCAGCCACCGGAGTATCGACTCGGCGAGCAGCAGCCCGCTGTCACCGAGCAGTCGTCGGGCGTCGCGGCGGCCGAGCCGGTGGGCGGCCCGGCCGAACCACCGCCGGCCACCGGCGTTGCGTGAGTAGGTGGTCCGTACTCCGGCGCGCTCGAGTGCGGCGGCGAGTCGGTGCGCCTGGGTCGTCTTGCCCGAACCATCGATGCCGACAAGTGCGACGACGCGGAGTCGCCCCCTGCCGACCGTTTCAACGTGCCGATCCTGCGCAGATGGGGCCACGCTCAGCAACGGTACCGGGCGCTCGCACCCCTCGATGATTTTCGTGATCGTTTGAGGTGAATTTCCGGAAAATCGCCGTCGGGTTTAGGCGACAATGAGGCAATTGGCAGCGGGGTGGATTCCCGGCCGAAATCCCACCCGAGGTGTGAACGCGCAGGGTGCCGGGTACCGACAAATCTGCACCCAACCGACCAGATGCCCGCCATCGACCACCACGGGAGACGATATGGATCACCGCGGGGACGAGGGTCTGCTGCACACCCTCAAGCGGGTCGCCGCCGTCCTCAAACAGTCCGAGATTCCCTTCGCGCTGGGCGGAAGCTTCGCCGTGTACGCACACGGCGGCCACTCCAGCGACCATGACGTCGACTTCCTGCTTCGTGAGCAGGACGCCGAACGCGCCCTCGAAGCCCTGGTGGCAGAGGGTTTCGTCGCCGAACGCCCGCCGGAGGACTGGCTGGTCAAGGTGTACGACGACGGCCGGCTCGTCGACCTGATCCACCGCCCGATCGAAACCCCGGTCACCGACGAGACGCTGCTCGACACCGTGGTCCGCCCGGTCGACGCGATCCACATGCCGGTGCTCACCGCCACCCGGCTGATGGTGCACAAGCTGCTCAGCTTCTCCCAGCACTACTGCGACTTCGCCCGCGGACTGCCGCTGGCCCGTTCCCTGCGTGAACAGATCGACTGGGACCGGGTCCGTGCGGAGACGGGGCACTCGCCGTACGCGGAGGCGTTCCTGATCCTGCTGCACCGGCTGGACGTCGTACCGGACGCGACCGCCGAGGCGGATGCCCGGACCGAGGCCGCTCGGGTGGAGTCCGGCCGGACCGAGGCCGCTCGGACGGAAGCCGAACGGACCGAGAAGGAGGTGCTGGCATGACCGAACCCGACCGGGTCGCCGTCGAGCGATCCGACGACTATCTGGAAGCGGCCGTACAGCGACTGTTGACCGAGAACACCGACATCGCCGAACAGGGCATCACCGTGGACCGCCGCGACGGTTCGCTGGTGCTGTACGGCGAGGTCGAGAGCCAGCAACGCCGGGCCGAGATCCTGCGCCGGGTGGCCGACGCGTACCCCGACCTGCCGTTGAAGGTCGACATCGGACTGATTCGCACCCAGGCCCCGACCGAGGTGGAGGAGCTGCCGTGAGGGAGACGACATGGTGATCCGGATCGCCGCCGTGGGCGACGTACACCTCGACGAGGACGTGGTCGGACGGTTCCGCCCGGCCCTCGACCAGATCAGCGAGTACGCCGACGTGCTCCTGCTCGCCGGGGACCTGACCCGGCACGGTTCGGAGTCCGAGGCGCGCTGCGTGGCCACCGAGTTCGGCGGGCTGGACGTGCCGGTGGTGTCCGTGCTGGGCAACCACGACCATCACTGTGACCAGGTCCCGGCCGTGGTCCGGGTGCTGGAGGACGCGGGCATCACCGTGCTGGAGGGGACCGGGGTGGTGCTGAAGTGCGGGGAGCACCGGCTCGGCATCGCCGGGGCGAAGGGCTTCGGCGGCGGGTTCGCCGGCCGGTGCGCCAGCGAGTTCGGTGAGCCCGAGATGAAGGCGTTCATCCGTACCACCACCACGGTCGCGGACCGGCTCGGCACCGCCCTGCGGGAGCTGGACGCCGACGTACGGGTGGCGCTGACCCACTACGCCCCGGTGCCGGACACCCTCGCCGGTGAGCCGCTGGAGATCTACCCGTTCCTCGGCTCGTACCTGCTCGGCGAGGCCATCGACTCGGCGCCGACGGCGCTGGCCATCCACGGCCACGCCCACCACGGCACCGAGCGCGGCACCACCCCCGGAGGGGTACGCGTACGCAACGTGGCACACCCTGTGATCAAGCAGGCCTACAGTGTGTTCCACCTCGCAGAGCAGTCGGAACGAGAGAAGGTTTCCGCGGAATTCGGGTCGGGTACTGACCGGTCATGGACCTGATTCTTTGGATTCTCGCAGTCGTACTGGTCGTCTCGGGCGTGCTCGCACTGTTCCGGCGGCAGCTCCTCTGGGGCATCGTCCTCATCATCATCGGGCTGCTGGTGGGCCCGGGCGGGGTCAGCATCTTCAATTAACCGCCTGATCCACCATCCCCTATCCCCTATCCCCCGTCCCTCCTCCCGATCCACCCTCCCTCCTCGTTCCATCCCCTCGGAACCTCGGTTCCCTTCGACCCGCCGGGGTCGTCGTACCGGGTCTTCGTCCTCCCCGACGGAAGGCCCGGAGCGACGGCCCCGGCGTCTTGCGTGCTTCCCCCCGGCGGCGGTCTCCGGCGCCGTCCGCCCATTGAGCCCGAGCAATGGGTGAATGTTCACATTTGTCGATTCCCGCATGTGACAAGATCCACTATGTGGGACGGGGCCCGATCGCCCGGCCTCGTGTGGGAGCGAGCCCAGGTCAACGATCAGGTTTCCGAATCGTTACGGGCTCGTGCCGCTCCAGGGCTGGACGGCCCCTCCTGCAAGCGCTTACATGTGGGGACGCCCATCGGGGCCGGCGCGGATCCCCCGGGGGTCTCCCCATGCGCCGGCGAAGGAAGGAGGACGGCATGGCGGTCTTCACCAGACCACGCCAGGCCCTCGTGATCGCCAGCGCGCTGGCGCTGACCTTCAGCGCCACCGCCTGCTCTTCAAGCGACAGCGACAGCAACAGCAACGCGGACTCCCCGGAGTGCGCCGCCTACGAGGCATACCAGGGCAGCGACGGCGAGCAGGTCAGCATCTACGCGTCCATCCGGGACGCGGAGGCCGACATCCTGCAGGACTCGTGGAAGCAGTTCGAGGACTGCACCGGGATCGAGATCGACTACGAGGGCAGCGGCGAGTTCGAGGCCCAGTTGCAGGTACGGGTGGACGGCGGCAACGCCCCCGACATCACCTTCATCCCGCAGCCCGGCCTGCTCAACCGCTTCGCCGAGGCCGGCAAGCTCAAGCCCGCCTCGGCCGAGACCAAGGCGATGGCCGAGAAGAACTACCCGGCGGACTGGCTGAAGTACTCCACGGTCAAGGGCACCTTCTACGGGGCGCCGCTCGGCTCCAACGTGAAGTCCTTCGTCTGGTACTCGCCGAAGACCTTCAAGGAGAAGGGCTGGACGGTCCCGACCACCTGGGCCGAACTGCTCACCCTGAGCGACAAGATCGCCGCCACCGGTGAGAAGCCGTGGTGTGCCGGGATCGAGTCCGGTGACGCCACCGGATGGCCGGCGACCGACTGGATCGAAGACCTGATGCTGCGTACGGTCACCCCCGAGGTCTACGACCAGTGGACGACCCACGGCATCCCGTTCAACGACCCGCAGGTCGTCTCCGCGCTCAACGAAGCCGGCAAGATCCTGAAGAACCCGAAGTACGTCAACGGCGGGTACGGCGACGTCAAGAGCATCGCGGCCACCTCCTTCCAGGAGGCCGGACTGCCGATCCTCCAGGGCAAGTGCGCCCTGCACCGGCAGGCGTCGTTCTACGCCAACAACTGGCCGCAGGGCACCCGGGTGGCCGAGGACGGCGACGTCTACGCCTTCTACTTCCCGGCCGTCGACCCGGCCAAGGGCAAGCCGGTGCTGGGTGGCGGCGAGTTCTCCGTCGCCTTCGCCGACCGTCCCGAGGTGCAGAAGGTGCAGACCTACCTCGCCTCGCCGGAGTACGCCAACGCCCGGGCCAAGCTCGGCAACAACGTCTCCGCCAACAAGGGCCTGGACATCAACAACGTCCCGAACCCGATCGACAAGCTCTCCGTACAGATCCTCCAGGACCCGAACACCGTCTTCCGGTTCGACGGCTCGGACCTGATGCCGGCCGCCGTCGGCGCGGGCACGTTCTGGAAGGGCATGATCGAGTGGATCAACGGTAAGGACACCGCCGCAACGCTCTCGCAGATCGAGAGCACCTGGCCGAAATGAGCTCCACCGGTGGTCCGGCCCGATGACGTCGGGCCGGGCCACCGGTCCGTAGACGGCCCCGGGGAGGGCGGATGAACTTCGACTTCGCGGACGAGACACCGAAGCTCGTCATGCTGTTGTACGGGCTGGTGGCCTTCGTCGTCGTGGTCGGCGGCCTGCTGCTCCTGCTCGATGTCGTACCCAACTGGTTCGCCCGCCGGCGCGAGGCCCGGCTGGTCGCGGTCTCCGCCGGTGGCGGTGCCGTGGCCGGCGGCGGTGGCCCGGCCCCCCGGGTACGCCGGCCCAAACGCGCCGAAGGACTCTTCGGCCTCTTCTTCCTGCTACCGACCGTGCTGCTGCTCCTCATCGGCCTGGTCATCCCGGCCATCCGTACGCTGGTGCTCTCCTTCATGGACGGCGGCAGCGACACCTGGGTCGGCCTGCAGAACTACGGCTGGCTGTTCAGCCAGGACGAGATCATCCGGGTGCTGGTCAACACCCTGATCTGGGTGATCCTGGTCCCGCTGCTGGCCACCACCACCGGCCTGCTCTACGCCGTGATGGTGGACAAGGCCCGGTTCGAGGCGGTCGCCAAGTCACTGATCTTCCTGCCGATGGCGATCTCGTTCGTCGGCGCCGGCATCATCTGGCGCTTCGTCTACGCCTACCGGGGCGAGGGCGAAACCCAGATCGGCCTGCTCAACCAGATAGTGGTGTGGCTCGGCGGAGTCCCCCGGCAGTGGTTGCAGGAACCGCCGCTGAACACCCTCCTGCTGATCGTGATCCTGATCTGGATCCAGGCTGGCTTCGCCATGGTGGTCCTATCCGCCGCGATCAAGGCGATCCCCGGCGACATCGTCGAGGCGGCCCGGCTGGACGGGGTCACCCCCTGGCAGATGTTCTGGCAGGTCACCCTGCCCAGCATCCGGCCGGCGCTGATCGTGGTCGTGGTGACCATCTCGATCGGGACGCTCAAGGTCTTCGACATCGTCCGGACCGCGACGAACGGCAACTTCGACACCAACGTGATCGCCAGCGAGATGTACAACCAGGCGTTCCGCTACGGCGAGACCGGACAGGGCTCCGCCCTCGCGGTCTTCCTCTTCGTCCTGGTGATCCCGATCGTGATCTACCAGATCCGCAACCTGCGCAAGCAGCGGGAGGTATGACATGACCACCGCCGTTCCCGTACGCGTCGACACCGCCATCGGCACGGACCGTCCGGCCACCGTCGGCGGCCGGGTGCGCAAGCGGCTCAACAGCCGGACCGCGACCGTGGTCTCCATCGTCATCGCGGTGGTCTGGACGCTGCCCACCTTCGGTCTGTTCATCTCCTCGTTCCGTCCCGAGGACGCGATCAAGACCACCGGCTGGTGGACCTTCTTCAGCAACCCGCAGCTCACGCTGGAGAACTACCAGCAGGTGCTGTTCGGTCGGTCGTCCTCCTCGGGGCAGCTCGCCAGCTACTTCACCAACTCGATCGTGATCACGATCCCGTCGGTGCTGTTCCCGCTGGCCTTCGCGGCGCTGGCCGCGTACGCGCTCGCCTGGATCAACTTCAAGGGCCGGGACTGGATCTACATCGGCATCTTCGCGTTGCAGATCGTGCCGTTGCAGATGGCGCTGGTGCCGCTGCTCAGCTTCTTCTCCCAGGGCGTCAACGTCGGCGGCATCACGCTCATGCCCGCCTGGGACCTCGCCGACGAGCAGCGGTTCATCCAGGTCTGGTTCGCGCACACCTGCTTCGCCCTGCCGCTGGCCGTCTTCCTGCTGCACAACTTCGTCTCACAGCTCCCCCGGGACCTGATGGAGGCGGCCCGCGTCGACGGCGCGACCCACCCGAAGATCTTCCGGACGATCGTGCTGCCGCTGATCACCCCGGCGCTGGCCGCGTTCGGCATCTTCCAGTTCCTCTGGGTCTGGAACGACCTCCTGGTCGCGCTGATCTTCGCCGGGGGCGGGGACGAGACCGCACCGATGACCGTACGGCTGGCCGAGATGGCCGGCACCCGGGGCGGCGAGTGGCAACGGCTCACCTCCGGCGCGTTCATCTCGATCGTCGTACCACTGATCGTCTTCCTCTCCCTCCAGCGATATTTCGTACGTGGCCTGCTCGCCGGCAGCGTCAAGGGCTGAGGCCGGAGGCGCCCGACGATGGTGGGGGCCGCGACCGGCGGCCTGATTGAGCGGAGCACGTAACACCGTGACCAAGATCGACGACGTCGCACGGCTGGCGCGGGTGTCCACCGCCACGGTCTCCCGCGCCCTGCGCGGGCTGCCGACGGTGTCGGAGTCCACCCGCGCCCGCGTGCTGGCCGCCGCCGAACAACTCGGCTACACCGCCTCGCCCAGCGCCTCCCGGCTGGCCGGTGGCCGGACCGGCTCGATCGCGGTGGTGGTCCCCCAGGTCACCCGCTGGTTCTTCGGCACCGTGGTCGACGCGGCCGAGGAGACGCTGCGCGAAGCCGGGTACGACCTCCTGCTCTACAACCTCGGTGACCGCGAGCAGAACCGTCGGCGTCTGTTCCAGACCACCAAACTGCAGAAACGGGTCGACGCGTTGATGCTGGTCGCCACCCCGCTGGGCGCCGCCGACCTGGCCGTCATCGCCCAGTTGCGCATGCCCGGCGTCACGGTCAGCTCCGGCGCCGCCGTACCCGGATGGCCCAGCGTCCGGATCGACGACGTCAGCGCGGCGCGGACCGCGACCGCCCACCTGGTCTCGCTCGGCCACCGGCGGATCGCCCACCTGGCCGGGGACGCCTCCGCGGAACTCTCCTTCACCACCCACCTCGACCGGCGGCGGGGTTACCACGAGGCGCTGCACGCCGCCGGCCTGGTCCCCGACCCGCGACTCGACGTCGAGGACGAGTTCACCGTGGACGGCGGCAGCCGGGCCACCACCGAACTGCTCAGCCGGGGCGAGACGCCGACCGCGATCTTCGCGGCCTGCGACGAGATGGCGATGGGCGCGATGTCCACCCTCCGCTCGGCCGGGCTCCGGGTGCCACAGGACGTGAGCGTGATCGGCCTCGACGACCACGACCTCGCCGCCGTCGTCGGGCTGACCACGGTCGCCCAACCCGCCGCCACCCACGGCCGGCTCGCCGCCGGGCTGCTCCTCGCCCCGCTCGAAGGCCGCCCCCGGCCGACCGAGACGGCCTCGGTCATCCTGCCCACCGCCCTGGTCGTCCGCGAGTCCACCGGCCCACCACGGACCGAGTGACACCGTCCGCGAGTCGTCCCGGCCGGCCCACGGGCGAACCGGGCGCAACACCGGCAGACTGGACCCGGCAGCATCCGCACCACCACCGGACCACGCCGGCCACCGGCCGGCTGCCCGAGTTCCACCGTGCCCGACACCCATGGGAGTACGCCCTGAACAGCCAGCAGACTCCGCCGTCGACCACCGAGTCGTCACCGACCGCACCGGTCGACACCGACCAGCCGGAACCCACCCAGTGGTGGCGGGAGGCGGTCATCTACCAGATCTACCCGCGCTCGTTCGCCGACCTGGACGGCGACGGCATCGGTGACCTGCCCGGCATCACCGCCCGCCTCGACCACCTGGTCGAACTCGGCGCCGACGCGGTCTGGCTCTCCCCGTTCTACCCGTCGCCGCAGGCCGACGCGGGTTACGACGTGGCCGACTACCGCAATGTCGACCCGCTGTTCGGCGGCCTCCCGGACGCCGACGCCCTGATCGGGAAGGCGCACTCGCTTGGCCTGCGGGTGATCGTCGACCTGGTGCCGAACCACACCTCGTCCGCCCACCCGTGGTTCGGCGCGGCCCTGGCCGCCGCCCCCGGCAGCGCGGAGCGCCAGCGCTACATCTTCCGGGACGGCCGGGGTACGTCCGGCGACGAGCCGCCGAACGACTGGCAGAGCGTCTTCGGCGGACCGGCCTGGACCCGTACGAAGGACGCCGACGGTCAGCCCGGCCAGTGGTACCTGCACCTGTTCGACCCCGGCCAGCCCGACCTGAACTGGGACCGGCCCGAGGTACGCGCCGAGTTCCTCGACATCCTGCGGTTCTGGCTCGACCGGGGCGTCGACGGCTTCCGGGTCGACGTCGCCCACGGGCTGATCAAGCAGGCCGATCTCGCCGACTGGAGCTACCCGCTCGAACCGCTCTCCGGCGAGGGCACCGACCGTCCCCGCCCGCCGATGTGGGACCAGGACGGGGTGCACGACATCTACCGGGACTGGCGGCAGGTGCTGAACAGCTATCCGGGTGAGCGGATCCTGGTCGCCGAGGCGTGGGTGCAGCCCGCGGAGCGGCTGGCCGCGTACGTCCGCCCGGACGAGATGCACCAGGCGTTCAACTTCGAGTACCTGGAGGCGGCCTGGACCGCACCCGCCCAGTACGCGGTCATCACCCGCTCACTGGAGGCGAGTGCGGCGGTCAACGCCCCCACCACCTGGGTGCTCTCCAACCACGACGTGATCCGGCACGCGACCCGGCTCGGGCTCCCGGTCGGCCAGACCCGGCCGAACGGGATCGGCGCCGACGACCCACAGCCGGACGCCGTACTCGGGTTGCGTCGGGCCCGTGCGGCGACCCTGCTGATGCTGGCTCTGCCCGGCTCGGCGTACCTGTTCCAGGGTGAGGAACTGGGCCTGCCCGAGCACACCACGATGCCGGACGAGGCCCGCCAGGACCCGACCTGGGAGCGCAGCGGACACGCCCACAAGGGTCGGGACGGCTGCCGGGTGCCGATCCCGTGGGAGTCCGACGCCCCGTCGTACGGCTTCGGCCCCACCGACCGGAGCTGGCTGCCGCAGCCGGCCCTCTACGCCGAGTACGCCCTCGACCTGCAACGCGGCGTGGCCGGGTCGACGTACGAGCTGTACCGGACCGCCCTGCGACTGCGCCGCGAACTGGCCCTCGGCCGAGGCACCGTCTACTGGCTCACCAGCCCCGACGACGTCATCCACTTCCGCAACGGCAACCTCTCGGTCCTGACCAACTTCGGCCCCGACCCGGCGCCGCTGCCCGAGGGCGCCACCGTGCTCCAATCCACCGAACCCCTCAACCCCGACAACCACGTCCCCACCGACGTAACCGTCTGGTTCCACCCCTGACCCCTCCCCGCCCTCCCGCCCTCCTCTCCGTGCGTTGATCTTGCAGTTGTGGTTGCTCGGATAAGCCCCGAATCGGGATGAGCTGGGCGCCACAACTGCAAGATCGGCGCGGTCAGGGGTGGGGGGCCGCGTCGTCGGCGCGGGACTGGAGGAGGGTGTGGACGTTCTTGATGTCCTTGGGGGAGGTGCGGGAGGCGAGCCAGTACATGATTCCGGTGGGAATGAAGAAGAGCTGGAAGGCGGCCAGGCCGACGGCGAAGTTCAGCGGGGGCGGGAACGCCGCCCGCAGCCCCTGGAAGGCGATCCCGACCAGGCCGTTGCCGGCGGCCCGGCCGACCCCGTTGACCAGGTTGCCGAGGCTGTAGACGGTGCCCCGGTGCTCGGGCGGGTTCACGTCGGCGATCAGCGCGAACCAGTTCGGCGAGTTCGCCGAGGTCAGGGCGAGCGCGAGGAGCGCGGTGAGCAGACTGAAGCCGACCGTCGGTTCGGTGAACACACTGCCCACCACGGAGCTGATGACCGTACCGGCGCCGGCGCCGTCGGGGACGTCGATCCGGATCGGCACGAAGAACAGGACCAGGTAGAACGGCACGGCCGCGAGAATGCCGACGGCCGCGACCAACGCCCGGCCCCTGGGCGTACGCCGCTGCAGTGCGTCGCCGACGAGTCCACCGACGATGGAGAGCACCCCGCCGAGTTGGAACAGGGTGGCGAAGACGCTCCCGATGATGATCGCGGTCGAGCTGGAGAAACCCTGGTCCTGCGCCCGTTCCTGGAACAGGACCGGCAGCCAGACCAGTGAGCCGAAGGCCGCCTGCGCGGTCAGCCCCTGGAGGATCAGCCACCGGTTGGTCCGCCGGTTCAGGATTCTCGGCAGGTCGGCCCGGCTGATCCGGTAGTCGTACTCGTGCCCGGTGGCGAGCGCCTGCGCGAGTTCCGGCTCGCTCTGCCCCCGCTGGATGTCGTACGTGAACAGGTACAAAACCGTGGCGACCAGCCCGGCAACGCTCAGTACGAGAAACGGCAGCCGCCAGTCGGTCGAGCCGAGGATGCCGCCGAGCAGGGTCCCGGCGAGGGTGCCGATACCCTGCGACAGTCCCCAGAAGCTCATCACCAGTCCCCGGCGGCGGGGCGAGATGAGGTCGGTGACCACCGAGAACCCGACCGAGCCGACGGCACCGAGACCGATCGCGGCCACCGCCTGGGCGAGGAAGAACGCGGGGTACCCCCCGGCGGCGCCGAAGAAGTCCGGGTAGTTGCCGGCGGCGGCACTGCCGGCAGTACCGACCGCCCACAGCAGGGTGCCGATCATCAGCAGCGGTTTGCGGTTGGTCCGATCACCGAAGTACGCCCAGCCGACCGCCGCTATCGCGCTGACCAGGAAACTGATCGCGGTGACCAGCCCGATCGCCGAGGTGTTGACGCCGAGGGTGGAGCTGATCGGCGCGTACAGCGGTGGCACCAGGCCGATGGCGACGTTGTCCAGCGAGGCGAGCACGACAAAAACCAGCACGCTGTAGAACCGGTGTCCGGGGCCACCGCCCCGGGCCACCCTGCCTCCACCACCGGTCTTGGTCATCTCCGACACCCGAACAGCATGCGGCAACGACCCCGGATAGGGCCGCATCCGGGCCCGGTGGGGAATCACGGGGCGGATTTGGGCAGCTCTGGGGAGTCATGGGTTCACGTTGAGTCGTCCCCATCTCTAGGCTTGATGGCTGGCCAGCGCAGCTCGATCCAGGGATTGGACGGCAGATGGACGTATCGGTTCAGGCATTCGTCGTACGGGAGATCCGCCGGGCGCGGATGTTGGTCGAGGAGACCCAGGAGTAGTTCGGCAGGAGGTGCAACTTCTCCCCGTCCCACGTCAGTGCGGTCGAGAACGGCACCCGCCCACCGACGATTGAATACATCCGCGCGGTCGACCGGGGACTCAGGAACGGCGGCCTGTTCGAGCGGCTCTGGGTCGAACTGGGTGACCTGGACCTCATACCGCCGTGGGTCCGTGAACGGACCGAGATGTTGCGCGAGGCGACCATGTTGCGCTGGTACGAGCACGGCTGGGTGCCCGGCCTGCTGCAGACCGAGGCGTATGTCCGTGCGGTCTACGCCTGCAACGATCGGATCAGCACGGAGGAGGCGGAACGGCGGGTCGTGCGCCGACTGGAGCAGCAGCGGGTTCTGGATGGTGAAAACCTGTCCCTGCTGGTCGCGACGCTGGACGAGTCGGTGTTGCGCCGACCGATCGGCGGCCCGAAGGTGATGCGCGAACAGGTGTTGCACCTGGCCAATCTGGCCGCCGAACATCCCCGGGTCCGGCTCCATGTGGTCCCGTCGAGTGCCGGTGCCTACGCGGGACTCGACGGGCCTTTCATCATCGCCCGCGTGACCGGCGGCGAGGAGGTCGTCTACCTGGACAATCAGTTGCTGGGCCAGGTGGTGGCCCGCGAGACCGATATCGCCGAGGTGCGCGACGTCTGGGAGGCGATACTTGGTGAGGCGCTGGCGCCCCAGCAGTCGATCGACAAGCTCATGGAGGTCGCGGAGACATGGATCTGACCGGTGCACGGTGGCGGACCAGCACGCGCAGCGGTGCGAACAACGGCGCCTGTGTGGAGGTGGCGGACAACCTGCCCGGCCGGGTGCTGGTACGGGACACAAAGGACCGGGACGGCGGCACCCTCACCTTCACGCCCGCCACTTGGCGCACCTTCGTATCCGGCCTCCGCCACCCCTGACCCGTACCACCGGGCAAGATCCGAGATCTTGGAATCGCGACGTCGTCGCCACGACGATTCCGTACCAAGATCTCAGATCTTTGATTGAAGACTCCTTCGGGAAAGCAGCAGCCGTCCCCTGTCCGGCGTTGTCATCGGCATGAGGGATAGGCATTTAGATGAACGCTGAGCTCGAACGGGAGTTCACCGACTTCGTCGAGACGCGCTCACACTCGCTGTTCCGCACCGCGCTCGCCCTCACCGGGCACCGCCAACAGGCCGAGGACCTGCTCCAGACGGTGCTGGCCAGGGGCGTACGGCACTGGGGGCGGATCCGTACCGGCAATCCCGAGGCGTACCTGCGTACCGCGCTCTACCGCGAGCAGACGAGCTGGTGGCGCAGCGTACGGCGGCGGCGCGAGGTGAGCATCGAACGGGTGCCGGAGGTCCGGGCACCGGGGGACGACAGTGCCACGGTCGACCTTCATCTGACGCTCAGACGGGCGCTGGCGCGACTCGCCCCGAAACACCGGGCGGTGCTGGTGCTGCGTTACTTCGAGGACCGCCCGGACAGCGAGATCGCGCTGATCCTGAGCTGCACCGAATCGACGGTACGCAGCCAGCACGCCCGTGCCCTCGCCCGGCTGCGTGTGCTCTGCCCCGACCTCGACCTCCTCGGTACGAAGGAGAGGACAAGCCGATGAATCCGTACCTCACCGGAGCGCTCCGGAACACGTTCGAGGAGTTGGCCGAGACGGCTTCCCCGCCGGCCGGGCTGGCCTCGTCCGTGCTGCTCACCGCCCGACGGCAACGGGTCGCCCGACGGGTGGCAGGTGGCGGGGTGGCCACCGGCGTCTGCGCCGCCCTGGTCGGGGTGGTCGCTGCGGTCGCCCCGACCAGCGGTACGACCACCCCGCCCGACAGCACCGGACCGGTCGCCGGCACCACGCTGAAGCCGCACGTGGTCACGGCGTACAGCGGCATCCGGGACGTGACGATCGCGGATTCGAGTCCACGGTTCTGGCACTCACTCCTGCTCGACCCGAAGACCGGCCGGTACGAACGGGTGCCCTACCGGTACGTCATGCCGTCACCGGACGGCTCCCGCGTGGTGGTCGGCGCGGGCGACGGCAGTACGGCCCACCCGGGGCGGGTGGGCGTGATGGACCGGGCCAGCGGGAACGTACGGTGGATCGACGACCTCGGCGGTGCCGGCGCGGCCGGCTCGCGGTATCCGGGCGACGGCCGGTGGTCGCCGGACGGGCAGCGGATCCTCTTCACCCAGTTACCGCGACCGGGCGAACCCGGCTTCGCGCTGGTCGACCCGGAAACGCTGAAAACCACCTTCGTGCCGCTGCCCGGACTCGCGTCCCTGGACCGCCCGCCGAGTCTGGAATGGACGCCGGATGGCAACAACGTCGCCCTGGCGCTGACCCTGGTCGCCGAGGGGGGCAGGGCGACGGTGACGAGCATCCGCTTCTACGACCTGACCGGCGCGCTGGTGCGCGACGTCAGCACCGGTCCCGGAGTCGTCGCCCTACCGCCCGATTTCTCCCCCGACGGCAACAGCATGGCCCTCCTGATGGGACCGGGGGGCGCCGGTTCCGGCTCCATCGTCATCGCCGACCCGACCACCGGGGCGGTACGGCACACGCTGACGACGCCCCGTTTCAACGCGATGATCGGCTGGTACGACACCGAGCACCTGCTGCTGAACCGGTCGAACGTCAGGCGGCTTCCGTCAACGGGCCCGTCCGCCGCCACCAGCACACCAGTTGCCGAAGTGAATCACGAACTGATCGTGGTCGACCTGACCGGACGAGTGGTGAATTCGATACCGACCATCACCGGCGAACGCCCCGCACAACAGTTCATCGGCCCCTCCAACGCCCTCCCCCCCACCACCACAGCAACCACCTTCTGACCCTCTGCCGTTGATCATGAAGTTAGCGCGCCCAGCAGAGATCAAACCTGCGCTAACTTCATGATCAACGAGGTGAGCCGGGGGTGGTTAGGCGGGGGCGGGGCGGTTGGTGAAGAGGTCGCGGGCGGTGGTGTATTGGTCGCGGATGTGGGGGGCGGGAGGGGCGTCGTACTGCTCGGTGGTGGTGGCGGCCCAGGGGGGTGGGGCTTCGCCGCCGAGGGCTACCCAGGCGGCCTGGCGGGCGGCGCCGTCGGCTACGTACTCGCCGGGGGCGGGGACCAGGACCGGGCAGCCGAACACCTCGGGAGCGATCCGGCGTACCGCCTCGGAGCGGGCACCGCCGCCGACCAGGATCACCCGGTTGACCGTGGCACCCTGGGCGACCATCGCGTCCAGGCCGTCCGCGAGGCCGCAGAGCAGGCCCTCGACCGCCGCCCGCGCCAGGTGGGCGGGGGTGGACGTACGCAGGGTCAGGCCGTGCACCGCGCCGGTTGCCAGGGGGCGGTTGGGGGTCCGCTCGCCCTCCAGGTACGGCACCATGACCAGCCCGTCCGCGCCCGAGGGCGCTGAGAGGGCCAGCCGGGCCAGTTCGTCGAGGTCGACGCCGAGCATCTTCGCCGCCGCGTCCAGCACCCGCGCCGCGTTGAGCGTGGCGACCAGGGGCAGGAAACGGCCGGTGGCGTCGGCGAAACCGGCCACCGCGCCGGAGCTGTCCTGCGAGGGTGTCTCGGCCACGCTGAACACGGTGCCCGAGGTGCCGATGGAGACGATCACGTCACCGGGCAGCGCGCCGACGCCGAGCGCCGCGGCGGCGTTGTCGCCGGTGCCGGGGCCGAGCGGGGCGCCGTTGGGCAGTTCGCCGGCCCGACCGGTCGGGCCGAGCACGACCGGGAGCACCGGTCGCCGGCCGAACGCCTGTTCCAGCAGGTCGAGCCGGTACTCGCCGGTGCGCGGCGACCAGTAACCGGTGCCGCTCGCGTCGCCCCGGTCGGTACGCAGGGCGTCCAGCCCGGTGGCACCGGCCAGCCGCCAGGTGAGCCAGTCGTGCGGCAGGCAGACCGCCGCCGTACGTTCCGCCGACGCCGGCTCGTTGCGGGCCAGCCAGCGGAGCTTGGTCACGGTGAAGCTGGCCACCGGTACGCTGCCGACCGCCTCGGCCCAGGCGTGCCGACCGGCCACCAGGGCACCGACCCGGTCGCCACCGGAGCCGCCGTCACCGGCCCCGCCGAGTTCCTCGATCAGGTCGACCGCCGCACCGGCCGAACGGGTGTCGTTCCAGAGCAGGGCGGGGCGGACGACCCCGCCCTGCTCGTCGAGACAGACCATGCCGTGCTGCTGGCCGGCGACCGAGGCGGCAGCCACGTCCGCCAGGCCGCCGGCCTGCGCCACGGCATCCTGCAACGCATCCCACCACGCCTGCGGATCCACCTCGGTGCCGGCCGGATGGGCGGCCCGTCCGGAGCGGACGAGTTCGCCGGTCTCCGCGTCGCGGATCATCACCTTGCACGACTGGGTCGACGAGTCGACCCCGGCGACGAGCGCCATGTCCGGCCTCCGTGGCTGGCTGAGGGTTGGTGGGTGGTCTAGCGGGCAGGGGTACGGATAGGAAGGGGCGTACGGATCAACGAGCGCCGAGCAGGTGCTCGACCGCGAGCTGGTTCAGGCGCACGAAACCGAAGCCGCGCGCCGACACCTCGGCCACGTCGAGGTCCTCGAACGCGGTCCGGTCGGCGATCAGGTCGGCGTACGTCTCGCCGGCACCGACGGTCGGGGTGGACAGCTCGTCGACCTTGCTGGCGGCGAGGGCGGCCTGCACCTCCGGGTCGGCCCGGAACGCCGCCGCCCGCTCCTTGAGCAGGAGATAGGTGCGCATGTTGGCGGCGGCCGACGCCCAGACCCCGTCGAAGTTCTCGGTCCGGGACGGCTTGTAGTCGAAGTGCCTCGGCCCCTCGTACGCCGGGGCGCCCTGCGGGCCACCGAACTCGAGCAGGTCGACCAGGGCGAACGAGTTCATCAGGTCACCGTGACCGAAGACCAGGTCCTGGTCGTACTTGATGCCGCGCTGGCCGTTGAGGTCGAGGTGGAACAGCTTGCCGGCCCAGAGCGCCTGCGCGATGCCGTGCGCGTAGTTGAGGCCGGCCATCTGCTCGTGCCCGGTCTCCGGGTTGAGGCCGACCAGCTCCGGGTGCTCCAGCTCGTTGATGAAGGCCAGGGCGTGGCCGACGGTCGGGAGCAGGATGTCGCCCCGGGGCTCGTTCGGCTTCGGCTCGATCGCGAACTTGATGTCGTAGCCCTTGTCGATCACGTACTGGGAGAGCAGGTTGACCGCCTCGCGGTAGCGGTCCAGGGCCGCCCGGATGTCCTTGGCGACGTCGTACTCCGAGCCCTCCCGGCCGCCCCACATCACGAAGGTCTTGGCACCCAGCTCGGCGGCGAGGTCGACGTTGCGCAGGACCTTGCGCAGGGCGAACCGGCGTACGTCGCGGTCGTTGCTGGTGAACCCGCCGTCCTTGAAGATCGGGTGGGTGAACAGGTTGGTGGTGACCATCGGCACCACCAGGCCGGTCTCGTCCAGCGCCTTGCGGAAGCGGCTGATGTGGTGCTCGCGCTTGGCGTCGTCGGAGCCGAACGGGATCAGGTCGTCGTCGTGGAAGGTGATGCCGTACGCACCGAGCTCGGAGAGCTTGTGCACGGCCTCCACCGCGTCCAGCGGGGCGCGGGTGGCGTCACCGAACGGGTCGCGGGCCTCCCAGCCCACGGTCCAGAGTCCGAACGAGAACTTGTCGGCGCGAGTGGGTTGGGCAGCCATCGATGACCTCCACGTAACATCTTTGATTTGTTTACCCGTTGAATTATTTGACCGGCCTGTGGCATTGTCAAGACGTGACGCAACCCGGCAACGGCCAGGTGGGTACGGCGGGCACGGCCGTACGCCAGGCGAGCCTGCGTGAGCACAACCTGGCCCTGCTGCTGCGGCACATCGCCGACGCGCCCCGTCCACCCTCGCGCGCCGATCTCGCCACCGCCACCGGACTCACCCGGGCCACCGTCTCCGCCCTGGTCGACGACCTGATCGGCGGGCACCTGCTGACCGAGGTCGACCCGGCTCCCCGTACCGGTGCCGGCCGACCCGCCCTCGGCCTGGTGCTGGCCACCGACGGGCCGGCCGGACTCGGCCTGGAGATCAACGTCGACTACCTGGCCGCCTGCGTGGTCGACCTGACCGGAGCCGTCCGGCACCGGGCGGTCCGCCGGGTCGACCTGCGCCCGATTTCGCCCGCCGAGGTGCTCAACGACCTCGGTGACCTCGCCGCCACCGCCCGCGCCGAGGCCGCTCGCCAGCGCCTGACCCTCGCCGGGACCGCGCTGGCCGTACCGGGGCTGGTCACCGAGTCCGGCGTGGTACGGCTGGCGCCGAACCTGGGTTGGCGCGACGTCGACCTGGTCGGCGGGCTCAACACGCACCCGGCGCTGGCCGGTCACCGGCTGTCCGTACCCGGTCAACCGGGCGCGGTCATCCCGGCGCCGACCCGGCCGGCGGCCCGGATCCCCGGCCCCGCCAACCCGCGTCGGCGGGCCGGCAACGGTGGTTGGTTGACCATCGACAACGAGGCGAACCTGGCCGCTCTCGGCGAGCTGCACGCGGGGCCACCCGGCCCGGCAACCTTCCTGTACGTCTCCGGCGAGATCGGCATCGGGGCCGGAATCGTGCTGCACGGCACCCTGTTCCGGGGGGCCAGGGGCTGGAGCGGTGAACTCGGCCACCTGCCGGTCCACCCGACCGGCCGTCCCTGCCGCTGCGGCTCCCGTGGCTGCCTGGAGCAGTACGCCGGCCAGGAGGCGATCCTGACCGGTGCCGGGCTCGCCGGCCGGGGGCTGCCCGCCGACGCGGCGATCGCCCGGCTGGCCGAGCTGGCCGGCACCGGCGACCCGGCGGCGCTCGCCGCGCTGACCGAGGCGGCCACCGCGCTCGGTGTGGCTATCGCCGGGGTGATCAACCTGCTGGATCTGGACACCGTCGTGCTCGGCGGGATCTACGCCCCACTGGCCCAGTGGCTCCGCCCACCCCTGGAAATCGAGATCCGCACCCGGGTCCTCACCGCCGCCTGGTCCCCCGTCTCCATACGCCCGTCCCTCCTCACCCGCGACGCCGCCGTCCTAGGCGCCGCCGGCTCCATAGTCCGCACCGTCCTCGCCAACCCCGCCCCCTGGCTGACCCCGTAAAGCCCGTTGATCATGAAGTTAGCGACGTCCAACGAGCCGGATCGCGTCGCTAACTTCATGATCAACGGGAAGATCGGGGGTGGGGTGGGGGGTTGGGGGGGTTAGTAGGCGCCTCGGCTGTTTATTACGGCGCCGAAGGTTTTCCAGAGGATGGTTAGGTCGGCGGCTAGGGACCAGTTTTCTACGTAGTAGAGGTCCAGGCGGATGCCGTCTTCCCAGGTTAGGTCGGAGCGGCCGCTGACCTGCCAGAGGCCGGTCATGCCGGGCTTGACCAGCAGGCGGCGGGCCACGTCGCCGTCGTAGCGGGCCACCTCGGAGGGGAGCGGCGGGCGCGGGCCCACGAGGCTCATGTGACCGAACAGAACGTTCGCGAGCTGCGGCAACTCGTCCAGCGACCACTTGCGCAGGAACTTGCCCACCCGGGTCACCCGGGGGTCGTCGCGCATCTTGAACATCAGGCCGTCGGTCTCGTTCCGGGCGGTCAACTCGGCCAGCAGGGCATCCGCGTTGGTCACCATGGTGCGGAACTTGTAGACACCGAACTCCCGGCCGCCCTGGCCGACCCGGATCTGCCGGAAGATCACCGGCCCCCGGCTGTCCAGCTTGATCGCCAGCGCCAGCACGGCCAGGATCGGCAGGGCCACGGTGAGCGCCGCGAAGGCCGCCGCCCGGTCCACGAAACCCTTCACGACCTTGCGGGCGCCCCGGAACTCGGGTGCCTCCACGTGGATCAGCGGCAGCCCGGCCACGGGTGTGGTGTGGATGCGCGGGCCGGCCACGTCGGTCAGCGCCGGTGCCAGGACCAGGTCGATCCCGGTCCCCTCGAGCTGCCAGCCGAGGCGACGCAGCCGGGTGGCGGTGAGTTCGCTGGACGCGGTCACCGCGACCGTGTCGGCACCGACCGCGACCGCGGCGTCCGCGACCCCGCGCAACGACCCGACCACCGGTACGTCACCCAACCGCTGCGGCACCGGAGCCAGCAGGGCGTCCGGGATGCAGGCACCGACCACCTGGTAACCGGCGTGCGGCTCCCGACGCAGCGTGTGCACCAACTCCAGGACGTGCGGGGTGTCTCCGACCACCAGCACCTGCCTGGCCCACCCGACCCCACGGGCGCGGGCCCGGTGCAGTCGTTTGCGGGCGGCGAACCGGGCGACCACCAGGCCGACCGTGCCGACCGCGAAGGAGATGCCGAGGAAACCCCGGGACACTCCCACGTCGGCGATGTAGCCGGCGATCGCGATCCCGCCGGCCAGCCTCAGGCTCGCCGCGGTGACCCGCCGGTACTCGTCCGCGCCGTACCCCAGCACCCGGTCGTCGTACGCGCGCATGCCGCGTAGCGAGAGCAACCAGATCAGCACCAGCGCGGGGGCGATGATCAGGTACGAGATGTCGGAGCCCCGTGGATCGTCCCCCCCGAACCGGCCGAAGTATCCGACCAGTACGGCGACCCCGAGGGTGATGGTGTCGAAGACGAGGGTGGTTCGGAGGTAAGCCCGATGCCTTGACCTGGTCGTGACAGCGGACGCCTCCGGTGGCAGTTCCGGAGGCAGAGTCTCGGAGCTAAGCAGTGTTGCCGACGTCACCCGGCCCTCCCCAGCACTTACGGAGAATCCCGGTTCAACCGCCGATCCTCCCCATCGGACCGACGGTGCCGGGACACCTCGAACATCTTCACCTACGGATCCGATTACGGAGAGCTTCGGACAGATTACTGTCACTTCCCGTGGGGCCGGGCACCCGCCGGGCGTACCCTAACCCCCGAAGCGCGCGATCCGCGTCGGTGAATCGTCCGATGTCCGGCCGTACGGTGGATGTTTCGCCGGATGGCCGGCCGGTGTTCAGCCGGCCGGCCATGGGGGTTCAGGTCAGCGGGGCGCCGGCCGCAGCGCGATCGCCTGCAGGAAGATGTCGCCGATCTTCGCCGGGTCCTCGGTCACGAAGACGCCGCCACCGGTCACCTTGGTGATCGCGTCCAGTTCCCCGCGGTTGACCCCGTTGCCGATACCGATGATCACGACCTGGATCGGTCGTTCCGGGTCGGCCGCCGCCTTCAGGTCGGCCAGCAGCTTCGCCTGGGTGATGCCGTTGTCGTCCTCGTTCTTGCCGTCGGTCAGCATCACCACCGAGTTGACCCGACCCGGCTCCCACCCGTCCTGGACCGCCTTGTACGCCGCGAGCACGGTGTCGTACAGCCCGGTGTCGCCGAGCTTCTTCGGCTGGATGCCCGCGAGCGCCGACTTGAGCTGTCCACGCTGGCTGGTCAGCGGACCGATCGGCACCAGTTCCCGGTAGTCCCGGGCACCGACCAGCTCGGTGGAGAAGATCCACAGACCGACCGCCCACGACTCGTCGAAGAGGTCGAGACCGCCCTGCGCGGCGGCCAGGGTGACCTGTGCGCGGGTGGCGTTGTTGGCGGTCGGCACCACCTCGAGCATCGAGCCGGACACGTCGATGACGGCGAGCATCCGGGACGGCAGGGTGATCGCGGTCCAGGTGGAGAGGGCGCGGGTGACGGCGGCGGGATCGGGTCCGCCGGCTGCCGTACCGCCCTCGGCCGGTGAACCGGTGGCCACGGGCGTACCGGCCGGGCTGGGGGCGCCCTGCGGTGCGCTGAACCCCTCACCCCAGGTGCCGTCCGGTCCGCGCAGGTTCTGCTTGGCGAGCCGGTCCTTGAAGCTGGCCTCGGTGAGCACCTTGAACAGGCCCTCGGCCGCGGCGACCCGCGCCGGGTCGATGCCGGGCATGACCGCGAACGGGTAGTCCAGTGACAGCGGCGTCGGTTCCACGTAGACCGCGGCGAGCGGGATCGCCGGCTGCTTCGCGTTGTACTCCATGACGTCCTCCTCCGACAGCGCGGCGGCGCTGAGCGCGGAGGCGATCGTCGCCGGGTCGGTGGCCCTCGGGAACTTGGCCAGCAGGTCCTGCCGCACCGCGGACCGGCCGGCCGCCAGCGCCCGCAACGCCGAGGTGGTGGCCTGCTGGGCCTGCGCGCCACCGGCCGCGCCGGCGGCGGCACCGAGCGCGAGCAGCCCGGACAGGCCGGCGGCGTCGCGGGTCGGCTCGACGATCCCGGTACGGAGTTTGGTGCCGGTGGTGACCTGCTTGAGCAGGTCGGTCCAGGTGATCTTCTTCTCCGGCCAGCCCGCCGAGGCGGCCACCGGTTGCGGCATCGCGACCACCACCGGGCTGCGGCCGATCGGCGCGTTGTTGGTCGGCGCGAAACCGGCCGCCTCCTTGCTCAACCGCAGCAGCCAGGTGCTGGAGTCCGGAATCCACACGTCCGGTGCGACCGCGGTGCCGGGCGCCTGGCCCACACCGGACAGCGACACCCCGTGCTTCCCGGCGAGGATGGCGGCCACGTCGGCCGGATCGCTGGCGGTTACCGCGACCTCGACGCAGACCCCCTCGGCCGCGGCGCCGTTCTCCGCCCACTGGGCGGCGGCGGCCTCGACGGCCGGTTCGATCTCGGGAGCGGCGTCGACGTTCAGACGCAGTTGTCCGGTGCAAGCCGGCTCGGCCAACTGCCGATAGCCGAACCACGCTCCCACCACGACAAGGACAAGCGCCATCGCCGCTGCGATGGCGCCTGCTCCACGAATACTGTTACGCATGCGATGGCGGCCCGACACGGTGACCATCTTGCGTAACGACTCCGCATAATGCCACCTACGTTCGGTCGAAAGTTACGCAGGAGATACGGATCGCACCCCGAATTTCACACTGCGTAGCTGATTGACGTCAAACTGTCGGGTAATCCGCCCAGCGGGTGAGCTTTCGTGCTCATGCCTTCCAACCGGAGCATGTCGCGCATTTGACAGGTGTGACCGATTAGCATTTATCCCGGTAAAAATTATCACCATCACCGGGACCGTTCACCGGTCCGCGACGGCCACCGAGGGCAGCGGTCCGAGCACGCAGGTGGGACTCGACACCGCGACCGAGCCGGCCGGCTCGGGGATCCCGGCGGCCGGGTCGACCACGAACACACTCACCACGTCGGCCCGTTCGTCGGCGACATAGAGGTGGGTACCGATCAATGCGAAATGCCTCGGCCAGGTGCCGCCGGTGGCCACCTCGGTGACGTATCTCGGGATCTCGTCGTCGAGCGCGAACACCGAGATCGTGCCCACTCCCCGGTTCGCGAGGTAGAGAAAACGGCCGTCCGGTCGTACCGCGATCTCGGAGGGCTGGACGAGCCCGTGCCTGGCGCTCGCCGCGACCCGCCCGCGCTCGCGCAGCGTGCCGTCACCCTCCACGCTGTACGCCGTCACCGTGGCGTCCAGCTCGCCGGCCAGGTAACACCGCCGCCCGTCGGGATGGCGGGCCAGATGCCGGGGACCGGTGCCGGGGCGGGTCCGGGTGAACGGCTCACGCGGCAGCAGGCGCCCGCCGAGCGTGTCCAGGTCGTACCGGTAGAGGGTGTCGGTGCCCAGGTCCACCGCGAGCAGCGACCCGCCGTCCGGGTCCGGCGAGACCATGTGGGCGTGCGGACCCTCCTGCCGGTCCGGGTCGACACCATGTCCGTCGTGCACCCGCAGGTCGGTCCGCTCACCCGGCACCCCCGCCAGGTCCAACGGGTGTACGGACACACTGCCGCTGCCGTAGTTGGCCGCGAACAGGTGGCTGCCGTCGGGTGCGACCGCCAGGTGACAGGGGCTGTCCCCACCGGTGGACCAGGTGCCGAGCGGGCGCAGGGAGGCGTCGCCGTCGACGGCCCAGGCACTGACCGTCCCCTCGGCCCGCTCGTTCACCGCGTACAGCACCGGTTGGGTCGGGTGTCGGGCCAGGAAGGACGGCGATTCGGTCGGGGCGACCGTGCCGAGCGTTTCGAGCGCCCCGGTCACCGGATCCCGTCGCGCCGCGACGACCCCGGTCCCGCGCCCGTCCGCCTCCGCGGTGTAACACCCGAGGTAGACAAGCTCGCCGCCGTCAGTCATCGCATCGCTCCGTCCGCCGCCGTGCCCGGTTGCCGGTGCCGTCGCACCCGCTTGATCCAACCAGAGCACGGCCGCTTCCGCCCGGCGGGACGAGTCGCTTGTCCTGGGTTTCCGTGGAACCGGGCCGGTTTTCGTGGAACGGGGGCCCTTCCTATCGGAGTGGCCGATCCTATAGGATCTTCGATCGTGGTGGAGGTATTGCGGCCCGCGCGACGGACAACACTCGCCGACGACGTCTACGAGTCGGTGCGTACGTTGGTGATGGACCATGCGGTGGCGCCCGGCGAACGGATCAACATCGACGCCCTGGCCCGACAGTTGCAGGTCTCCCCCACCCCGGTCCGGGAGGCGCTCGCCCGGCTCGAATCCGACGGGCTGGTCCGCAAGCGCGCCCTCGCCGGATACACCGCCACCCCGCTGCTCACCCGCGCCGAGTTCGACGAACTGGTCGAGATGCGACTCCTCCTCGAACCGGTCGCCACCGAACGGGCCGCCCACCGGATCGCCGGACTCCCCGAACCCGCCGAGGCACTCGCCGCCCTCCGGGGCGCGGCCGAACTCCCCGGCCCGGCACCGGGCACCGAGGGCTTCGCCGCCATCGCCGAGTTCACCAACCAGGACGCCCGGTTCCACCACCTCGTCGCCGAGCAGGCCGGCAACCGGCTCCTGCACGACGCGATCGTCCGACTCCGGTCCCACCTGCACCTGTTCCGGCTCTACTTCCCGGCCACCCACCACGGGATCAGCGCCCGCGAACACCACCGGATCGTGGACGCGGTCACCGCCGCGGACGCGGACGCGGCGGGTGCCGCCATGCGCGCCCACCTGCTCGCCGCCCGCGACCGGCACCTGCCCTTCTTCGAGACGGCCTGACGTGTCCCGCCCAGCCGTGCCGCCGCCACCAGCCAACCCCTGGCGACCAGCCAACCCGCCGCGACCGGGCGGCAACCCCTGGCGACCAGCCAACCCGCCGTACGTGGCGGACCGGACCGACCTGCCGCGAAAGGAGAATCCGTGCGCATCGCGCTCTTCGTGACCTGCGTCAACGACCTGGTGTTCCCCGGCACCGGGAAGGCGGTGGTGACGATCCTGGAACGGCTCGGCCACACCGTCGAGTTCCCCCTCGAACAGAGCTGCTGCGGCCAGATGCACGCCAACAGCGGCTACCGGGCCGAGGCGATGCCGCTGGTCCGTCGGTTCGTCGACACCTTCGAGGCGTACGACGCCGTGGTGGCCCCGTCCGGCTCGTGCGTGGCGATGGTGCGTGAGTCGTACCCCCGGCTGGCCGCCTCCGAGCCGGCGCTCGCCGAGCGGGTCGCACACCTCGCACCACGGACGTACGAACTCTCCGAACTGCTGGTCGACGTGCTCGGCGTGACCGACCTCGGCGCCTCGTTCCCGCACCGGGTCACGTACCACCCGACCTGCCACGGCCTGCGCATGCTGCGCCTCGGCGACCGGCCGCTGCAACTGCTCCGCGCCGTACGCGACATCGACCTGGTCGAGTTGCCGGGCGCACAGGAGTGCTGCGGCTTCGGCGGCACCTTCGCGGTCAAGAACGCCGGGGTCTCCGGCGCGATGCTGGCCGACAAGTGCGACGCGGTCTGCTCGACCGGCGCCCGGTACGTCGCCGCGGCCGACAACTCCTGCCTGGCGCACATCGGCGGGGGCCTGTCCCGCCGGACCGGCCAACCCGACGGCGACGGCGGCACCCGCCCCGAGTTACGGGCCATCCACTACGCGGAGATCCTGGCCGGCACCGCGGACGTACTCGCCGGCACGGCGGAGGGCGCCAGGTGACCGGCAACCGGGTGACTCCCACCGGAAACGTGGAGGCAGCGAGATGACCGGCACCGGGAACGTGGAGGCAACGGGATGACCGGCACCGGGAACATCGTCGCGCGGCTGCCGTTTCCGGTCGCCGCGCGGACCAAGCTCGCCGACCCGCAGTTGCGGGCCAACCTGCGCCGGGCCACCCACACCATCCGCGACAAACGGCTGCGGATGGTCGGCGAGGTGCCCGACTGGGAGGCGCTCCGGGTCTCCGGCGCGGCGATCAAGGACGACGTGCTGGCCCGGCTCCCCGAACTGCTCGACCGGTTCGAGGCCGCAGCCACCGCGGCCGGGGCGACCGTGCACTGGGCCCGCGACGCGACCGAGGCCTGCGCCGTCGTCACCCGGCTGGTCCAGCAGACCGGCACCCGCGAGGTGGTCAAGGTCAAGTCGATGGCCACCCAGGAGATCGGGCTGAACGAGGCGCTCGAGGCGGTCGGCATCGACGCCGTGGAGACCGACCTGGCCGAGCTGATCGTGCAGCTCGCCGACGACCAGCCGTCACACATCCTGGTCCCGGCGATCCACTACAACCGGCACCAGATCCGCGACATCTTCGCCGAGCGGATGCCCGGGGTGGACGCCTCGTCGCTCACCGACGAACCGGCCGCGCTCGCCGAGGCCGCCCGCCGGCACCTGCGCGCCAAGTTCCTCTCCGCCAAGGTCGCCGTCTCCGGCGCCAACTTCGCCATCGCCGACACCGGCACCCTGGTGGTGGTCGAGTCCGAGGGCAACGGGCGGATGTGCCTCACCCTCCCGGAGACGCTGATCTCCGTGGTCGGGATCGAGAAGCTGCTGCCCACCTTCGACGACCTGGAGGTGTTCCTGCAACTGCTGCCCCGTTCCTCGACCGGTGAGCGGATGAACCCGTACACCTCGATGTGGACCGGGGTCACCGAGGGCGACGGGCCGCAGCAGGTGCACATCGTGCTGGTGGACAACGGGCGTACCGACGTCCGGGCCGACCCGGTCGGGCGACAGGCGTTGCGCTGCATCCGCTGCTCGGCCTGCCTGAACGTCTGCCCGGTCTACGAACGGGTCGGCGGGCACGCGTACGGGTCGGTCTACCCGGGCCCGATCGGCGCGATCCTGTCACCGCAGATGACCGGGCCGGACGCGGGCGCGAACCGAACCCTCCCGTACGCCTCGACGCTCTGCGGCGCCTGCTTCGACGCCTGCCCGGTCCGGATCGACATCCCCGAGGTGCTGGTGCACCTGCGCCAGCAGGGTGTCGACGCGAAACGGGGCCGACCGTCGGCGGAACGGACCGCGATGCGGGCGATGTCCTGGGTGATGCGGGACCGTCGCCGGTACACCGCCGCCCTGCGCGCCGCCCGGCGCGGTTCCGCCCCGCTGCGCCGGGGTGGCCGGCAGACCTCGGTCCGGCACCTGCCCTGGCCGCTGTCCGGCTGGACCTCCACCCGGGACGCACCACTGCCGGCGGCGGAGACCTTCCGCGAATGGTGGGCCGGCCGTGGCCGGAACTGAACACATGAAGGGGCTGTCATGAGCGCGCGGGACGAGATCATGGCCCGGCTCCGGGCGGTCGCACCGATCGCCCCGGTCACCGTGCCCCGGCAGTACGTCGTCCACCCGGAGCCGGCCGACGCCCGGCCGGGCGCCCCCGGCACCGACGGTGGCACCGATCCGGCGTTGGTCGAGTTGCTGGTGGACCGCCTGGTCGACTACAAGGCGACGGTCACCCACTGCACCCCCGGCGGGGTGGCGGAGGCGCTGGGCGGGCTGCTGGAGGGCGTACCGGCGGTGGCCGTGGCGGCGGGACTGCCGGCCGGCTGGCTGTCCGCGTACCCGGGGACGGTCGTGCGCGACGGCGAGCCGAGGCCCCTGACGGTGACCGACCTGGACGCGCCGGGGCTCGCCGTGGTGACCGGGTGCGCGGTGGCGATCGCCCAGACCGGCACCCTGATCCTCGACACCGGCGCCGACCAGGGACGACGGCTGCTCACCCTGGTCCCCGACCATCACGTCTGCGTGGTGCGGGCCGGTCAGGTCGTCGGCGGGGTGCCGCAGGCGCTGCACCGGCTCACCGACCCGACCCGGCCGCTGACCCTGGTCTCCGGGCCGTCGGCGACCAGCGACATCGAACTGAACCGGGTCGAGGGGGTGCACGGTCCGCGCCGGCTGGACGTGCTGATCGTGGCCGCCTGACCGGCGGCGACGATCAGTTCGCCGAGACCGGTACGCCGCGCCGCGCGGCGACGTGCTCGACCAGGCTGACCAGTACGCCCTTGCCGGACTGGCGGCTGCGGGCGTCGCAGAGGACAACCGGGACGTCCGGGTCGAGATCCAGTGCGACCCGGACCGAGGACGGGCTGAACTGTTGCGCCCCCTCGAAGCAGTTCACCCCGACCACGAACGGCGTACCCCGCCGCTCGAAGTAGTCCACCGACGGGAAACAGTCGGCGAGCCGGCGGGTGTCGGCCAGCACCACCGCGCCGAGGGCCCCGAACGCCAACTCGTCCCAGAGGAACCAGAACCGGTCCTGACCGGGGGTGCCGAAGAGGTAGACCTGCAGGTCCTCGTTGATCGAGATCCGACCGAAGTCCATCGCCACCGTGGTGGTCGTCTTGCTCTCGACACCGACCAGGTCGTCGGTGCCCACCCCGGCGTCGGTGAGGATCTCCTCGGTCTGCAACGGCTTGATCTCGCTCACCGCACCGACCAGGGTGGTCTTGCCGGCCCCGAAGCCACCGGCGATCAGGATCTTCAACGCGAGCGGGATCCGCTGGGCGGAGCCGTCCCGGTCAGAGCGCACGGAGTCCATTGACCACCGCCTTGAGGATGTCGTCTTCGGGGAAACTGGGCGCCGACGAGGGCTCGTACATCGCGATCAGGTCGGCCGTGAGCAGGTCGGCGAGGAGGATCCGGACCACACCCAGCGGCAGGTCGAGGTAGGAGGCGACCTCGGCGACCGAGATCGGCTCCTGGCTCAGCCGGAGGATCTGCCGATGCTCCGGCTGGAGCGCCTCGGCCCGGCCGTCACCGCTGGGCACGGCCGCGACCACGAACGCGACCAGGTCGAAGCCGCCGATCGCCGGCCGGACCCGACCCCCCGTCATCATGTACGGGCGGACCACCGGCCCGGCGTCGGAATCCAGCCAGTCGTGGTGTGGTCCGGGCTGGTCATCTTGCATCGGCGGTCACCCCAGCACCACGGCTCGGTGAACTCAGGTATTCGCCGACCCGGGTCACCAGCATCGCCATCTCGTACGCGATCAGCCCGATGTCGGAGTCGGCGCCACAGAGCACGGCCAGGCAGGCACCCTGACCGGCGGCGGTGACGAAGAGGAACGCCGACTCCATCTCGACCACGGTCTGCCGTACCGGGCCGGCGACGAACTGCCGGCTGGCCCCCTTGGCCAGGCTCTGGAAGCCGGCGGCCATGGCGGACATGTGCTCGGCGTCCTCCTGCGACAGCCCTCGGGACGCGGCCATCAGCAACCCGTCCGCGGAGAGCACCACGGCCTGTTCCGCCGTCGGTACGCGCTCCACCAGGTCGTCGAGGAGCCAGGCGAGATCGGCCGGCCTCGTCGGGTGCACCACTACGCGTCCCTTCCAGAATCGGTGGAGCCCGGGTCGGTGACCGGGGCATCGGCTGAGCTGGCCGGCGGGGCGGTGACCGGCTCGTCGTTCCCCGGGGTGGACGGAGCCGCAGCCGCGTTCGGCGCGGGGGCGGGCGGTTTGAGGGTCGCCAGTTGGACGGTGGGCGAGTCGGTCGGACCCGCCGCGTCCCGGCGGCCACGCGCGGTACCGGCCTGCATCGCCGACATCATCGCCCGGACCTCCTCCGGGGAGCGGGCGGCCGTCTTCGTCCGCCGGTCCGTTGCGCCCTCGGTACGGGCGGCCGGCTCGTCGGGCAGCGCCGGCTCACGCAACTGCGGCGCCAGGCTGGTCTGCCGGATCCGGCGGGGCAGCCCGTCCTCACCCAGCGGAGCCGTGGCGGGGTCGGCCGGCGGCGGCGGCAGGGTCTCGGCGGGCGTACCGATCGGCACGGCGGCGGGCGCCGCGAACGGTCCGCCCGTCCGGTCCGGGGTGTCCCGGTCGGCCGTGCTCGGCACCGCGGTCAACCGTCCGAGGGTCCGGGCCCGGCGCTCCGGTGCCCCCGAGCCGGCCCGTTGGGCGGAACCGGCCCGGCCGGTCAGTCCGCCCCGGGTACCCGGGCCACCGCCGCGACCGGCCAGCGCCCCGGAGAGCGTCGCCGACACCGCGCCGGGCGCCGGGCCGGAACCCGGCTCCACCAGCTCACCGGACTCGACCGTGTCGATCGCCTTGACCGGCTCGGTCGGTCGTCCGGGCAGGGCGAGCGGGCCGTTGCCGGGTGCCACCAGCTCACCGGGGATCAACACCACCGCGGTGACCCCGCCGTACGGGGACGGGCGGAGCTGCACCCTGACCCCGTGCCGGGCACCGAGCTGGGCGACCACGAACAGGCCCAGCCGGGCGCTGTTCACCGGGTCGAACTCGGGTGGCTCGGCCAACCGCTGGTTCGCCAGCTCCAGCGCCTCCGGGGTCATGCCCAGGCCCCGGTCCTCGACCTCGACGGCGTACCCGTTCGGGACGAGTTGACCGGTGACCCGTACCCGGGTGTGCGGCGGCGAGAACGAGGTGGCGTTCTCGATCAGCTCGGCCAGCAGGTGGATGACGTCACCGACCGCCGGGCCGACCGTCGACGCGGGTTGTACGGCGGCCACGTCGACCCGGGCGTAGTCCTCGACCTCGGAGATCGCCCCGCGCATCACGTCGACCATGGCGACCGGGTTGCGCCAACCCCGACCGGGTGCGGCACCGGCGAGGATGACGAGGTCCTCGGCGTGCCGTCGCATCCGGGTGGCCATGTGGTCGATCCGGAACAGGTCCTCCAGTTCCTCCGGCTCGGTGACCCGCCGCTCCATCTTGTCGAGCAGGGCGAGCTGGCGGTGCAGCAGGGTCTGGCTGCGCCGGGCGATGTTGAGGAACACCTCGTTCATCCCGCGCCGCAGTCCCGCCTCGTCCACCGCGGAACGTACGGCGGTGCGCTGGACCTCGCTGAACGCGTTTCCGACCTGGCCGATCTCGTCCCGGCCGTACTCCAGGTCCGGGGACTCGCGGGCGACGTCGACCTCCTCGCCCCGGCGCAACCGCCCGACGACGTCGGGCAGCCGGTTGCCGGCGAGGTCCAGTGCTGCCGTACGCAGGCCGGTCAGCCGGCCGATCAGGGAGCGGCCGACCCGGATCGCGATGAACATGGAGAGGATGACCGCGGCCAGCCCGAGCAGGCCGGCGAGGCCGAGCCGGACCAGCACCTGGACCGCGACCGGCTTGGCCCGGTCGGTGAGCGTGTCCGCGGCGGCCAGTTCGAAGTCGTGCAACTGCCGTTGGACGTTGTCGTAGCTGGTCCGCCACGCCTCGGCGCTGACCGGCACCGCGGCACCGGTCCGGCCCTTGGCGACCACGTCGGCCATCATCGCCCGGACCCGGATGAAGTCGTCACCGTCGACCAGCCGCTGGTACGCGGCCCGGTCGCCGTCCGGCAGGTTCGCCACCGACTCCTCGTAGAGGAACCGCTGGGTGCCGATCGCCTGCACCACCTGCGGGTACTCCCCCTCGGCGAACCGGCCGGCGACAAACGCCCCGGCGAGTACGGCGTCGACCTGGTCGAGTACCTCGCGGGCGCGACCGAGGGCGATCACGTTGAGGGACTCCACGTTGACGCCGTCCACGCCCAGCGCGGCCATCGAGTCGAAGACCCGGTAGGTCAGCGAGACCGTGCTGCTGTAGAGGCCGAACGCCCCGGCCCGGTCCATGTCCTTGCGGTCGATGAAGCCCCGGCCGGAGGGGAGCGCGTCCAGGGCCACGAAGAGCTGGTCGACCCGGCCGCGGAGCTGGTCGCCACCGGAGTCGAGCAGACCGCTGCCGTAGGTGAGGCGCCGCATCTCGGCCACCGACCGGTCGGTCTTCGCCCGCTGCTCGTTCAGGGCGGCGAGGTCACCACCGGCGAGGTAGCGAATGGAGAGCCGGCGTTCGGCCTGTAGTTCACCGACCACGGCGGTGCCCGGATGGCCGATCTTGTCGAGCAGGGACTGCGCGGAGAGCAGCCGGGTGGCGGGCTCGACGGTGAGCAGGGTGGCGAAGATCCACAGCGCCAACAACGCGGCGATCGGTACGGCGACCAACGCGATGATCTTTGAACGGATCGTCCAGTTACGGCTATTCATCGGACCTCGCCCGGGGGTGGCAGGAGGGAAAACCGGGCCCGGCCGGTCCGTGTCCTCGCGAGGGGTCACGGAATTCGAGCGTGCGCCTCCGGCAGGATACGTAATCGGAGACGTATGCACTACCGGACGTTCCGGGTGGGCTTCCCGACCACTGTCCAAACTCGACCCATATCGGTACTGTGCCCGATCGGTCCACCACGCCGATGCCATTGTCACTGTCACGCCGCCGCTATTGCCGGACAAGCGTGAGCCATCGGCGTACGGGGTGGGCCGGCGATCGGCACACCCGGTCATTCCGTCGCCCCGCAGAGCGACCACGTACGGGAAGAGCAGCAGAAACGGGATGCCCCGGAGAATGCGTCCGGGGCATCCCGCAAGTACTCGGTGTTACTCGGGCCGTACCGGGGACCGCTCATGGCGGGGCCGGCATCGAGCAATCGGATCAGGAGTCGGCGGTGAGGCCGAGTCCCTCGGCCACCCGGCGACCAAACGCCGCGTCCGCCTGGTCGAAGTGCCAGACCATTTTCTCCTGGATGTGCTTGTCGCACTGGCCCAGCAGGTTGACGAAGTTCTTCACCAGGTCGTCGCGCTCCCACTCCGGCATGGTCCGGAACCGCTCACCGGCCTGGGCGTAGTTGTTCTGCCGCTCGATCGGTGCGCGCAGCACCTGACCCGACACGTGCGGCCGGTACTCGCGGTAGGAGTCGTCGGCCTCCCGGAGACCGGCGACCGACGACGGCTCGAAGTTGATGTGCGGGTTGCCGCCCCGGTTGTCCACCCCGTACGACATCGGGCCGCCGCCCTGGTTGGTGCTCACCCGTACGTCCTCGCGCGGCGCGTTCACCGGGAGTTGGAGGTAGTTCGGGCCGACCCGGTAGCGCTGGGTGTCGGAGTAGGAGAAGGTCCGGCCGACGAGCATCTTGTCGTCGCTGAAGTCCAGCCCGTCGACCAGCACACCGGTGCCGAACGCGATCTGCTCGTTCTCGTTGTGGTGGTCGGTGACGTTGCGGTTGAGCGTCATCACGCCGACCGGACGGAGCGGGAAGATGTCCTCCGGCCAGGTCTTGGTGTCGTCGAGCGGGTCGAAGTCCAGCTCCGGGTGCTCGTCGTCGCTCATGATCTGGACGTTCAGCTCCCACTGCGGGTACTCGCCGCGCTCGATCGCCTCGTAGAGGTCCTTCGAGGCGTGGCCGAGTTCGGTGGCCTGGATCGCGGCGGCCTGCTCCTCGGTCAGCGACTCGATGCCCTGCCGCGACTTCCAGTGGTACTTGACCAGCACACCCTCACCGGCGGCGTTGACCATCCGGTACGTGTTCACCCCGAAGCCGTCCTGGGTCCGGTAGTTGGCCGGGATGCCGCGCGGGCTGAACAGCCAGGTCAGCATGTGCATCGACTCGGGGGTGTTCGACATGAAGTCGAAGATCCGGTTCGGTTCCTGACGGAAGGTCACCGGGTCCGGCTTGAGCGAGTGGATCACGTCCGGGAACTTGATCGCGTCCCGGATGAAGAAGACCGGGAGGTTGTTGCCGACGAGGTCCCAGTTGCCGTCCTCGGTGCGGAACTTCACCGCGAAACCGCGCGGGTCGCGGGTCGCCTCGGACGAGTCCCGGCCGCCGATGACGGTGGAGAAGCGGACCGAGACCGGGGTCTTCGTGCCCTCGACCTGGAAGAGCTTGGCCCGGGTGTACGTCGAGGCCGGCTCGGCACCGATCCTGCCGTACGCCTCGAACTCACCGTGCGCGACGAAGCCGCGGGCGTGCACCACCCGCTCCGGGATCCGCTCCCGGTCGAAGTGGCTGATCTTCTCGAGGAAGTGGTAGTTCTCCAGGGTCGCCGGGCCGCGTGACCCGACGGTGCGCTGCTGCTGGTTGTTGTGCACGGGGTGACCCTGACGGGTCGTGAGCGTTGCCTTCTCGGCCTGGAGATCGCTCATGGTTCTCCTCCTGACGATCCCTGGGAGCCCGTACGGCGGCCCCAAAAAATGATCTCGGTTCAAACCGGCGAACCGGCCCGGTAGCGGTCAACCCACCCAGATGGCGCAAACCCAATGGAGCCGACCGGCACCACTCCACCAAAGCGCGTTTTTTGGAATGAGTCAAGTTAACAACCAGGGTCGGCGGGTTCCCATCGAGGTGCCGCGAATCACCCCTAATACCAGACAGAGCGCCACGAACGGCACGACTCGCCTGAGGATCGAACGAAAATATCCCGACCGGGGATTGGCGATCACCTCGCAGCGGGAATAGCAGAGGGCGAAGGAGGATCCCATGTCACCCACGCAGGTCATCGTCATTGTCGTGGCCGCCGTACTCGTCGTGGTCATCGCCGCGTCGATCTGGGCGGTCACCCGCCGGGCCGCGCTCCGACGCCAGTTCGGCCCGGAGTACGACCAGGCCGTCGCCGAACGGGAGAGCCGCGGCGAGGCCGAGCGGGAACTGCGCGAACGTACCCGCCGGCACGCCGAGCTGACCCTCACCCCGCTCTCCGAGGAGTCCCGCCAGCGGTACGCCACCACCTGGGCGGACATCCAGGCCAACTTCGTCGACGCGCCCAACGACTCGGTCGGTGCGGCCGACGAACTGGTCACCCGCCTGATCGCCGAGCGCGGCTACCCGACCGGGGACTACGACGAGCAGCTCGCCACCCTCTCCGTCGAGCACGCCCGGACCCTGTCCCACTACCGCGACGCCCACGAGATCCGCCTGCGCGACCAGCGCGGCGAAGCCGACACGGAGGACCTGCGTCAGGCCCTGGTGCACTACCGGGCCCTCTTCGGCGACCTGCTCGGCACCGACCTCGGCACCGACTCCACAACCGAAGCGGTACGCCCCGACGAGCCGGTCACCCCGCCCGAGACCACCGAATCGGACCCCCAGCCCCAGAAGCCTCAGCACACCCCAGAGCCCGCCCCGCGGCAGTCGCCGCAGGACGCGCCAAGCCGGTGAGGAGTACATCCCCATGCGTCAGCACGACCAGCAGAACCAGGACGACCAGCAGACCGCCCGCACC
The DNA here is from genome assembly GCF_035917455.1 of Micromonospora sp. NBC_01796. Classification (NCBI taxonomy): domain Bacteria; kingdom Bacillati; phylum Actinomycetota; class Actinomycetes; order Micromonosporales; family Micromonosporaceae; genus Micromonospora; species Micromonospora sp. NBC_01796. The sequence goes on along the minus strand of NZ_CP109078.1, from coordinate 4,254,115 downwards.
CCCGTACAGGTGGACGACCGGGACTGGCCCGACGACCCGGACCGGACCGACGACGCCGACCGGATGAACGGCCGGGACCGGACCGACGACCCCGAGCGGGTCGACGATCTCGACCGGACCGACGACCCGGACCGGACCGACGACCGGGACCCGCTGGACGATCCCGACCGGGACCGGCTCGACGACGACCTCGCCCGCGATCGGCTGGACGACGATCTCGACCGGGTCGACGGCCGGGACCGGGCCGACGATCCGGACCGGACCGAGTACCACGAGCCGGCACCGCTGCCGACCACCTTCGGCGCCCCGACGGTCGGCGGCGCGGTCGCCGCGTCGGCGCTGGCCAGCGGAAACCGGACCGACGAGTTCGACGCCCGGGTGGACGAGACCGTCGGCCCCGACAACGGGCAGACCGACGGCGAGGCGTTCGACGTCCAGACCCCCGAACCGGGTACGGCCGCGACCACTCCGAGTACCGCAGCTCCGAGTGCCACGGTCGACGGGGACGGGTCCGGGCCGCTGCTCGACCAGGAGACCACCGCCGGGCTTCGGGACCGCTGGCGCGACGTGCAGTTGCGCTTCGTGGACGACCCGCAGGCCGCCCTCGGCGAGGCACGCGAACTGGTCGGCGAGGCCGTCGAGTCCCTCACCTCCGCACTCGCCGCGCAACGCGACAAGCTCGACGGCGGCCACGACGGCGGTGCCGGCGCGGACGACGCCGGTGAGACCGAACGGATCCGGCTCAGCATCCGCCGCTACCGCGACTTCCTCGACCGGGTGCTCGACCGCTGACTCCCGCCCACCCGACCGGGTACGGGTCGGCATGGCGGCGACGATCCCGGGTAGCCGAGTCCGATGGGAACGACGCCGCTACCGGACAGGAGGGCAGCAACATGACGGAGCGCGATCCGGGCCTGGACCGGCCGCTGGAGGAGTCCCCGGAGATGGCCTCGGCCGCCGACGACGAGAGCACCCTGCCCCAGCTCAGAACGGGTGGCGGGCGGGATTCGAACACGCCCGAGTTCCTCGGGCCGGACGACGTACCGGGTGACTTTCCGCCCACCGAGGAGCTGATCGGCGACTCACAGGGCGGCGGCTACCCCGGTTCGGACCAGACGCGTACCGGGGCCGAACAGCCCTGGGAACCGGAGGACCTGGTGGCCGCGTGGGGTGCCGACCCCACCCCGGCCAACCTCGAACGAGCCCGCCGGATGTTGGCGGAACAGGGCGCGGCCGCGATCGAGAAGACCGTTCCCTGACCCCGTACGCATGGATCCCTGGCCCGACCGTCACGGTCGGACCAGGGATCCCGCGGTGGTGCGGCGTGCCTACCCGAGCACTACGACAGCGGCGGGTACGCGTTCTGCATGAGCTGCTGGAACTGGGCCGAGAACCATTGTCCCGAGAGCGGGGCGTTGGCCAGGGCGCCACTCATGTTGTTGCCGTTACGGGCGTTGCCGCCGTACGTCGGGTCGCACATCCGGTCGAAGCCCTTGCCCTCGTCGTTCGGGATCTCCCGGCTGGCGCCGTCGGACTCACCCGGGGGCTTGATCCACACGTAGGCGTCGATGCCGGTGGCCGGCGCGGCCCGGGGGCGCTCGCCGATACCGGCACCGCTCTGGTTGCACCAGTTGCCGGTGTGGATCCGCCGGTCGGTCCGGCCGCCGTCGACGAAGGTGTCCACGTTGGTCGTCGCGCCCGGGCCGGTCGGCCGGGCCGAGCCACCCCAACCGTTACGACTGGTGTCGATCAGCATGCCGACGTTGGAGTTGAACCCGGCGCTGATGAGCTGGGTACGGAACCCCTGTGCAAACGACTGCTCGTCCACGTACCGGTTCCAGTCGACCCACTTGGACTGCCGCACCGACGTACCGCCGACGGCGCTGTTGATGTTGAAGTACGGCTCGGTCAGGGCGCCGTAGTTGGCGGTGTTCACGATGAAGCCGTGCACGTTGTTCACCGTGCTGCCGGAGGCCCGAGCGGCCTCGGCGAACAGGGTCGCGGACGGGCCGAAGTTGTCGTCCCAGCCGATCCAGCCATGGTGGCCGGCGTCGATGTAGTTGTACGTGTTCGGCAGCGCGCCCAGCTTCGCCAGGGCGTACCCGACGCCGTTGACGTAGTTGCCGTTCGCCTTCATGACGTCGCACGCCGGGACGGCGGTGGGCCGGCTACCCGTGTTGGTGACCAGGTTCGGCAGCGAGTCGATCTCGATGATGTTGATGATCCGGAGGTTGCGGTACTTGGCCTCACCCATGATCGCCGCGATCGGGTCGATGTACGCCGTCTTGTACCGGTCCAGCTCTGTCGGCCCCAACTCACCATTGGACGCCAGCGCCGAACAGTCCCGGCCGGGCAGGTTGTAGATGACGATCTGGATGTAGCCGGCGTTCTGCGCCAGCGCGGTGTCGAGGTGGGCGCGCAGACCACGGGCGGAGGCGGAACCGTTGATCGCCGCGATCCGGTCCATCCAGACGCCGGTCGGGTTGTTCGAGATCCGGCTGCCGCCCGGCTCGGCGTCGGCCTTGGCCTTCCAGTCCGGGTTCACATAACCCGTGGCACCCACGTACGGGTTGTCCACCCGAGGTCCACCCGGCGGAGGCGTGGTCGTGGGAGGCGGGGTCGTGGTGGGCGGCGGGGTGGTGGTGGGCGGAGTCGTCGGCGGGGTGGTCGGCGGCGTTGTCGGCGGGGTGGTCGGCGGAGTTGTGGGGTTACCGCCGTTGCACACGGTGCCGTTGATGGTGAACGAGGTCGGGGCGGGGTTGCTGCCGCTCCAGGCGCCGTTGAAGCCGATGCCGGTCGAGGCTCCGGTGGCCAGCGAGCCGTTCCACGACATGCTCTGCGCGGTCACCTGGCTCCCCGACTGGGTCCAGGTGGCCGACCAGCCCTGCTGCACCCGCTGGCTGCTGTTGGGGAAGGTGAAGCCGAGCGTCCACCCGTTCAGCGGGTCGCCGATGTTGCGGATGGTCAGGTTGGCGCTGAAGCCGCCCTGCCACTGGCTGGTGGTGTACGTGACGCTGCACTGGGTGGCCGCGTGGGCCACGGTGACCGGAAGGGTGACGAGACCGGCGGCCACCAACGTGCTCGCGGCCGCCAGCACCACTGCTTTGCGTCGGCCGGACAATCTACTCCGTAAATTCATGCGACTGATCTCCTTGGGCCAGCCGGTCCGCGATGGCGGGGCCCGGCGCGCGGCGGCCTCGCGGACGTGAACCGGTGGGGTGGTCCACAAGGCGCCATGGGGACTTCGATTGCCCGGCCCGGACGGGCAGCAAAGAACGGTGGTGGTGCCGGCCGTAGCTCCCGGCCGGGTCGACGTCGTCCGGAGACCGGATGCCCTCGACGTCCACTGCGCGGTATGGCTCCCCTACACAGTGGATGAATTCTTGCATGGGAGCGCTTCCACCACAACACCCCAACGACAACCACCGATCCCTTCCCCTGCCCGCACCCCTCGCACCCTGCCGGAAAACTCGTCATTGGCGCCCGGTTGGGCTCCCCGGCCCGATTGATCGACAGACGGCGCGTACCGCAACCAAGGGCCGGATAGCACAGGGCATCGCCCGTACGGGGGCGATAGAACAAAAGGCGCATTAATCCGATCAAAGCTCACAAACCAGTTAGCCTCGGTCATGGTTCGGCTGCCGTCGGGCCACGCGGACAGGGGAAGGAGTGACGGAAGTTATGCCCAGGAAACATCTCGGCAGGGTTGTCGCCGGAGCCGCCCTCGGTGGCGCCTGCATGCTTGTCGGTACGCCCGGGATCGCCTCGGCGGCTGCCCCTCCCACCACCGAGCCGGGCCAGGTGTCGGCGAAGCCGCAGTGGGCGAAGCCCGGCGAGGAAGTCACCCTCGTCGAGGTCTGTACGGAGGCACAGGAGAGCCCCTGGATCTGGTCCGAGGTGACCGGAAAACTGGAACTGGAGCCGCAGCCCGCTCCGGAAGAGGCAGCTCCCGCTCCCGCTCCCGAGAGGCCGCAGGCACTGGGGATTCCGGCCGCACCGGGCGACACCCCGCCCGCACCCGAGGAGGCCCCGCCCGCCGCCGACCTGGGACCGGTCGAGGAGTACGCACCCCAGGCGGTGGAGCCGACCGCCGAGCCGATCGCCGAGCCGGACGTCCATGCCGACAGCCACGCGAACGACCATGCCGACGGCCATGCCGACGCGGACGGGCCGGCAGCGGTCGAGGAGCCGGCCGACGGCGAGCAGAGCGGTGCCCACACCTACTGGGCCACCACCGAGATCCCGGCCGACGCCACGCCCGGGCACTACAAGCTCAAGGGCTCCTGCGGATTCGGAACCCTGGTGGTCGTACCGACCGGCTGGGTCGAGGGCGGCGACGGTGGGGCGGGCGACAACGGTCTCGCGACCGGCGGAGCAGCGATGCTGGGCGCGGCGGCGATCGGCGGGATCGTCCTGATGCGGCGACGTCGGACCGATGGCTCGGTCGTCTGAAGGGTCGAGCGGACGGGCCGGCGGCCGACACGTCGCCGCCCGGCGTACCGCCGGCTACGTCCTCGTCGCCGTACTCTCGCTGGGTGGCGCCAGTCTTCTCGGCGCTGCCCAGGACCAGACCGCGGAACTGCCGCCCCAGCCCGCGGCGGAAGCCGCCCCCGGGTACGTCAACTCGCCGGTCGACCCCGACCTGTCCCCGCCCGCACCGACCCCGTCGGCGAGCCGGTCGGCCGGGATGGCCCGCTCCGAACCGGTCCGGGTCACCGTGCCGAAGATCGGCGTTGACGCCGAGCTGATGTCGCTGGGGGTCGACAAGGTCGGGATGATCGAGGTGCCGCCGCTGGCCAAGGCCGAACTCGCCGGTTGGTACCGGCTCGGTCCCAGCCCCGGCGAGATCGGCAACGCGGTGATCGTCGGGCACGTCGACTCCCACGAAACCGGACCTGCGGTCTTCTTCGATCTCGGCGCGTTGAAGGCCGGGGACAGGATCCAGGTGCCCCGCAAGGACGGAAGCGTCGCCGAGTTCACCGTCGACGGCGTCAAGTCGTACCCGAAGACCGCCTTTCCCACCGACCTGGTCTACGGACCGTCGGACAGGGCGGGACTGCGCCTGGTCACCTGCGGTGGCAGGTTCGACCGGAAGAAACGCAGCTACCCGGACAACATCATCGTCTTCGCCTCCGCCACCGAAACCGGTAAGCGGTAGGGATCAACTTTCTTCGTCCACTGTTCATCCGCGAGATCGTTACCGCTCGTCTGCCCGTGCGAACTTCCATGGTCGGGACCCGAGCAGCAACGGAGACTTGATGCCTGCCAGAAAGCTATATACGGCGCTCACCGTCGCGGCCGTCGCCGTCAGCACCCTCAGCGGTGCCGGAGCGGCCACCGCGCACCAGAAGTCGGACCGGCAACCGCTGTCGTTCGACCGGACCGCCACGTACCCGGTCTTCCAGAACCGGCCCGAGAGCGAGGACCCGACCACCCCGACCGTCGCCGAGATCTCGGCGGTCAGCGAGGACGGCCGGACGCTGATCTACACCGACGCGCTGGCCCGGCGGATCGGCTTCCTCGACCTGACCAACCCGGACAAGCCCCGTGGCCTGGGCACCCTCGCCCTGGACCAGCTCGGCGACGCCGAAGACGAGCCGACCTCGGTCGCCGTGGTCGGCCAGTACGTCCTGGTCGTGGTCAACACCAGCCCCAGCTTCACCGCACCGTCCGGCCGGTTGGACGTCATCGCGCTGCGCACCCGCCAGCGGGTGGCGAGCTTCGACCTCGGCGGCCAGCCCGACTCCATCGCGATCAGCAAGGACAAGCGGTACGCCGCCATCGCGATCGAGAACGAGCGGGACGAGGAGGTGGCCCCGCCCGGCGGCGAGGAGGGTGACCTGCCGCAGGCCCCGGCCGGTTTCCTCCAGATCGTCGACCTGACCGGCAACAACCCGACCCGGTGGAAGACCCGTCCGGTGGCGTTCACCGCCGCCGACGGCCAGGCACTGCCCGCGTTCGTCGGTGCCGGCTTCGCCGCACCGACCGACCCCGAGCCGGAGTACGTCTCCATCAACGGTGACAACGAGGTCGCGGTCACCCTCCAGGAGAACAACGGCGTTGCCATCGTCGACCTGCCGACCGGTCGGATCATCCGCGTGTTCAGCGCGGGTACCGCCTCGGTCAGCGGCATCGACACGGTCGAGGACGGCGCGATCGACCTGACCGGCTCGATCACCGACGTCCCGCGCGAGCCCGACGCCGTGGCCTGGATCGACGACCACTACCTCGCCACCGCGAACGAGGGCGACTGGCACGGCGGCACCCGTGGGTGGACCGTCTTCGACGGCCGTACCGGGCGGGTGGCCTGGGACGCGGGCAACACCTTCGAGCGGCTCGCCGTCACGTACGGGCTGCACAACGAGGACCGGGCCGAGAACAAGGGCACCGAGCCCGAGGGCGTCGCGGTCGCCGAGTACAACGGCACCCGGTACGCCTTCGTCGGCTCGGAGCGGAGCAACTTCGTCGCCGTCTACGACATCAGCCGGCCGACCAAGCCGGTCTTCCAGCAGGTGCTGCCGGCCACCAACGGACCGGAGGGGCTGCTCCCGATTCCGGGACGCAACCTGCTCGCGATCTCCAGCGAGGAGGACGACGCCGAGGTCGGCGTACGGGCCTCGGTGACCGTGTACCAGCTCGGCAAGGGCAAGCCCGCCTTCCCGACCATCGTCTCCGCCGACAAGGCGAAGGCCCCGATCGGCTGGGGTGCGCTCGGCGCGCTGTCGGCCGTACCCGGCAAGTCGCACCTGCTCTACAGCGTCACCGACGCCGCGTACACCCCGACCCGGATCCTCACCGTCGACCCGACCCGTACGCCGGCGGTCATCACCACCGCGCTGACCGTGTCGGACGCCGCGGGCCAGCCGGTCGGCTACGACGCGGAGGGCATCTACGCCCGCCCGCAGGGCGGGTTCTGGCTCGCCGTCGAGGGCACCACCGGTGCCGGCAACAAGCTGGTCCGGCTCGACCGCAAGGGCGTGACCCAGCAGGTGGTGGAGCTGCCGGCCGAGGTTGCCGCCGGCCTGGCCAAGCAGGGCTTCGAGGGCGTCACCGCGACCACCGACTCGCGTGGTCGCGAGGTGGTCTGGGCCGCCCTGCAACGGGAGGTCGCCACCGACCCGGCCGGCACGGTCCGGCTGGGCCGGTACGACGTGTCGGCGGGCACCTGGAGCTGGTTCGGATACCGCCTGGCCAGCACCAGCACGCCCGGTGACTGGATCGGCCTCTCCGAGATCACCGTGGTCGGCGACAAGCTCGCGGTGATCGAGCGGGACAAGCTCAACGGACCGGCCGCCCGGATCAAGCGGATCTACACCGTGGACCTGCCGCGCACCGCCGCGGCGCCGGGTCCGCTGCGGGTCCTGCCCAAGACCCTGGCGTACGACGTGCTGCCCGACCTGCGGGCGACGAACGGCTGGACCCAGGAGAAGCTCGAGGGTATGACCGTCGCCGGTGACGGTCAGGTCTACGCGATCACCGACAACGACGCGGTCCAGGACGCCACCGGTGAGACGGTGTTCCTGCACCTCGGTACGAGCAAGCGGGTCTTCGGCCAGCGATAGGTCCCCACTCGGCAGACGCCGATGGCCGGGTCCCCGCAGTTTGGGGACCCGGCCATCGGCCTGTTGCTTACTTGGTCCAGACGTCCTGCACGATGTGCGCGGCCTGGTTCTCCCACTGCGCGTACGCATCCGGGAACGCCGACACCTGAACCTTCTGCGCCGCATCCGTCAACGGCATGTCCTGCCACCCGTCAACCTGCTTCAGGTTGCTCAGGAAGGCCGTCGAAGCGTAGGTCGGGTCGGTGATCTGCTCAGGCGTACCCCAACCCGACGACGGGCGCTGCTGGAACAGACCCAGCGAGTCGTGGTCGTTCATGTCACCCAGATGACCCAGGTTCTCCAACTTCGACTCCTGCATCGAGGTAGCAACCGCGATCACGGCACCACGCTCACCCATACCCAACTTCTTCGCCGTCTCCGTGATGGCCTTGGCGTTGTCGGTCTGCTCCTTGCTCAGGTCAATGCTCGACTGCGCACCCTGAGTACCGTGCGGGATCAGCTTGTCCATGCCCGGCTTGTCACTGGTCACGGCGGCGACCGTGGTCATCGCCGGAGCCGCATGCTCAGCCGGGGACGCGAACGCGTGACCCACAGGACCCGCCACCGCACCACCAACAAACGCCAGGCTGGCAACACCCAGAGCGGTCTTACGAACAAACGAAGTCTCAGTAATACCGGTGAAAGTCGTCTTCACGATGGTTCACCTTCCAATCGGGGGTACCCGACGCGCGCCTACAGGGGGAGGCGCTGGCGCTCGGGGAAAGAAGTACGAGGCCACAGCACACACGAGGCGAGGCGATCATTGCCCCGGCGCTGCTCCGGTCGTACGCGATGTATAACCGCCCCGGGCCCGCCGGCATTCCGCGAACGGCCCCCCGACGAGAGTTGATCAAGCCCAAAAACCTCGCACACCCGACATGCGGGTTGACACCCGCTCATGAAGTACAGGGTCAGAAGGTGGCGATCGGGTTGACCGGGCTGCCGGACGTACCGGCGAAGCGGACCGGTGCGACTGCGAGGTGGAAGTCCCACTGGCCGAGTTCCGCGGCGGTTGTCGCGCACGCCTCCAGGTCGCAGTTGTCGAGCAGCCACAAACCCATCGCGACGAGACTCACGGCGTGAACCGGCATCAACACGTCGTCGTACCCCGACGGCTGGACGTCCTGGGGGGTGTCGGCCCCGATCAGCGCGACGCCGCGTTCGTGCAGCCATGGCAGGCAGGACGCGTGCCAGCCGGCCTGCGTGAAACCGCTGGCCTCACCGCCCTCGTGCCGGGCACGGCCATAGCCGGTACGCAGGAGCACCGCATCGCCCGGTCGCACCCGTACACCCTGGCGACGCTCGGCCTCCTCGAGATCTTCGGGGAACACACCCTCCCCCGGTTCCAACCACGGCACCTCGCGGGCCCTCGCGACGTCGAGCAGGACACCACGCGTGATGATCCCGTTCGCCGCCGCCGTCACGGCCGCCCACGCCGACCCCGTTTCGGCGTCGACCAACGAGTGCGACCGCCCGTTGTACATCTTGCCGTCCCAGAAGAGATGGCACGGTGAGTCGACGTGGGTCAGGGTGTTGCCGTGGAACGTGATGCCGAGCCGCTCGGACGAGAAGCCCCAGCGCCGGTCGGCGTGGAAGGCGGGCACCGGCATGTTCTCGCCACCCGGCATGTCGGCGGCGCACGGGCACGTCGTCGTCGACCGCTCCATGTCACCCGGTACGCCAACCTCCCACGCGCACGACACGCTCCTGCCGTGGCGCACGGCCCGCGCCGCCGCCACCCGGACGTCGTCGGTGATGTGGTTCAGCGTTCCGCGCTCGTCCTCGTCGCCCCACCGTCCCCAGTTCGACAGCGTGTCGAAGTACCCGAGCACGTCGTCCCGGGTGGGCATCGGTCGCACTGCCGTCATCCCAGCATCGACTCCTCCGGTCACGCGGTTCCAGGCATCGCAGGCAGCGTATCCCGCCGCCGGATCGAGGACCGCAATGACCGGTGGATCAGACGCACCGCACGGATACTGAGAATGAGTGGCTGTCCACGACGGGACAACCACTCATTCTCCGAAACCGTGCGTTACTTACTGGCGGCGGAGGTGCGGACGAGGGTACGGATCTGACGCAGCAGTACGGACAGTGCGGCCAGATCCGAACGGGACTCGTCGAACTCGCCCATCGCCTTCTGCGTACGGGTGATCGAGGTCGCGTTCGACTCCTCCCACTCGCGTACCCGTCGGTCGGCCGGAACCGAGTCGGCGGTCGAGTGGAGCACCTCGGCGGTGAGTGCGGCGAGCGCCGCGTACAGGTCGTAGCGGAGCGCCATCCGGGCCAGGGTCTGCCAGCGGTCCTCCCGTGGCAGCAGCGAGATCTTCGACAGGAGGGCGTCGACCCGGAACCGGTCGGAGAGGACGAAGTAGACCGAGGCCACCTCACCCACGTCCCGCCCGTTGGTCGCCGCGGTCTCCACCACGTCGAGCAGACCGAAGCTGTACATCAGCCGGGTGACCTGCTGGGCCAGCTCCCGCTCGATGCCGCGCGACATCAGCAGGTCGACGTGCGCGTCCAGGGCCTGCCGCTCCGAGCCGCAGAAGAGCTGGTCCAGCTCCGGCAGCAGCCGGGAGACACCGTCGCGGAGCCGGGCGATCTCGGCGGGTACGTCGATCGGCGAGCGCCGGTTGGTGACCAGCCAGCGCACCGCCCGGTCGAGCAGTCGCCGGGTGTCCAGGTAGACGCCGGTCTGCACCTCGGTCGGGACCTTGTTGTCCAGGTCCTCGACGGCGGCCCAGATCTCGCGCAGCTTGAAGACCTCCCGGACCACCACGTACGCCCGGATCACGTCCGCGGCAGAGGCGGCGGTCTCCTCGACCACCCGGTAGATGAACGAGATCCCGCCCCGGTTGACGGCCTCGTTCACCAGCACGGTGGTGACGATGTCCCGGTGCAGCCGGTGGTCGGCCATCCGGCTGGCGTACCGCTCGCGCAGCGGGCTCGGGAAGTACCCGGCCAGCACCTCGGCCGTCCACGGCTCGTCCGGCAGTCCGTCGGCCAGGATCTCCCGCTCCAGCACGATCTTCACGTACGCGAGCAGCACCGCGAACTCGGGCGCGGTCAGTCCGGACTCGGTCCGTACCGCCAGTTCCTCGTCCGGCGGCAGCGCCTCCAGCTCCCGGTTGAGCGCACCGGACTTCTCCAGGTCGCTGATCATCCGGCGGTGCACCGGCAGCAGCGACGCGGCCTGGGCCTGGGCGTTACCGATGGCGCGGGCCTGGTCGTAGTTGTCCCGGAGCACGTGCTCGGCGATCTCGTCCGTCATCTCGGCGAGCAGTTCGTCGCGCTCGGGCACGGTCAGCTCGCCGTCCGCGACCGCGGCACCGAGCAGGATCTTGATGTTGACCTCGTGGTCGGAGGTGTCCACCCCGGCCGCGTTGTCGATGAAGTCGGTGTACATCCGGCCGCCGGCCAGGGCGTACTCGATCCGGCCGAGCTGGGTGAAACCGAGGTTGCCGCCCTCGCCGACGACCTTGGCCCGCAGCGCCTTGCCGTCGACCCGGATCGCGTCGTTGGACTTGTCGCCGACCTGGCTGTTCGACTCGGCGGCACCCTTGACGTAGGTGCCGATGCCGCCGTTCCAGAACAGGTCGACCGGCGCGGTCAGGATCGCCTTCATCAGGTCCTGCGGCGAGATGCTGTCGATCCCCTCGTCGAGGGCGAGCACCGCCCGGACCTGCGGCGTGACCGGGATGGTCTTCGACGTACGCGGGAAGATGCCGCCGCCTTCGGAGATCAGGCTGGTGTCGTAGTCCTCCCACGACGAGCGCGGTAGGTCGAACAGCCGCCGCCGTTCGGCGAACGAGGCCGCCGGATCGGGATCGGGGTCGAGGATGATGTGCCGGTGGTCGAACGCGGCCACCAGCCTGATGTGCTCGGAGAGCAGCATCCCGTTACCGAACACGTCACCGGACATGTCACCGACGCCGACGACGGTGAAGTCCTGGGTCTGGGTGTCGATCCCCATGTCGCGGAAGTGCCGCTTGACCGACTCCCAGGCACCACGCGCGGTGATGCCCATCTTCTTGTGGTCGTAACCGGCGGAACCGCCGGAGGCGAACGCGTCGGCCAGCCAGAAGCCGTGCGACACCGAGATCTCGTTGGCGATGTCGGAGAAGGTGGCGGTGCCCTTGTCCGCCGCGACCACCAGGTACGGGTCGTCGCCGTCGTGCCGGACCACCTCGCGCGGCGGCACGATCTGCCCACCGACCAGGTTGTCGGTGACGTCGAGCAGGGCGGAGATGAACTCCTTGTAGCAGATGACCGCCTCGTCCCGGTCGCCCGGCTTCTGCTTCAACACGAAGCCGCCCTTGGCGCCGACCGGCACGATCACCGCGTTCTTCACCATCTGCGCCTTGACCAGGCCCAGCACCTCGGTACGGAAGTCCTCGCGCCGGTCGGACCAACGCAACCCGCCCCGGGCCACCGGCCCGAACCGCAGGTGCACACCCTCGAACCGGGGCGAGTAGACGAAGATCTCGTACTTCGGGCGGGGTGCCGGCAGCTCCGGAATCGCCTGCGGGTCGAGCTTGAAGGCCACGTACGCCTTGGGGCGCCCGTCGGTGGCCCGCTGGTAGAAGCTGGTCCGCAGGGTCGCCTGGATCAGCGTCAGGTACGAGCGCAGGATCCGGTCCTGGTCGAGGCTGCTCACCTCGTCCAGCGCGTCACCGATGCTCTCCACCAACTGCTTGCTCTGCACCTCACGCTGGCTCGCGTCGAGTTGCGACGACGGCGAGAACCGGACCTCGAAGAGCTGCACCAGCAGACCGGCGATCTCCGGGTACGCGATGAACGTCGACTCCATGTACTCCTGGGAGAAGACCGTCCCGGCCTGACGGAGGTACTTCGCGTACGCCCGCAGGACCACCACCTGCCGCCAGGTGAGGCCGCCGCGCAGGACCAGCTCGTTGAAGCCGTCCACCTCGGCCTCGCCGCGCCAGGTGGCGGAGAACGCGTTCTCCACGTGTGGGCGTACCTCGGCGAGGTCCCGTGCGCCGTCCTGGAGGTGCAGGCCGAAGTCGTACAGGTAGATCCGGCCGTCGACCCGGTCGACCTCGTACGGGTGCTCGTCGACGACGCTCACCCCGAGGGAGTGCAGGACGGGCAGGACGGCGGAGAGGACCATCGGCTCGCCGTACCGGTAGACCTTGAACCTGACCTCCAACTCCTCGTCGGAGGGCACGGCGGTGCTGCCCGGCCGGGGCGAGCGCTGCTTGCGGAACATGTGCATGGCCAGCTGGCCGGGCTCCTCCAGCAGTTCGAGCTTGGCCAGGTCCTTCATCGCCTCGTACGGCGTGTGGTCGTCCTTGTACCCCTCGGGGAAGGCGTCGGAGTACCGGCTGAACAGGCGCTTGGCCTGCTCGTCGCCGAGCTTGCGTTCGAGGACGAGACGGTAGTCGTCGTCCCAGAGCCGAGTGGCGTCGGCGAGCCGTTCGGCGAGCAGGTCCGCGTCCACCCCACCGGGCGGGTTCGACGGATCGGTACGGACGATGAAGTGCACCCGGGCGAGCATCGACTCGGTGACCCGGGTGGTGTAGTCGACCCCGATGCCGTTCAGCTCGCGCAGCAGGATCTCCTGCATCCGCAGCCGGTTCTGGGTGGTGAACCGGTCCCGGGGCAGGTAGATCAGGCAGGAGATGAACCGTCCGTAGCCGTCCCGGCGCAGGAACAGCCGCAGTTGCCGGCGCCCCGCCATCCGCAGTACGCCGATCACCGCGTGGTACAGGTCGTCGGTCTTGATCTGGAACAGCTCGTCGCGCGGGTACGTCTCCAGGATCTGGAGCAGGTCCTTGCCGGAGTGGCTGCGCGGGCTCAGCCCGGAGCGGTCCAGCACCTCGGCGACCTTACGGCGGACCACCGGCAGCTCCCGGACGCTGGTCCGGTACGCCGAGGTGGAGAAGAGGCCGAGGAACCGGCGCTCGCCGACCACCTCACCCGCGTCGTTGAAGATCTTGAACCCGATGTAGTCGAGGTAGGCGGACCGGTGCACGGTGGCGCGGGAGTTCGCCTTCGTGATGATCAACAGGCGCTTTTCCAGCACCTTGTCGTGCGCCTCCGGCGTCATCGAGGTGAGCGCCCGGGGTGCCGTCGAGTCCTGCCGGAGGATGCCCAGTCCGGTGCCGAGCACCGCCTCCAGCGCCTGCTCGGCACCGGCGGTGTCCGCACCGTCCGTGTCGACCAGCCGGTACTCCCGGTAACCGAGGAAGGTGAAGTGCTCGTGGGCCAGCCAGCGGAGCAGTTCCACCGAGTCGGTGATGTCCTTCTCCGGCACCGGCGGCCGGGTCTCGGACGTACGGGCGGCGGCCAGCTCGTCGGCGAGGGCGAGCGCCCGCTGCCGCATCTTCGGCCAGTCTTCGACCGCCTCGCGGACATCGGTGAGCACCCGCTGCAGCTCGCTGCGGAGTTTGTCGCGGGCACCCGCGTCCCGGACCGGATCGATCTCGATCCGCATCCAGCTCTCCACCACGTCGCCGTCGATCGCGTCGTCCGGCTCCACGTCGGCGGCGACCTCGGCGAGCCGGCCGAGCGGCTCCCGGCGTACCACGACCAGCGGGTGGATCAGCATGTGCAGGTCGAGGTGCTGGGCGGTGAGCAGGGCCGTCACCGAGTCGACCAGGAAGGGCATGTCGTCCGTGACGATCTCGATCACGGTGTGCTGCTGTTCCGGTGCCGGCTCGTGGATGCGCAGCTTCAGCTCGCCCGGCACCCGCTGCTGGGCCAGGTCGCGGTGGGCCTGGGCGGCGGCGAGCATCTCCGCGGCGGTGAACCCGATCAGCTCCTCGTCCGGCGCGAACCGCCAGAACCGGTCGACCAGGGTGGCCACGTCATGATCGTTACCAGCCAGCGCCACCGCCTGGGCAACGAGCCGTTCGGCGTTCGGGACCGGTTCGTCGAGATCCGCGTCCTCGACGTCATCGGTCAGCGCGTCCGGTGGCAGTCCCAGATCGTAAAGGGTGTCGACGCTGGCACCCGTAACCCCGCCCTCGACCCGAGGGCCGTGGCCGTCGTCGTCGCTCGCGGGATCGAAGTTGTCGTCCCGGCCGGTATCGACCTGCCGGAGATCGGACTCCGGAAACTTAATCGCCGGACGCCGGTCCATCGGTGCCACTCCCCTCGACCCACCGCGTTGTGGGTCACTCTGCGCCCAGCCTATGCCTTGCCGGTTCGCCCCTTGATCGGCGGACCGACGCACCGGACGTCCGGATCGCGACTTCGCCCTTTCACCCCTTGTGGGTACGGAGCACAGGTGTTCCTGAGTACCCCCACTCAGCAGGTCATCACACCTGGATCTCGGTTGCCTCCGAACCCGGCACGCAACCACCACCAGCAGCGCGGGCGTACTACCTTCAGGGATCGAATCGGGGACGAACGACCGAAAGGTGGCTGCCGCCACATGCGCCCGTACCAACAGCGAACCCGCGCAACGTCCATCAGCCGCCGCCGACCCGTCGTCGCCGCGCTCGTCGGGCTGGGCCTGGTGGCCGGGCTACTGACCGCCTGCTCGGGATCGGAGTCGCCGGAACAGGCGGTGGACGCCTTCCTGAGCGGTTGGCAGGACGGGAAACTCGACCAGCTCCGCTTCGTCGACACGCAGGGCCAGGGAGTCGCCGGCGCCAAGGTCGCCGAGGAGATCAAAGTGCTCTCCGGCGAGCTGACCGCGAAGCTGCGCCGGGAGGGCGAGGCGCAGGTCCGTGAGGACGCCGCGACGGCGAACCTGACGATCGACTGGACCCTGCCCGGTGGCACCCACTGGGCCTACCCCTCGACGGTACGGCTCAAGCGTGACACCGAGGACCACTGGCGGATCATCTGGGAACCCCGGATGGCGCAGGAGAAGCTGACCGCTGGCGACACGCTGACCGTACGGCGGGTCGCCGCACCTCGCGGCCAGATCCTGGACGGTGCCGGCCAGCCGATCGTGGCGGCCCGGTCGGTCGTGCTGGTGGGCGTGCAACCGAGCGAGGTGACCGACGTACCGGGCCTGGTCAAGAACCTGGACGCGGCGTTCAAGGCGATCCGGCCGGCGATCAGCCCGCCGATCGACCTCGCCGACCTGCCGGCCCGGATGAAGGAGGCCAAACCGGACGCCTTCGTCGACGTGGTGAGTCTCCGGAAAGAGGCGTACCAGCAGATCAAACCCCGCATCTACGACCTGCCGGGGACGAAGTTCCGGGAGGAGCAGCGCGAGTTGGCGCCCACCCGTGAGTTCGCCCGCGCCCTGCTCGGCTCGGTCGACCCGGCGCTCAAGGACGACCTCGACGCCAACCCCGGCGTGTACGCCGAAGGCGACCTGGTCGGCCACGGCGGCCTACAGGGCCAGTACGAGAAGCCGCTGCGCGGCACACCGGGCGGCACCGTGGTGATCAGCAAGCGCAACGCCGCGGGTGAGCTCGCCCCGACCGACCAGGAGTTGTACCGGATCGAACCGAAGCCGGGTACGGCGCTGAAGACCACGCTCGACGTCAAGACCCAGAACGCCGCCGACGCCGCGCTCGGCCCGGATCCGCACCGTACCGCCCTGGTGGCGATCAGGATCAGCGACGGGTCGGTCCTCGCCGCCGCCAACGGCCCCGGTGGCGGCACCGAGAACCTGGCCCTGACCGCCCAGGTCCCGCCGGGGTCGACCTTCAAGATGGTCAGCACGCTGGGCCTGCTCGACCTGAACGCGGTCAGCCTGGACGGCCCGGTCGACTGCCCGAAGAACTTCACCGTGGACGGGCGGTCGTTCAAGAACTCGAACGACTTCGAGCTGGGCAAGGTGCCGTTCCGGACCGACTTCGCCAAGTCCTGCAACACCGCGTTCGCGGCCCTGGCGCCGAAGCTCGGTGACACCGGGCTGGCCGAGGCGGGCCGGAACCTCGGCCTGGAGGCCAAGTGGGATCTGGGGGTGGAGGCGTTCTCCGGCAAGATCTCCACCGGGGGCTCCGCCGCCGAACGGGCCGCCGCCACCTTCGGTCAGGGCACCAACCTGGTCAGCCCGATCGCGATGGCCGCCGCCACCGCCGCCGTCGCCAAGGGTCAGTGGCAGCAGCCGAAGCTGGTCCTCGACCCCGCCCCCGGCGCACCGGCACCCGCCGGCCCGCAACTCAAGGCCGCCTCGGTCGAGCCGCTGCGGACCATGATGCGCGAGGTGGTCACCGTCGGCAGCGCGACCGCGCTCAAGGACGTCCCCGGCTCGCCCGTCCACGGCAAGACCGGAACCGCCGAGTACGACGACAACCCGGCCAACACCCACGCCTGGTTCGTCGGGTGGCAGGGCGACGTCGCGTTCGCGGTCTTCGTGGAGAAGGGCGGCGGCAGCGGCGACACCGCCGTCCCGATCGCCGAACGCTTCCTCCGCAACCTGTCCCCCCGCTAACCCATCCACCCCCGCCCGCCCCGCCCCGCTCCCGCCCGCTGCTGGGCGCTAATACAGAGAATGAGTGGTTATCCCAGCTCGGATAGCCACTCATTCTCTGTATTAGTCGAGGTATCGGCCTAGCGGGGCGGGCGGCGTGTGGCGGGCGGCGGGCGGCGGGCGGCGTGTGGCGGGTGGCGGGTGGCGGGTGGGGCGGTCAGGCGGGTGCGGCGGCGGGGCCGGGGGGTTCGGGTGTGGAGGGCGGGTCGGGGGGCGGGTTGCGGCGCAGGCGGCCCGGTCCGGCGGAGGGTGGGGGGCCGACCGGCTCCGGTGCCCAGGAGTGCGCCGCAGCGGTGGCGGCGCTCCGGGGCTCGTCGCCGTCGCCCCCCAACCGGTCCCGGCCGCCGGCATCGCGCCACTGTTGCAGGGCGGCGGGCAGGTCCCCGAGAGGATCGGCGGGCGGGATCGTCTCGGTTGGCGCGGCGACGGGTTCGAAGACGACCACGCCGTCGGTGACCGGGTCCGGCTCGCCGACCGGGACCGACCCCGGGACGGCGTTCGGGTGGCTCACCAGGAACGGCTCACTGACGGCAGGTTGATCATCGACCGGAAAGGGCCCACCGACACCGGTCGGGTCATCGACCGAGAACGGCCCACTGACGGCGTCCGGGTCGCTGACCGGGGACCATTCGTCATCGGCGGTCGGGGCGCTGATCAGGAACGGCTCGTCATCGGTGGTCGGGGCGCTGACCAGGAACGGCTCGTCATCGGTGGTCGGGTCGGCGTCCGGGAACGGGTCGGTGGTCGGGGACAGGTCGGCCACGTGCGCTGCCTGGACCGGTGGGTCGACCGGACCCGGCGCGTCGTCGACGCCCATCCCGGCGACCGAGGAGAGCCCCCGGCGCAGTGTGCTGGCCGATTTCACCGGGCGGGACGGGTGGCGTTCCGTACCGGCGTTCACCATGTCCGTACCGAGGGCGCTGACCGGTCCGAACGCGCTCGCCGAGGCCCGCGCGCCGGACGACGTACCGGAGGAGTTCTTGCGGACCGGGCGCAGGCCGCCACGCCCTGTCGCCGAGGACTGGTTCGGCAGCAGCCGGGCGGGAGGCGTCTCCGGGGCGGCGACCGGGGCCAGACCGGCGGCGAGGGTGGCGACGATCTCGGCCGCGTACGCGCCGTCCTGGTCGTAGTCGGGGTCGAAGACGGTGATCTCCACGCCGAGGCAGTGCGGGGTGTCGACGAGTCCGGCGAGCAGCAGCTCCAGCTCGGGGAACGCGATCCCGCCCGGGTCGGGCGCGTCGACCGCCGGCATCACCGCCGGGTCGAGTACGTCCACGTCGATGTGCACCCAGTACCCGGCACAGTCGGCGAGCTGGTCGTGCGCCCACTGGGCGGTACGGGCCGCCCCCTCGGCGCGCAGCGTCGGCACCGGCCGGGTCACGATGCCGGCCGCCTGGAGGTCGAGCCGGTACTCGTCCTGGGCCCGGATGCCGAGGACCACCACGTCGACGTCCCGGAAGTACGGCCGGCGCCCCTCGATCGAGGCGAGGTCGGGCTGCCCCCGCCCGGTGACCAGGGCCAGTCCCTCACCGGCGGCGGCGCCGACGTACGAGGCGTTGCCCGGGTGCCGGAAGTCGGAGTGGCCGTCGACGTAGACCAGCCCGATCCGGCCACCGACGGCCTCGCCGAGCCGGTGCATGGCGAGCGCGGAGCCGAGCACGATCGAGCAGTCGCCGCCGAGGACCACCGGGAACTCGCCCCGGTCGATGATCGCGCCGATCCGGTCGGCCAGCGATCGCGAGTACGCCCCGATCGCCCCGGCGTGGCTGACCCCGTCGCCGGGGCGCCAGTCGCCGGGGTCGTACCGCGACGGGGTGAGGCAGCCGGCGTCCCGGGCCCCGAGGCGGGCGATCAGGTCCTGGTCGCGCAACGCCCCCGGGGCCTTCGCGCACCCCGGCACTGACGTGGCGGTGGGCGGACGCAGGCCCAGGTTCGAGGGTGCGTCGAGGACGGCGATCCGGCGCATCATGGGCTCCCGTCCTCGTTCCCGACCCCGGTGCCGACCGGTACGCAGCTCGTACTCACCTGGTCAGGCCTTCCGAACCCATGTGATCACACTTTTCCCGCACCCAGGGTCAGGCATTTCGCACTAGCCTCGTCAGACTTTTCACGCTCCATGGTCAACCGTTACCCGGAACACCCCGGCCGCCCGTCCGACCGGGCACCGGTCAGAACAGCGCGCTGGCCAGCGCCCGGCGGGCTCCGGCGACGGCCGGGTCGTCCGGGCCGGCAACGGTGAACAGGGAGAGCAGGTGGCGACGGATGCCCTCGCGGTCGTCGCCCGAGCTGCGCCGGATCAGGTTGACCAGGCGCGCGTACGCCTGCTCCGCCTGGCCGGAGAGCACCTCGATGTCGGCGGCCAGCAGGTGGGCCGGGACGTCGTCGGGGTTGGCATCGGCGGCGGCGATGGCGGCGTTCGGGTCGACCCCGGTGACCCGGCGGGCGAGCGCGACGTGCGCCAGGCCGGCTTCGGCCGCGGCGTCCGCCGGTGCGTCCGACAGGATCTTCTTGTACGCCCGTTCGGCCGTGTCGAGGTCGCCGGTGATGAGCGCCTCGTCGGCCTCGCCCAGCCGGGGATCCTCGGGCGTGTCGACCGCCACCCCGCCGGCCTTGAGCACGGCGTCGAGCCACTGCCGCAACTGCGCCTCGGGCACCACGCCGGAGAAGGCGTCCACCGGCTGGCCGCCGATCACGGCGTAGACCATCGGGATGCCCTGGACCCGGAACATCTGGGCGATCCGCGGGTTGGCGTCGACATCGATCTTGGCGAGCACCCAGGCGCCGCCGCCCTCCACCGCCAGCCGCTCCAGGACCGGCGAGAGCTGCTTGCACGGCTCGCACCACTCGGCCCAGAAGTCGATCACCACTGGGGTGGTGAGGGACCGCTCCAGCACCTCCGTCTGGAACGTCGCCTCGCTGACGTCGATGACGGTGACCCCGCCTCCACCTGCGGCGCCGGCCGGCGCGGCAGCGGGTGCGGACGGGGTGGCCGGCGGCTGGCCGGCGGGTCGGGCGGTCGGCTGGGCGGCGCTGCGCAGCGCGCCGAGGTCTACCGCGCCGCGGGTGAAGATCGACGAGGTGATCCGTGGGTCGCTCATGGTTGTCTAGTCTCGCACGCGCGACGCGTAACCCAGAGCCACCGCCACGGCCACGAACATCACCCCGGCCAGCGCCCATGGCCCGAAAACCGGGAATAAATCCGGCCAGCGTGGCGGGGTCAGCCGGAAATCCCGGTCGACGAAGATCGGCAGATAGTCACCGGCCAGCCACCAGGCCGCCCCGGCGGCGAGCAACCCGGCCAGCGACGCGCTGGTCACCACGGGTAGGTACGACCACCGGGCGGCGGCGCCGACCACCCGGGCCGGCAGACCCTGACGACGCAACGCCCGACCGTCCTCGACCCGCCGCCGCCGGTCGACGGTGACCATCAGCACCAGACCGGACAGGGCGAGCAGGATGGCGAACCCACCGGCGAGCAGGTGGAACCAGACCGCGAGCGCGGGCGCCTGCCGGGCCAGCCGGTCCCGTTCCCCGGCCGCCGTCATCTCCCCGATCACCTGGAGCCCCTGGGCCTCCAACCGGTCGACCACGTCCGCCGGCGCATCCGCCGTCAACCACACCTCGGCCGCCGGCAGCAGGGTTCCGCTGACCGACTGTCGCTCGGCGTACTCCAGGTCGAGCAGGATGCCCCGACCACCCACCCGGGGCAGCACCCCGGCGTCGAGGACCGGGTCCACCTCGTGCAGGTCGGCGTCGAGTCCGGGGAGCCGGCCCGGCAGCCCTCCGGCGACCAGTGCCGGCAGCCGGACCGGTACGTCCAACGGCAGAGCCCAGGCCAGTTCCTCGTACGCCGACCCGGTGATCGGCAACCGCAGTCCCCGCCCGGCCGGGTCGGGCGCCGAATCGGGCGTACCGCGCCACCGTTGGGCGTCGGCGAAGTCCGCCGGACCGACCGCCACCTCACCGGAGTCGAGGGCCCGCAGCTCGACCAGCAGCAACTCGCCCGGTTCCGTACCGGGGCGCTGGTACCTGGCCTGGACCCCGACCACCCGGCAACCCGACACGCACCCCGGCACGTCGACCGGATACTCGTGCCGGCCCGTGTCCAGCACCCCGAGCGGTACGCGCAGCGGCGGGCCACCGGCCAGTGCCCGCAGGACCAGGGTCGCCTCCAGTTCGGCCCCTTCGGGCTGCGCGGGAACCTCCACGGTGAGCGCCGCCCGGGACGCCCGCAGGGTGAACGGGGCCGACACGGGCGCGCCCAACCGGGCCGCCGCCTGGTCGGCCGGCAGCCCGAACTCGGCCCGCCAGGTCGGCACCCGTGGCAGTGCCTTCGAATCCACCAGCAGCACCGACGTTGCGTTGTCGTCCTGCGCCGGCAGGACGCCGACGGCCATCGCGTACCCCCCGGCGGGGTCGACCGCGCGGGCCGCGCCCAGCAGCACCCCGGCGTCCACCGGCAGTACGCGCAACGCCCGGTCCGCCCCGGTCTGCACGCTGGCCCGCTCGGCGCGGGCCCGGCCCGCCACGTCGACCGCCGCGGCGGCGAAGGAGAGCGACGCGACCGCGACCGTGACCAGCACGAAGAGTCGTTGACTGCCCGGCCGGCGGGCGAGTTGGAGCAGACCCAGCGCCGGACCGACCCGACCACGGCGCAACGCGACCGCGCCGAGCCGACCGGCGAGCGGCATCAGCAGCCGCGCCGCGACCAGTGCCACCGCGAGCGCCACCAGGCCGGGCACCAGCAGGGAGAGCCCGACCAGCTCACCGTCGAAACCCCGCAACTGGAACGCGGCCACCACCGCCAGCACCACCGCGATCGCCTCGACCGCGACCGAGCGCCAGCTCACCGACCGGGCCGGTACCCGGCGCAGCAGGTCGACCACCGGGCTGGCCACCACCCGTCGCTGGGCCAGGAGGCCGGCGATCAGGGCACCGGCGACCGCGACCAGGGCCGCGGTCAGGGCGGATCGCGGCGGCAGGACACCGAACTCGGCGTCCATCCGGGAGCGGGCGATCAACTGCACCCCGAGCGTGCCGACCAGGAAACCGATCGGCGCGCCGATCAGGATCGCCAGCACACTCTCGCCGCCGGAGAGCCACCACCGGGTCGGCGTACGGATGCCGCGCAGCGCCACCAGCCCCAGCTCGTGCCGGCGGGCGGCGGTGCCGAACGCGACCGCGAGGAAGATGACGAACCAGCAGAGCGCCACCAGCGGTACGGCCGCCACCGGCACCACCTGCCGGGCCAGCCCTCGGGAGTCCTCGATCCGGTCCAGCAGATCCGGGAGGTCGGCCAGCATCGTCGCGTACCCGGCCCCACCGGCGCTGCCGCCCAGGTCGTCCTTCAGCTCCTCGTACTCGGCCCGGAGTGCGGGCAGCCGGTCGGGCGTCAACGCGTCCGGTCCCGGAATGCTGTCGACCTGCCGCAGGTCGGTCGGGTGCGGGATCACGTCCAGCCCGGACCGGGTCACGAAAACCGGCTCGCGGGCCGTGTCCGGCGCCCCCGGCACGAAGTAGCCCGACCGTCCCCAGTAGACCTCCTCCGGATCGGTCGGCCGGTAGACCCCGACGACCACGAGGGTCGCCGGTTGGGCGATCGGGACGTACCTGTTCCGGATCGGGTCGAACATGCAGGCCACGACGGTCACCTCGGCCCCCGGCACGAGCCCGCGCCGGGTGCCGGTCGACTCACCGATCAGCAACTCGCTGTTGGCCACCGCGCACCTGCCCCGGACCAGGACCAGGTGCGAGCAGACATCCTCCCGGAACACCACCGAGGACTGCTCGGCGTCCCCGACCTCGATCCCGAGGATGCCGAACTGGGCCGAGTACACCGGGCTGAAGCCGGGCAGGGTGAGCAGCGACGAGGTCATCGAGTCGAACCGGGTGTCCTGGATGTCCGGCTCGTTGAGCACGGTCGTGAGGCTGACCGTACGTTCCCGACGGGGTGCTTCCGCCACCACCACGGCGCTGCTGGCCCGGTCGACGGCGGCCAGGTACACCGGGCCGGCGACCGCCGCACCGGTGGCGAAGATGCTCAGCAGGAGCAGCACCACCGCCGGCCCGCGCCGGGCCGCCAGCATCGACCAGACCAGCCCGATCACGGTGCCTCCCTCGGTGCCCGGACCCCACCGGCGGTTCGGGCGGTGACCGCACGGACCAGCTGGGTCGACGCGATCGCCGCCGCCCCGCCGAGCACGACCAGGCCGCCGAGCGCGGCGAGCAGCAGGGCGGGGCCACCGGGGGCGGTGGACGTCGGCAGCAGCCGCCACCCGTCCACGAACAGCGGCATGGTGGACCGCAGGACCGCCCCGGCCAGCACGGCCGCACCGACGCCGAGCAGCACCGCGCAACCGACCAGGAGCAGGTCACCCCCGTACGCGACCCGGCGCACGGCGCCCGGGGGCAGACCCTGCACCCGCAGTGCCACCAGGTCGGCCCGGCGGTCGCCCCGCTCGACGGCGGCGGCGACGGTGAACGCACCGGCGGCGAGCAGCAGGCCGATCACCCCCGCGAGGAGTTGGAACCGCAGCGTCGACGGCGGCCCCTGCCGGCCCAGCCGGTCCTGCACCGACGCCATCGAGTCGGTGTCGACGATGGTCAGTCCCTGCGCCCGGAGCCGGTCGGGCAGGTCCTCGGGGGCGTCGGGGGCGAGCCAGACCTGTGGCTCGTCACCGAAACCGCCGGCGGCGAGCCGGTCGGCGTACTCCAGGTCGACCAGGAACCCGGTGCCCGGGACCTGTGGCAATGCCCCGGCCGAGGGAGGGACCCGGATCGGGATGGCGGTTCCGCCGAACAGCCGTAGTTGCGGATCACCCGGGACCACGACCGGTATCCGGCCGGTCCCCAGCACCGGCAGCGGGACCGGTGCGTCGATGACGTACGCCCGTGCCAGGGGCAGCGCCCCGGTCGGTATCCCGGGCCGGGTGGTCACGGTGAGCCCGCCCGGTCCGGCGGCCACGATCGGGGCGGGCAGGTCCAGGAAATCCTGGGCCCGCCAGCGCAGCGGATCGGCGAGCACGGCCGGGGTGAGCAACGGATCGGTCGGACCGGCCAGTCCGTGCAGTTCGACGCTGCGCCCGGCCGCCGTGATCAACTGCCCGGAGGAGTCACGGCTGGCCAGGTCGAACCCGACCAGGCGGCAGCCGGCCGGGGCGGTGGACGGCTCCGCCGAGGCCGCCGTACCGCAGTCGGCGGCGGGCGCGGTGTATTCGGCCCGCCCGGTGGTGACCGGGCCGAACAGCACCGGCACCGGCTCACCGGCGGGGTTGAGCAGTTGCGCGATCACCAGCAGCGGCGGGGCCACCCGACCCGGTTCGGGCGGGACCTGGCTCGCCTCGGCGGTCAGGTCGAGGGTCAGGGCGCCGTCCGGCACCAGCACCGATTCGGGTACGGCCGGACGCAGCAGGCCGACCAGTTCCGAGGTGCCGGCCGGGGTGTACTCCGGCTGGCCGATGGCGATCCGCGCGAACCGGGGTGAGTCGACCGCCAGCATGGTCTGCCCGTTGCCCCCGCTGACGCTGTTGCGTACGACCGCCATCGCCTGCGTACCGCCGGGGTCGACGGCCCGGACCGCGGCGAGCAGGTGCGCGCGGTTGCGGACCTGGACGGTGAGCACCCGGTCGGCGCCGAGTTCCTGTGCCGACCGGCGGTCCCGTGCCTGCCCACTGGCGGACCACCCGGTGACCGCGGTGGTGAAGATCGCGACCGCGACCGTCATGAGGGCGAAGATCCGGTGCGTGCCGGGCCGGCGGGCGACCTGCAGGGCGGCCAGCAGGACCGGCAGCCGACCGGCCCGCAGCGCCCGGCGGCCGGCGCGGACCCCGAGCGGGCCGAGCAGCCGCCCCGCCACCAGGGCCACCACCACGGCGACCAGGGCCGGGGCGACGAGGACCAGCCCGGTGGCGCTGCCGGGCTCCCGGTCGGTCACCGCCGCCTGGTAGATCCCGGCACCGGCGACCGCGACGAGTACCAGGTCGACGACGTCGGCCCGCCACCCGCGCCGGCGCGGCGGTACGTGGCGCAGCAGCTCGACCACACCCGAGCCGATCGCCCGCGAGTCGGCGAACACGACGGCGACCAGTGCCCCGGCCATCGCGGTCCCGGCGGCGGCGAGGGAGAGGGCGGTGGCGGTCGCGGACCGTCCCGGGTCGGCGATCGCGCCGGAGAGCAGGCGGGCGGCGAGTACGCCCAGCCCGACGCCGACCAGCGCGCCGGTGACCATCGGCAGCGCGCTCTGGAGCATCACCAGGGCGGTGACCCGCCACCGGGCTCCACCGCGCAGCTTGACCAGGCCGATGTCGGCGCGGCGCTGCTCGGCGGTGTGCCGTACGGCGAAGTAGAGGGCGAACCAGCAGAGCAGCAGCAGCTCGACGGCGGCGACGGTGACCCCGAGGTTGAGCAGGTCCTGTTCCCGGTACACCCGCTCGGCCAGCCGTCGGGCGTTCGTCTCCACCCGCCAGGAGGTGGCCCCCTGGCCCTGCCGGGCGATGTCGGCGACCAGGTCGTACCCGTCGATCCGGAGGAAGGCCGAGGCCGGCAGCTCCAGGTGGTAGTCGGCGTTGATCTCGCGCAGCGGGAGGGCTGCCATCGTCTCCGCCGTGACGAACATCGAGTCGCCGGAGTTGGTCGCGCTCGACTCGTTGCCGGTCACACCGCCCAGCTCGCTCAGCGCCCAGTAAGCCGACGCCGGATCGCGCAGCTCGTAGAGGCCGACCACCCGCACCGGCAGGTCGCCCGACAGTCCGGCCTCGAAGACGACCTCGTCCCCGATGCCCACCTGGAGCAGTTCGGCGGTACGCCGGCTCAGCACCGCCTGCCCCGGCCCGTCCGGGCAGGCCCCGTCGACCACCAGTTCGGGGCAGACCCTGTCCCGGTAGGCGATGGTGAGCCGGAGCCGGCCGGTCGGGCCGGCGGCGTTGCCGCTGTACCGCAGCGCCACGGTCGGACTCGTACCCGGCACGGTGAGGGCCCGTCCACCGTTGGTCCGGGCGGCGGTCAGCAGTGCCTCACCGGTCACGTTCTCGGCCGGTGGTTTGACCACGGATCCGGTCGCGCGGGCGGCGAGGAATCTCGGGTCGGCGCCCTCGACCTGGGCGAGCGCCACGGTACGGGCGGTGGCCATGACGTACCACGGGGCGGCGGTGGCGGCGGCCACGGCGAGGCCGGTCAGCACGAAGAGGATCGCGGCCTGCGCCCGGCGCACCCGGATCGCGCTCAGGACCAGGCCGAGCATGGCACCTCCGGGCGACGGTCGTCGATGCGGACCAGCGCCGACCCTATCGCCCCGGACCACCGAAAATCTGTCCCGTGACCCGGACCGGGGCGCATCGGACCGGCCGGGTCGCCGCCACCTCAGCCGGCCGGCTCCCGTTGCGCCGGTGGCGCCACTCCGACGCCGCCGATCACCAGCGTCACCACGCCGTCGGTCCGGTCGACGGTGAACAGCGTGCCGGGCGGGAACTCGCCCAACACCTCGGGCGGCAGTTGCACGGTGCCGTCGCCGGCCACCACCGCGAAGTCCTGCCCGTCGCGCCCCTCGGCGCCGACCCGACCGTCCCGGATGGTCACCGCCCGACCGAACCGGTTGCCCACCACGCTGTCGTGGGTGACCACCACGATGGTGGTCCCGCGTTCGGCGTTGACGGTCTCCAGGGCGTCGAGGACCTCGTCCCGTCCCCGGGTGTCGAGCTGGCTGGTCGGCTCGTCGACCAGGAGCAACCCGGGCGAGGCGGCGATGCCGACGGCGAGCGCGGCCCGCTGCCGGGCGCCGGGGGCGAGGGTGTCGATGCGTACGCCGCCCTGGCCGCGCAGGCCGACGAGGTCGAGGATCCGCTCGGGGTCGTCCAGGGTGATGCCGGAGGTGGCCGCCGCCCTGCGTTGGGCCAGCCACACGTTGCGCTGGAGCGAGGCGTACGGGAGCAGGTTGCGGGCGGCACCCTGGAGGACCACCCCGATCTCGGTGCCGCGCAGCCGGGAGATCTCCCGGTCGCTCAGCTTGCCGAGGTCGTACGTGCCGACGCTGACCCGTCCGGCGGACGGGCGCATCAGCCCGGCGAGCAGGGCGACCAGGGTCGACTTGCCCGACCCGGACGGGCCGACGAGGGCGAGCATCTCCCCGGGGTTGATCGAGATGTCCACCCCGGAGAGAGCGACCACGTCACCCGCCTCGGCCCGGTAGATGTGCACCACCCGCCGACACGCCACCGCCAACCCAGTCATCGCTGATAGCTATCACAAGCTCACCCGCGAAACCACCCCGTGGCGGTCAGAAGCGGGCGGGTTCGCGGTAGACGCCCCATTCGGCGCGCAGGGCGTCGCAGATCTCGCCGAGGGTGGCTTCGGCGCGTACGGCGTCGAGCATCGCCGGGATCATGTTCTCCCCGGTACGCGAGACCGCCACCATCCGGTCCACGGCGGCCTTGACCTCGGCGGTGTCCCGGCCGGTCTTGCGTTCGGCGAGCACCCGGCGCTGCTCCACCTCCACCTCGTGCGAGATGCGCAGGATCTCCAGCTCCTTGGCCGTCGTCCCGGTGTGTACGTTCACCCCGACGATCTTCTTCTCGCCCTTCTCCAGGGCCTGCTGGTACGTGAACGCCGCCTCGGCGATGTGGCCGGTGAACCAGCCGTCCTCGATCCCGCGCAGGATGCCGGAGGTCATCGGGCCGATCTGGTGCGGTCCCTCGCCGCCGAGCTGGCGGATCCGGGCGAAGATCTCCTCCGCCTCGGCCTCGATCCGGTCGGTGAGCGCCTCGACGTACCAGGAGCCGCCGAGCGGGTCGGCGACGTTGGTGACGCCGATCTCCTCCATCAGCACCTGTTGGGTCCGCAGCGCGATCTCGGCCGATTCGTCGGTCGGCAGGGCGAGGGTCTCGTCCAGGGCGTTGGTGTGCAGCGAGTTGGTGCCGCCGAGGACGGCGGCGAGCGCCTCGACCGCGGTCCGTACGACGTTGTTGACCGGCTGTTGCGCGGTCAGCGAGACGCCGGCGGTCTGGGTGTGGAAGCGCAGCCAGAGCGCCCGTTCGTCGGTGGCGCCGTAGACCTCGCGCAGCCACCGGGCCCAGATCCGGCGGGCGGCCCGGAACTTGGCGATCTCCTCGAAGAAGTCGAGGTGGGCGTCGAAGAAGAAGCTGAGTCCGGGGGCGAAGACGTTGACGTCCAGTCCCCGGGACAGGCCGAGTTCGACGTAGCCGAACCCGTCCGCGAGCGTGTACGCCAGCTCCTGGGCGGCGGTCGAACCGGCCTCCCGGATGTGGTAGCCGGAGACCGACAGCGGCTTGTAGCGCGGGATCTCCCGGGCGCAGTACTCCATCAGGTCGCCGATCAGGCGCAGGTGCGGCTCGGGTTCGAAGAGCCACTCCTTCTGCGCGATGTACTCCTTGAAGATGTCGGTCTGCAACGTGCCGTCCAGCTTGGACAGATCGGCGCCCTGGCGTTCGGCGGCGACGAGGTACATGCAGAAGACCGGTACGGCCGGTCCGGAGATGGTCATCGAGGTGGTGGTCCCGGCCAGGCCGATGCCGTCGAAGAGGGTCTCCATGTCGGCGGCCGAGTCGATGGCCACGCCGCAGTGCCCGACCTCGCCGAGCGACTGCGGGTCGTCGGAGTCGCGCCCCATCAGGGTCGGCATGTCGAAGGCGACCGAGAGCCCGCCGCCACCGGCGCCGAGGATCATCTTGTAGCGCTCGTTGGTCTGCTGGGCGTTGCCGAAGCCGGCGAACTGCCGGATGGTCCAGGTCCGTCCCCGGTATCCGGTCGGATAGAGACCCCGGGTGTACGGGTACTCCCCCGGCCAGCCGATCCGCTCGAAGCCGGGGTGGTCGGTGCCGGGTGGCGGGCCGTAGACCGGTTCGACGGGCGCGCCCGACAGGGTGGTGAAGTCGGCGTCCCGTTTGCGGGCCGCGTCATACCGGGCCTGCCAACGGGCCCGGCCGGCATCGATCTCGTCGGCGTTCATCCGGAGAGCTCCTCCTCGAGTCCTCGACTGCCAGTCGAGCATAGAGGGCTTTCCTGAACGATCGCTAAGCCAGCCTACGATCAAGGACCTCCCGCCACCGGATCGGAGGGTGATCCGGAGCGAAAGGTCCTAAAATCGCGGCAATTGTGCTTGATGACCGGCGACCTGCCACGGCCGACCGGGCACCGGCGGTCGACCGGTGACTCAGGCTCCGGCGGCCGGCGCGGCGGGCAGCTCGATGTCGTCGACCTTGACGTTCACCTGGGTCACCTGGAGGCCGTACTTCTCGACCGCCTCGATGACCTTGGCCCGTACCGCCTCGGTCACCTCGCCCACCACGTGACCGGCCTCGAGCACGATGACGACGTTGATGGTCGCGGCCGTACCCTTCACGTCCACCGAGACACCACGGCCGGCGTCACCCACCTCGTCCAGCCCGATCCGGTCCAGGACGCTGTTGAAGAAACGCGCCACGTCGCCGCCGAGCTCGGCGACACCCGGCACCTCACGCGCCGCCGTACCGGCGATCTTCTCCACGACCTCCTCGGACACCGCGGTGGTTCCGCGCGGTGCGGCGGCCGGCGCGGGGGCCGCTGCCGCCTCGGGTACGGCGCTGCCCGCGGCGTCGCCCTCGGTGTTCTGCACAACCTCGCTCATGCTGACTTCTCCCCTGGTCTCGGCGCCGACCCCGGCGCCCTGCGCGATGAGGGAGCCTACTCGGCGCGACCCGTTCGCGGGATGGCCTGACGGATAGTGTCCACCCAGGACGGGCGGGGCGAACCGTCGTCGACCGGCGAACCTCGGCGCACCGGAACGGCTAGCCGGACACCGGGGCGGTCGGCACCGGTGGAGCCGGACGGACCAGTTCGGCGCGACCGTCCAACAGGTGCAGTTCGGCGTCGCAGGCGGCGGCCGCCTCCGGGTCGTGCGTCGCGAAGACCACCGCCACACCCCGGTCGGCCTCGGCCCGGAGCAGTTCGATCACCCGCTGCCGGTTGCCCGCGTCCAACTCGCTGGTGACCTCGTCGGCGAGCAGGACCGCACCGCCGAGCGCCAGCCCGCGGGCGATCGCGGTGCGCTGCTGCTGCCCGCCGGAAAGCTCCTCGACGAGCTGGTCGGTCTGCCCGGACAGCCCGAGCCGGCCCAGCGACTCCGCGGTCAACCGGCGGGCCTCGGCCGGAGAGTTCCCCCCGGCGATCAACGCCACCTGGAGGTTCTCGCCCGCGGTGAGGATCTCGGCCAGGCCGTTGTCCTGCGGCACCAGCACCACCCGGCGGGCAACCGCGTCGTCCCGGTCCCGCAGCGCCGCACCGTCCACCTCGACCCGACCGACCGCCGGACGGACCAGGCCGGCCATCGCCCAGAGCAGGGTGGTCTTGCCGGCGCCGGAGGGCCCGGTCACCGCGAGCACCTCACCCGGCCGCACGGTGACCGACACCTCGCGCAGCACCGGCTCACCCCGGCCGTACCCGACCGTGATCCCGTCGACCCGAACCGTCGTACCCACGCCGCGAAGGTTACCGGCGAAGCGGTCGCGCCGTGACCCCCGACGGTTGCCGTCGACCTAGCCCGCGGACCGGTCGTCCAGCTCCGCGAGCAGGTCACCGGCGGCGGCGTACGGATCCAGCGAACCGGCGGCGACCTTGGCCGCGAGCGTGGCCAACCCCGTACCGTCGCGCAGTGAGCCCAGCCGGGCCCGCAGCGCGCCCAACGCGATCGCCTCGACCTCGGCGGCGGCCCGCGCCTCCCGGCGCCGCCGCAGCTCGTCGTGCTCGACCAGCCAGGCCCGGTGCCGCTCGATCCCGGCGACGATCTCGTCGATCCCCTCGGCCCGCGAGGCGATCGCCCGCAGCACCTGCGGGCGCCACTGGCCCGGCCCCCGCTCACCCAGGGCGATCATGCCCTGGATGTCGCGGACGGTGGCGTCTGCCCCGTCCCGGTCCGCCTTGTTGACCACGAAGATGTCGGCGATCTCCAGGATGCCGGCCTTCACCGCCTGGATCGCGTCACCCATGCCCGGTGCGAGCAGCACCAGCGTGGTGTCGGCCAGCGAGGCGACCTCCACCTCGGCCTGGCCGACCCCCACCGTCTCGACCAGCACCACGTCGCAGCCGGCGCCCTCCAGCACCCGGACCGCCTGCGGTGTCGCCGAGGCCAGCCCGCCGAGGTGACCCCGGCTGGACATGGAGCGGATGTAGACGCCCGGGTCGGTGGCGTGCTCCTGCATCCGGACCCTGTCGCCCAGGATCGCCCCGCCGGTGAACGGGCTCGACGGGTCCACGGCGAGCACCCCGACCCGGTGGCCGCCGGCCCGCAGAGCCCGGACCAGCTCGTTGGTCGTGGTCGACTTCCCCACCCCGGGAGCCCCGGTCAGCCCGATCACCTGCGCCCGACCGGTGTACGGCGCGAGCGCCGCGGCCACCTGCGGCAGCAGTTCGTCCCCGGACTCGACCAGGGTGATCAGCCGGGCCACCGCGCGGGCGTCACCGTCGCGGGCCCGGTCGACCAGCAGCGGTACGTCCCGACCCCGTCGCACCGTCACTCCCGCTCGCCGGCACCGCTCGGTACGTGGATGATCAGCGCGTCGCCCTGTCCACCGCCACCGCAGAGTGCCGCCGCCCCGGTGCCCCCGCCGCGCCGGCGCAGCTCCAGGGCGAGGGTGAGGACCAGGCGCGCCCCGGACATGCCGAGCGGGTGCCCGAGGGCGATCGCGCCACCGTTGACGTTGACGATCTCGCTGCTGATCCCGAGGTCACGGGTGGACTTGATGCCGACCGCGGCGAACGCCTCGTTGATCTCGACCAGGTCCAGGTCGGCGACGCCGAGCCCGGCCTTGCGCAGCGCCTGGTTGATCGCGTTGGACGGCTGCGAGTGCAGCGAGTTGTCCGGTCCGGCGACGTTGCCGTGCGCGCCGACCTCGGCCAGCCAGGTCAGCCCCAGCTCGATCGCCTTGGTCTTGCTCATCACGACCACGGCCGCGGCACCGTCGGAGATCGGCGAGGAGCTGCCCGCGGTGATCGTCCCGTCCGGGGTGAAGGCCGGGCGCAGCCGGGCCAGCGTCTCGACCGTGGTGTCCGGGCGGACCCCCTCGTCCGCGCTGATCACCAGCGGGTCGCCCTTGCGCTGCGGCAACTCCACCGGGACGATCTCGTCGGCGAAGACGCCGTTCTTCTGGGCGGCGGCGGCCCGCTGGTGGCTGGCCACCGCGAAGGCGTCCTGCTCCTGCCGGGTGATGCCGTGCTTCACCCCGTGCCGCTCGGTCGACTCCCCCATCGCGCAGCAGTCCCACGGGTCGGTGAGCCCGTCCAGCGCCATGTGATCCTTGATCGTCACGTCGCCGTACTTGTAGCCGGTGCGCTGGTTGAGCAGCAGGTGCGGGGCGTTGGTCATCGACTCCATCCCGCCGGCCACCACGATGTCGAACTCGCCGGCCCGGATGAGCTGGTCGGCCAGGGCGATCGCGTCGAGGCCGGAGAGGCAGACCTTGTTGATCGTCAGCGCCGGTACGGACATCGGGATGCCCGCCTCGACGGCAGCCTGCCGGGCCGGGATCTGACCGGCACCCGCCTGGAGCACCTGCCCCATGATCACGTACTGGACCTGGTCGGCGGCGACCCCGGAACGCTCCAGCGCACCCCGGATGGCGATCCCGCCGAGCTTGCTCGCCGACAGGTCCTTGAGGTTGCCCAGCAGCCGCCCCATCGGGGTACGCGCACCGCTGACGATCACCGAAGCCATGACTCTCCGCCTCCGAGGGGTGGGCCGATCGTGCACCTTAACGATTGTTCGGCCAGACTAGCGCTATGGCAGAAGAGCACCCCGTCGAGACCGCTGCGGACAAAATCACAGGCATCGGCCTCCAACGTATCGACCACGTCGGTATAGCGGTCGCCGACCTTGACACCGCGATCGAGTTCTACCAGCGGGTCTTCGGGATGCGGTGCGTACACACCGAGGTCAACAACGAACAGGGCGTACGCGAGGCGATGCTCCAGGTCGGCCCGACCCCCGACGGGGGCCACCTGCAACTGCTGGCGCCGCTGTCACCGGAGTCGACCATCGCGAAGTTCCTCGACCGGTCCGGTCCGGGGGTGCAGCAGGTGGCGTACACCGTCACCGACGTCGACGCGGCCGGTGCGGCGCTGCGCGAGCGCGGCATGCGCCTGCTGTTCGACACCCCGAGGCGCGGTACCGCCGGCTCCCGGATCAACTTCGTCCACCCCAAGGACGCCGGTGGCGTACTGGTCGAACTGGTCGAGCCCGCCCGGCACTGAGATGTGAGACCGCCCCGGGCCGGTTCGGGGGGAGCCGGACGGCCCGGGGCGGTTACCGCGACCGGGTCAGGCCGGCACGGTGTCGTACGACTCGATCAGGTCGGCCGGCAGCGGCTCCAGATCGGTCGCGCGCAGGAAGTCACCGAGCGTGGTGCCGGTGCAGTCGGAGTCGACGTTCTCGGCGCCGACCCGCTGCTCGACGTCACGCCGGTTGACCGCCCGGAAGTCGATGGAGAAGCGGGTCCTGCCGGAGGTGTTCGGCACCGTGGTGTGCAGTTGCGCCCCCGAGAAGAGCAGTACGCCCCCGGGCGGCGTGATCACCCGGATGTCCGGCTCGCGCGCGATCTGCTCCTCTGCCTCGGGCTGCTTGCGGGTCTCCATGTCGATCTGCTGCGCCGCGGCGGTACGCCCGTGCGCCACCCACTGCGCGTAGTTGTAGTCGCGGGAACTGTTGCGCACCCCGTTGGAGAAGTACGGCGGGTGGAAGGCCATCACGTTGGCCTCCTCGACGTCGTACACCGGCATCCAGAAGTTGAGCTGCGACATCGGCGCGGAGAACCAGGTGTCCCGGTGCGACTCGAACTGGAGGGTCAGCCCGGCGTTCAGGTACTCGCTGGTCATGCTCCGCAGCCGGGGCACGTCGAAGTAGGTCTGCTCCACGTCCGCGCCCAGGTCGGCGAGCATGCCCCGGACGAGTTCCTTGCTGCGCGGGTGGTTGATGAAGGTCGGCTTGAGGTCGGCCAGCACCTGCACGTACTCGGGCCCGGAGAGGTGGTGCTGGGCGTCCGGCGGGAAGTGCGGCGCGAACGCCGACTCGGCCATCTCCCGCGCGAAGGCGACCAGGGCCATCGAGTGCGGGGTGGGCGAGTAGACGAACAGGTCCCCGCCGAAGAGCCTGCGCCGCCGCTCGTCGTCGGACATGGGCGAATCGAAGTACACCACCGTCATCGCGGCCTCCTGCGAAGAGATCCCAGCCGGGGGTCACGGTATGCCGCACCGGGGCGAAGCCGAAAGGACTTCGGGGCTGCTCGGGGCCGGCTGTCGAGAATCCGACTGGGTAGCGGTCCTGGCCACACGGACCGCGCGTACGGGTCGGCGACCCGCCTACAGTCGGAGGAATGCCCCCACCTCCGGACCGTACCGGCGTCGCCGGGCCACGGCCGTTCCGGTTCACCGCCTCGATGCCGGCGTTGAACCGGCCGGTGCCGCAGTGGCGCGACGAGATCCGCCGGATCGAGCAGCTCGGCTTCAGCTCGGTCTCGGTCTCCGACCACTTCACCGGTGGCTGGGCGATGGATCCGCTGGTGGCGATGACCGTGGCGGCCGAGGCCAGCACCCGGCTCCGGGTGCTCGGCATGGTCTTCTGCAACGACTTCCGGCACCCGGTGCTGCTGCACAAGTCGATGGCCAACCTCGACGTCTTCTCCGGGGGGCGGGTGGAGGTGGGGCTGGGCGCCGGCTGGTTGCGCGACGACCACGACGCCGCCGGCCTCCCGTTCGACCCGCCGGGCGTACGTGTCGACCGGCTGGCCGAGGCGATCGAGGTGATCACCGGTCTGTTCGGCGACAAGCCGGTCAGCTTCGCGGGCCGGCACTACCAGCTCACCGAGTTGGACGGGCTGCCCAAGCCGGTGCAGCGGCCCCGGCCACCGTTGCTGGTCGGCGGCGGCAGCCGCCGGGTGCTGGAGCTGGCCGGGCGGACCGCCGACATCATCGGGATCAACCCGAGGCTCGCGCCGGACGTCGATCCGCTCGCCGCGGTGGCGGAGATGAGTCCGGAGCGGATGGACCGCAAGGTCGCCTGGGCCCGGGACGCGGCGGTCGCGGCCGGTCGGGACCCGGCGGCACTGGAGTTCCAGCTACGGATGTTCGACGTACGGGTCACCCACCGGGGGGTGGAGCACCGGTCCACCTCCAGTCACGCCGCGCTCGCCGATCCGTCCGCGCTGGCCGCCTCGCCGTCGGTGCTGCACGGTTCGGTGCCGGAGTGCGTGGACCGGTTGTTCGCGCTCCGCGAGCGGTTCGGCATCAACTACCTGCACCTGGGCGGCAACCTCGACGCCGCGGCTCCGATCGTCGCGCGACTCGCCGGCCGTTGACCGGGACCGCCCGGTCCGCGTCGGCGCCACCGGTTCGGCTACGCAGGGCTATCCACGACATCGCCTCGACGACCATTTCGAGGGACGGGGATTTGCTTTTCGTCCGCTTCGATCCGCGCCCATTCGATCGTCGCGACGTACTCGGGAAGCGGTTAGCGCGTCGTTCGGGAAAGGAGCGACGACCGGTGCGTTCGGTCGTCGCGCGGGCGGCGCGACGGCCGCCGCCGGCCCCGGGAGCTGCCAAGATCACACCAGGGTACGCCAGGCCGACGACTCCTCGTTGACCATGTGAACGGGGCGTGATAACGCCGGTCAGCTCTTGCGAAGGACCCCGGTGTGTCTGCCAGTATGTCCCAATGCCCCAGCAGCAGTCCTCCCCTCTTACGTTCTTCGAGAACGCGAACTCGCAACCCGACTTCACGGTGGCCCTCCGCGGCTACGACCGCGAGCAGGTCAACGGCCACCTCGGGCGGCTGACCGCGGCGCTGGCCCAGTCCGAGCAGGCCCGCGCCGAGGCCGAGCAGCGGATGAACGACGCCCAGCGTCGGCTCCGCCAGGCCGAGCAACGGCTGACCTCGGTGGAGCAGAAGCTCACCGACACCAACAAGCAGCTCGAAGAGAACAGCCGGCCCACCCTCTCCGGGCTCGGCACCCGGGTCGAGCAGATCCTCCGGCTCGCCGAGGAACAGGCGAACGACCACCGCAGCGAGGCCAAGCGCGAGTCAGAGGGCATCCTCTCCGCCGCCCGGCTCGAGGCGCGCGAGATCACCGACAAGGCGCGGGCCGAGGCCGCCGCGATGAAGGCCAACGCGGAGCGGGAGGCGGGCACGGTCCGTACCACCGCCGAGCGTGAGGCCGCCGAGGTCCGGGTGCAGGCCCGCCGTGAGGCGGACACGCTGCGCGCCGACGCCGACCGGGAGACCAAGCAGCTCCGTACGGTCACCGCGCACGAGGTGGCCGAGTTGAAGTCCACCGTCGAGCGGGAGGTCGCCACCCTGCGCGCCACCGCCGAGCGGGAGATCACCCAGCAGCGTGCGAAGGCGGCCCGCGAGGCCGAGGAGAAGCGCGCCGAGGCGACCAAGCTGCTCACCGACGCCCGGGACAAGCGGGACAAGGACCTCCAGGCGCTGGAGCTCCAGTTGGCCGAGCGCCGGGAGAAGTCCGAGCGCGAGGAGTCCGAGCGGCACGCCGCCCAGGTGGCGCAGACCCAGAAGCTGGTCGGCGAGGCCGAGCAGCGGGCGCGGGCCGCCCAGGAGCGGGCCAAGGAGATCGAGCAGCGGGCCGAGGCGCGCAGGATCGAGTCCGAGCGCAGCGCGCACGAGACGGTGGAGAAGGCCAAGGCGCTCGCCGACAAGACCCTGAACGAGGCTCGGGCGGAGTCGAACCGGCTGCTGAACGAGGCGCGTACCGAGGCGGACCTGACCACGCAGGCGGCTCGCCGCGAGGTCGAGGACCTGACCCGGCAGAAGGACGCGGTCACCTCGCAGCTCGGGCAGATGCTTTCCGGTCTGGCCGGCATCGTGCCGGTGGCACCGGCTGCCGCTGCCGCCGCCGCGAAGACGGACGACGCGGAGGAGCGGAAGACCGCCGACGCCGCGAGCTGACCGGGTTCCGTCAGACGCGGGTTCGTCGGGCAGATTGTCGGTCCGGGTCCGACCCGTTTTCGGGTGGGACCCGCCGAGCGGGGCAGGAGAGTGCGCGGGGCCGTACCGGATCGTGCCGGTACGGCCCTGCGGCCTGTCCGGACTCCGGTACAGGTCAGCGGATCAACCCCGGCCTACTCCAACGAAACGGACACCCCATACAATAAGGAAGTACCTGCTTCCATCCCATCGGGCCGGACGGTATTCGCCGCGCCGCGCCACGCCGCATGTGAGGATGGGGACATGTCGCACGGCGAGGAACTGTTCGCCCTTGGTGGGGAAGTGGCTACGGAGCCCAGCTTCGAGTCGGCCCTGCGAGGCTATGACAGACGACAGGTGGACCGGTACGTCATCCGCGCGGAGAACGAGATAACCACTCTCGCCGCCGAACGCGAACAGGCGTTCACCCAGATCCACAAGCTCGCCGGTCAGGTCGAGCAGTTGCAACGCGACCTCGTCGAGGTACGCCGCCAGGCCGGCACGGTGGACCAGGCGTCCCTGCTGCACGTCGGCCCGGTGGTCGGGCAGATCCTGTCCCTCGCCCACGAGCAGGCCGAGTTCACTCTCGCGAATGCGACGAGCGAGGCCGAGACGCACCGGAGCGAGGCCAACCGGATCCTCACCGAGGCACGCGACCACGCCGCCACCGCACTGCGCGACTTCGAACTCGCCCTCTCCTCCCGCCGACGCGAGGAGGAACAGTCCGCCGCGGCCCGGAAGGCGAAGGTGGACGCCGCGGTGGCCGCCGCGACCGAGCAGGCCGCCCGGCTCCAGGAGGCCGGGAAGTCCGCGCACGAGCAGGGGCACCGGGAGGGCGCGCAACTGCGCCAGGCCGGCGAGGCCGCACTGGCGAAGGCCCGGCAGGAAGCCGAAGCGACCCTGGCCAAGGCGCGCAAGGAGAGCGAAGCGACCCGACTCAAGGGCAAGCAGGACGGTGAGGCGGCGCTCGCGAAGGCCCGGCAGGAGAGCGAAGCGACCCTGACCAAGGCCCGCCAGTCGAGCGAGTCGACGCTCGCCAAGGCTCAGCAGGAGGCGGCCCGGCTGCGGGAGGTCGCCCAGGCCACCCTGGCCAAGGCCAAGCAGGACAGCGAGGCCCACCTGGCCAAGGCCCGCCAGGACGGGGAGACCACGCTCACCCAGGCCCGGCAGGAGGCCACCCGGCTCCGCGAGGCCGCCCAGGCCACCCTGGCCAAGGCCAAGCAGGACAGCGAAGCCGCGTTGAACAAGGCCAAGCAGGACAGTGAAGCCCAGTTGGCCAAGGCCCGGCAGGAGAGCGAGACACTGCTCACCCGGGCCCGGCAGGACGGCGAGGCGGCGCTCGCCGAGGCGCAGCGCCAGGCCGCCCAGCTTCGCGAGGCCGGCGAGACGGCGGTGGCGAAGGGCCGGGAGGAGGGTGCCCGGCTGCGGGAGGTTGGCGAGGCCGCCCACGCCAAGGCCCAGGCGGAGGCCCAGCGGGTCACCGAGCAGACCACGGAGATCGTCCGGCGGTCCCGGGTGGACGCCGACGCGTACGTGGAGCAGGTTCGTACCCAGACCCAGCGTGAGCTGGACGGGTGGCGGGCCAGCGTCGACCACGAGATCGAACAGCGCCGGGCCACCATCGACGAGGAGATCGCCGGCCGGTGGAGCGCCGCGGAGCAGGAGCTGGCCGCCCGGCGTACCGCCTCGGAGCAGGAGTTCGCCCAGTGGCGGACCAACATCGAGCAGCAGCACGCCACCCAGCGCGCGGAGCTGGAGCGGGAGGCCGAGGAGATCCGCCGCGCCGCCGACGAGCACGCCACGCAGGTGCAGCGGCAGGCCGAGGAGCACCTCGCCACCGCCCGGCAGGAGGCCGAGGAGCACGCCGCGGCGTCCCGGCGGCAGTTCGAGGAGTACACCGCCACCGCGCAGCAGCACCTCGCCACCACCCAGCAGCACCTGGCCACCACCCAGCAGGAGGCCGCCGCCGGACGGCAGCAGCTCGCCGAGGTGATGCAGGAGATCGCGAAGGCGCAGCAGCAGCTTGCCGACCTGCGGCAGGAGACCGTGGCGTCCCGGCAGGAGTCGGACAACATCCAGCGCCGGCTGGCCGAGGCGAACCAGCAGCTCGCCGGCGAGCAGCAGCGGTTGACCGGTACCCAGCGGTCGGCCGAGGAGGCCGAGCAGCTCGTGGTGGAGGCCGGCGCCGACGTGGCGCGGGCGGCGGACAGCGCGGTCGACCGGCCGGCTCCCCGGACCAGTCCCACCGCTCCGGCGGAGGCTCCGGTCAACGCGGACGCGATCACCAGCGACGTGAACGGCGAGCCGACGGTGGCGGCGGTGCCCGGTGAGGGTGGCCGGGAGGCGACCGCCACGAAGATCACGAGCACCGGTGACAGCGGCAAGCTCAGCGCGAAGCCGACCACGGACGACCATGCCGCCAAGCCGACCACGGACGAGCGGAGTGCGAAGCCGAAGAAGGTTTCGGTGGACGCCGAGCAGAAGGTCTCGGTCGAGTCCGAGTAACGCAGCACCGAGATGAGGGTCAGCACCAAGGCGGCACTGGAGCGCGACCCGGAGGGATCCCGCCGGGTCGGCCTGCTGGAGCTCTTCTTCGACCTGGTGTACGTGGTGGCGCTGGCCCTGATCTCGCGTCACCTCGCGGCGCACCACACCTGGACCGGGGCGTTGCAGTCGCTGCTGCTGCTGATGGCGATGTGGTGGGTCTGGTCGATCACCGCGTTCCTCACCGACCTGTACGACCCGCAACAGATCTCGATCAAGCTCATCACGGTCACGGTCATGCTGGGCAGCCTGCTGATGGCCTCCACGCTGCCCCGCGCCTTCACCGAGTACGGCCTGATCTTCGCCTGCGCCTACGTGGGGATCCACTTCAGTCGTGGACTCTTCCTGGTGCCGCTGCTGCACGGGCAGAAGGCGCAGGGGCGGGCGATCCGGATCTTCTTCTGGTTCGCCCTCTCCGCCGTACCGTGGATCCTCGGCGGGCTGGCGGACGACCCGACCAGCCGGGCCGGGCTCTGGGCCCTGGCGCTGGCCCTCGACTACGGCGCGTTCAGCCTGGGTTATCCCACGCCGTTGCTCGGCCGGCTGCCGAAGACCCAGTACAACGTCACCGCGGAACACCTCGCCGAGCGGTACCAGCAGTTCATCATCATCGCCCTCGGCGACGCGATCCTGGTCATCGGGCTGACGTTCAGCCGGACCGAGTTCGACCTCGGCCGGTCACTGGGATTCGTGGTCTCGTTCGCCAGCACCCTGCTGCTCTGGCGGATCTACTCCCACCGGGCCGGTGAGGTGCTGCCGCTGGCCATCGGGTCGGTGGTCGAGACCCGACGGTTCTTCCAGGTCGCGCCGTACACCCACCTGGCCATGGTGGGCGGCATCGTGGTCACCGCCGCGGGCTTCGAGATCGTCCTGCACGACCCGGTCGGGAACACCGGCTGGGGCATGGTCCTGGTGCTGCTCGGAGGGCCCGTCCTGTTCCTGGTCGGGCGGTCCCGGTTCGAGTACGAGGTGTTCGGGCGGGTCTCCCTGTCCCGGATCGTGGCGCTGCTGATCCTCGGCCTGATGACCCCGGCGATGATCTTCCTGCCGCCGGTGGCCATCGCCACTGGCGCGATGCTCGTGCTGGCCGGGATGGCGGCGGCGGACACCGCCCGCAGTTGGGGTCGGGTGCCGGAGCAGCCCTCGCCGCCGGTGTGATCGAACCGGCCGATAACCTCCCAGGGCAGACAGGTCGAGTACGGGAGGGGCCGGTGGCGGTCGAAGAGCCGACGGCGGAGGTCGAACGGGCGGCACCGCCCCCGGAGCAGCGCCGGGCGGACGAACCCGGGGAACCCGAACACACCCCCGGCGGCCGGTACGGGCAGCCCGGTCGACCGCTGCGCCGCAACAGCTTCCTGATCGGGTTCACCGGCGGCCTGGGCCTGGTCGTGGCGTACACGACCTTCCTCGCCGTACGCGGTGCGGCCTCGATGTTGATCCTGATCTTCATCGCGCTCTTCCTCGCCATCGGGCTCAACCCGGCAGTTGCCCGACTGCGCCGTTGGGGGCTGGCGCACGGGCTCGCCGTGACCGTGGTCGCGTTGACCGTGCTCCTGGTGCTCGCCGGTGGGATCTTCGCGCTGGTCCCGCCGGTGGTGACCCAGACCGGTGAGTTCCTCGAACAGGTCCCGACGTACGTGGAGGAGTTGCGGCGCAACGCCACGGTCAACGACCTGGTCGAGCGGTACGACCTGATGGACCGGATCCAGGCCGCGGCGAACCCGGAAACGATCAGCCAGGCGGTCGGCGGGGTGTTCGGCGGCGCCCAGTTCATCTTCGGCGCCATCTTCAACGTGCTGACCGTGCTGGTCCTGACCATCTACTTCATGTCCGCCTTCGACCGGCTCAAGACGCTCGGGTACGCCCTGGTGCCGGCCAGCCGCAGGAACCGGGTCACCCTGATCACCGACGAGATCCTGGCCAAGGTCGGCGCGTACATGGTCGGTGCGCTGGCGATCGCCGTACTCGCCGGGCTCTGCACCTTCGTCTTCGCCATGATCGTCGGTTTGGCGTACCCGTTCGCCCTGGCCGTCGTGGTGGCCGTCTGCGACCTGGTTCCGCAGATCGGTGCGACCCTCGGCGCGGTCATCGTCAGCCTGGTCGGATTCGCCACCGACCTGCCGGCGGGAATCGCGTGTCTCGTTTTCTTCGTCATCTACCAGCAACTCGAAAATTACCTGATCTACCCGAAGGTGATGGAGCGCTCGGTCAAGGTGAACGACGTGGCGGCCATCGTCGCCGCGCTGGTGGGGGTGGCTCTCTTCGGGGTGATCGGCGCTTTGGTGGCGATCCCGGCGGTGGCGGCGATTCAGCTGATCCTGCGGGAGGTGGTGCTGCCGCGGCAGCAGCGGAGGTGACCCGGCAACGGGCGGGGTGAGCGAACGCGATTGTTGTCCACAATTTGTCAGAATCAACAATTCCTTCACTTCCGCACCCGCTTGTAGGATCATTCTTGATCTCTGAGGGGGGCGTTGATGACCGGTGTCGAATCGCTACCACCGGCACCCTCGGAGGAACCGCCGCCGCGATCACCCCGGCGTGGTCCCCTGCTCGTGGTGGTCATCGGGATCTGCCTCGCCGTGGTCATCGGCACCGGTTACCTGATCGTCACGCTCGCCGGGCCGGGACGGGACGGACCACTCGTGCTGGACCAGCCGAACACCGTCCTCTGGGGACAGACGATCAACCGTCCGGTCGAGATCGCGGCGGACCACGTCACCCTCCGGCGGATCACCATCCGTGCCGGCGGTGCCGCCGCCGTCCGGATCCGCGACGGGGTACGCAACACCGTCATCGAGGACACCCGGATCGACTGCGCCGACAACCGGACCGACGGCATCGTGCCCGGCGGCTACTCGGCCGTCCGGGTCCGGGTCGACGGGTGCCGTCAGGCGTTCGAACAGCGCGCCGACGCCCCCGCGACGATCCTCGACTCGACCGCGAACGGTCGACCCTTCGCCCGGGAGGAGCGCAAGCCGGCCACCGTCGCACCCAGCCCGATGGACTTCGGCACCGACCCACCGGCCGCCGGTGAGAGTGTCACCGGCGCGCCCACCCCGATGAGCTACTGGCCGGGACCGGACACCACCGGCGTACCTGCCGGGACGGTGCTGCGGCCGTCCAGTTCACTGGACCTGCGCGAGCCGGGCGTGGTGATCAGCAACCTCGACATCACCGGGTGCGTGACCGTACGGGCGAAGAACGTGACCATCCGGAACTCGCGGATCACCTGTGACAGCGCCACCTTCTCCATCCGGACCTACGACACGGCCAGCGACCTGGTGGTGGAGAACGTGGAGATCAACGGCATGGGGAAGAACTCGGCCGCGGTCTGCTGCGCCAACTACACCCTGCGCCGGGTGAACATCCACCACGTCATCGACGGTCCCCGGCTCAGTGCGAACACCGCCATCATCGACTCCTGGATCCACGACCTGTCGCGGGTGCCGGACTCGCACAACGACACCCTCCAGACCACCGGCGGCAGCAACATCGTGGTCCGGCACAACCGGTTGGAACCGCACGACCCGAACACCAAGGACC
Organism: Micromonospora sp. NBC_01796; assembly: GCF_035917455.1. Classification (NCBI taxonomy): domain Bacteria; kingdom Bacillati; phylum Actinomycetota; class Actinomycetes; order Micromonosporales; family Micromonosporaceae; genus Micromonospora; species Micromonospora sp. NBC_01796. The sequence continues at coordinate 4,211,073 of NZ_CP109078.1, read as the reverse complement.
CGTCGAACGCCTGCATCATGATCGGTTCGACCACCAGCGACTCGGTGAACAACCTGCTGGTCGAGGAGAACTACTGCAACGGCGGCAACTACTCGATCGGGGTCAGGGACGACCTGGTCGGGTCGAACATCGTGATCCGTGGCAACCGGTTCGGGCGCGACTTCCGCTTCGGCGTCATCGCCCGGTCCGAACAGGCCGGCATCACCTGGGACCGGGGCAGCAACGTCTGGTTCGACAGCGGACAGCCGGTGGTCCGCTGACCCTTCCGGTCAGTCGTGCAACGAGCGGTGCTGGTCCCGGTACGGGGTCAGGTCGGCCGGTTCGCGGAGCCGCTTGCGTTTGATCCGGCGCACCGTACCGACGGTCGACTGGAGCTTCTCCCTGGTGGAGAGGTGCCGGAACCACATCCGGGCCATCGGCAGCCGGCGCAGCCGGGGGGTCATCAGGCCGGCGGCGCGCAGCGTACTCATCCGTCCCCAGACGGCACCACGTGCCCGGAGCAGGTTCGGCTGCGAAGCCGGCAGGATCTCGGCCGCCACCGGCTCCAGCACCAGCGCACCGGCCGCGATGGCCGCCTCGACCAGGCGTACGCCCCGCTCGGTGCGGGCGAGCACCAGGGAGCGCCCCGGATCGTCGCCGGTCGGCCTGTACCACGGGTCACCGACGGCCACGTCGGCGAACTCGCCGGTGTGGTCCGCGCAGAGGTAACAGCGCCACTGCCGGTGCTTCTGGAGGATCTCGCCCCAGGACTGCTCGTAGGTGAGCGTCCGCTCCTGCCCCGGCGGGTCGTCCACCATCCGGGTACGGGCCAGCCCCGGCCACCCGTTGCCCCGGTAGTGCACCGACTCCGCCCGGTCCGGGTCGGTCACCCCGAGCTTGCGCATCATCTCCAGGGTGCCCTCGGTGCTCGGGGTGCCGGCGCAGAAGACGGCGATGGTCAGCCCGACCCGGGCGTCCAGCGCGGGCCGGACCCGGCGGGCCATCCGTACCGCCGCCACGTCGCAGGGCTTGCCGATGAACACCGACGGGGTCTCGCCCGACTCGATCAGCTCCAGCCGGTCGGCCGGGCTGGCCGGGGCGTACCGGGAGCCGGCGTTGGCGAGCAGTTCGTCGCGGCTGCGCGACAACCGGGTCTCGTTCAGGTACGGCACGTCCGCTCGGGCGCCGATGTGCAGCGTCCCGGCCATCCCCTCGTACTCCAGGCAGTACGCGGCCAGCGCGGTGGCCACCCCGCCGCTGGACCCGGCGAACCGGATCTGCGGGTCTCCGGCGTACCCCTCCCAGATCTTGCGGACCGGGCCCCAGGCGGCCCGCAGCTCGGGGATCTCACCCGGTGCGGGCGCGCTCGCCTCGTGTTCCAGCTTGACGCCGGGGCAGCAGGCCAGCGCGGCGGCGGCGCCGGTGCTCGGGCCGCCGACCGGCGTGATCGGGATCGGTCGGCGCCCCTGGTCGAGTACGTCGACCATCCGGATCTCGTCCGGGGCGAGGTACGCGCAGACCCCGCACCCGGTGCAGAGCTTGTGCGCGGCGACGTCGTGTACGGTCTGCGGCCGGCTCACCGTCGCGCTCCCGTGGTACGCCGGGCCCGCTCGGCGCGGGCGACGGCGACGATCTCGTCCATCTGCTCGCCGGCCCGACCGATCGCCGCCGGGATCCATTCGGTGAGTTCGACCGCGGTCTCGGCGCGGGAGGTCCAGGACCTCCAGAGGGCGTCGAGCAGGTCGTCGTCGGCGAGCTTGCGGGCGTCGGCCACGTGCCGCTCCTGGCCCACGCTGGCGAAGACCCCGCGCGCCTTCAGGCTGTACGCGATGTTCGCCACCGGTACGCAGGAGGAGAGGGCGGCGATGGTGGCGTGCATCCGCATCCCGCAGAACCAGGTGGTCCGGGCGATCACCCACTTGCTCTGGTGCGGGTCGAGACCGGCCGGGCTGACCGTGATCCGGTCGCCGTACCTGCCGACCAGCGCGGCATGCAGCCGCTCGCTCGCCGTGGTGTCGTCGTCGGCACCGTGCGGGCTGCGCACGTGCGGCACGATGATCACGCGGGTGTCCGGTTCGTCGAGCAGGCGTTCGCAGAGCCGGCGGGCGACCTCGGCGCTGTCCGCTGCCAGGCCGAACTGGGTCCGGCCCTCGGCGCGGGCCATCAGGCCGCTGATGTTGATCCCGATCACCGGGCCGGGGGCCGCGTCGAACCACCGGTTCAGGGTGTCCAGGGCGGGCTGGTCCGGCTGGCGCGGCTCCAGCGCGAAGGCGACGTCGACCCCCTCGCGGTGCCGGGTCGGGTCCAGGTCGGCTCCGAGCAGGTCGCTCAGGGCGACGTAGCTCTCCGGGTCGCGGGCCCAGGCCATCGCGGCCCCCCGGATGAGCGCAGCGGCCTCGGCCCGGATCCGGTCCGAGCGGAACGGCCCGTAGGTCTGCGGCAGCAGCACCAGTGGGCGGCGGCGCAGCAGGGTGAGCCGCTTCGGCCAGGCCACCGTACGGAACCGGTGCTCGCCGTAGATGTCGCTGAAGCTGTCCCCGCCGCTGACGTCGAGCACCACGTCGGCCCGGTCGATCTTCGCCACCCCGGAGTTGCCGAACCCGCCGAGGGCGGCGCTGACCCGCATGTTCAGGTACGACTCGGGGCGGTGGTACCGGCGCGAGTGCCGGGCGCCGGCAAGCGAGATCGACACCGGTCGGCCGCCGACGAAGGCGTGCCCGGACCGCTGGCCCCAGCCGTCGTCGAAGACGGTGACGTCGGCCTGCGGCTCCCGGGCCAGCAACCCGCCGAGGGTGGCCGCGCGCAGCGCGCCCACGCCGAGGTTGAGGTGGGATCCGGGTACGCCGAACAGGCAGGCGGAAAGCACCTCGCCGCTCATCGGGCCGGCTCGCTGTGCTGGGTCATAACTCGATTACCGCTTTCTCACACCGGAACGCCTCGGCGTACCGGGATCGGCATTCCATGCCCCGCAGCCGGGCCAGCCCGAGGAAGACCTCGTCGTCCCACCAGTCCCGGTCCTTCTGGGACGGGTAACTGGTGTGTAGCAGCTCCACCTTGCGTCGGGCCTGCTCGTCCGTGAGCGGCAGGTAAATGTTCCGCCGGCCCAGGTCACCGTCCCACTTGGGGATTTCATAGTGCAACACCGACGCGCGGCGAAATGAGGTGGGTACCAGTTCGGCCAGGGTCCGATGATCCTGGTGGGCGTCGTCCGGGGCCGGCGCCACCACCAGGTCGGGGCTGGTCGCGGCGGCTGCCGCATTGACGATCTCTTTTGCCTGCTCCCAGTGCGCGGGCACCCGGCCGTCGGGGAGTTGGTGCAGGTCGAAGTCGATCCGGGCGGTGGGCAGGAAGGCCCCGGCGGCCGAGCGCGCCTCGGCCTGCCGGTCCGGCGTACCGGTGAGTAGCAGGTAGTGGACCCGCAGGCCGGGGTTGGCCGCGCCGAGCGCGAGCAGCAGCCCGCCGGCGCCGATCTCGATGTCGTCGGGGTGCGCCCCGACCAGGACCAGCGATCGGACCTCGCCCAGCCGCAGCGACCCCATCAGTGGATCAACGCGGGGGTGCCGGGACCGGCATGCTCGGCCGGGGTGTCGATGTGGCCGTCGAACGGGGCCGGGCTCACCGGACCGCCGTGCCGGTGTGCGTCCCAGAGCATCCACGGGCAGCGGGCGGAGTGGTAGAGCTCCTCCAGCTCGGCCCGGTCCTTGAAGGTGTCGGCGGCCCGCCAGAACCCGTTGTGGCGCTGGGCCATCAACCCCCGCCTCGGCAGCAGCCGGTCGAAGGCGTGCGGGACCATGTCCTCACCCTCGCGCAGCTCGTCGAAGATCCCCGGCCGGAGGATGAAGTAGCCGCCGTTCTCCCACTGCATCAGCTCGCGGATCGGCCGGACCCGGCGTACCTGGTCGGACTCGTCGATGTCGATCACGTGGTGGGTCGACTGCACCGGTACGGCGAGCAGGCTGGCCGTGGCGGTCGAGGCCCGGAACCGGTCGATCATCGCGGGCAGGGGCGCGTCGGTGAGCGTGTCGGCGTAGTTGGCCAGGAACATCTCCTCGTCCTGGACGTGCCTGCGTACCCGCATCAGCCGCTCGCCGATGGTCGCGCCGAGTCCGGTGTCGATGAAGGTGATGTTCCAGTCGGTGATGTCGGTGGCGAACAGACGTACGTCCCGACCGCCCATGGTGAGGGTGAAGTCGTTGGAGAGCGTCTCGTCGTAGTGCAGGAAGTAGTCCTTGACCGCCGCGGCACCGTACCCCAGACAGAGAATGAAGTCGGTATGTCCGAAGTGGGCATAATATCGCATGACGTGCCAGAGCAGCGGCCGGTCACCGATCATCGCCATCGGTTTGGGCGCCGACGCGGCACCCTCCCGCATGCGCATTCCCAGTCCGCCGCAGAACAGGACGACCTTCATCAGACCACCTCAAGCTCCGGGATGGGGTAGACGAGCCGGCCGCCCCACTCGCGGACGTACGCCAGCTGGGTGGAGATCTCGGTACGCAGGTTCCAGGGCAGGACCAGGACGTAGTCGGGACGATCCTGCGCCAGCCGTTCCGGCGCGTGGATCGGGATGTGCGTCCCCGGAAGGAATCTGCCCTGCTTGTACGGACTCCGGTCGACCGTGTACGCCAGCAGGTCCGACCGGATACCGCAGTGGTTGAGCAAGGTGTTGCCCTTGCCCGGCGCCCCGTACCCGACCACCCGCTTGCCCTCGGCCCGCGCGGTGAGCAGGAAGTCGAGCAGGTTGCGCTTGATGGTGAAGACCGCCTCGGCGAAGCCACGGTGCCCGTCGAGCGTGTGCAGCCCGGCCTCTGCCTCCGCCTCCAGCACCGACTTGACGTTGCTCGACGGTTCCCACCCCAGGCTCGACGGCACCCAGGCGGAACCCTCCACCGCCCCGGAACGGCCCGGTTCGGCGGCGACCGCCGTGGCCGCGGACAGGGTCGCCGGCCGGGCGTGCACCCGCAGCGAGCCACCGTGCGAGGAGAGTTCCTCGACGTCGGCGACGGCCAGCCCGGCGGTGGCCAGCGCACGCTGCGCGGTGAGCAGCGAGAGGTACTGGTAGTGCTCGTGGTAGATGGTGTCGTACTGCCGGCGTTCGATCAGCCGGAGCAGGTGCGGGAACTCCAGCGTCACCAGCCCGCTCGGCTTCACCAGCGCGGCCAGCCCGGCGGTGAACCCGATCAGGTCCGGCACGTGCGCGTAGACGTTGTTGCCGGCGACCAGGTCGGCCCGGCCGTACCGGGCGGCCAGGTCGGCACCGGTCCCGGCACCCAGGAAGTGCACCTCGGTACGGATCCCCTTGGCGCGGGCCACCTCGGCGATGTTCGCCGCCGGCTCCACCCCGAGCACCGGGACGCCCCGGGCGACGAAGTGCTGGAGCAGGTAGCCGTCGTTGCTCGCCACCTCGGTGACCAGACTCTCCGGACCGAGGCCGAGCGTATCGATCATCGCGTCGGCGTACCGCTTGGCGTGCGCCACCCACGAATCGGAATAGGAGGAGAAATAGGCGTAGTCGGAGAAAATGTCCTCTCCCGGCACGTATGCCGGCAGTTGCACGAGCAGGCAACTGGAACAGATCCGTACATGCAAGGGGTAGAACGTCTCGGCGCTGTCCAGCCGCTCCTCGGTCAGGTAGCTCTCGCAGAGCGGCGACATCCCCAGGTCCACGAACGTCTCGGTCAATGCCGTGCCACAGAGCCGACATTCCGCAATGGTCATGCGATCCACCCCGATTGTTCGCCACCTCGCGCGGCGCCCGCCAGCACGCTTCGGCCACGCTAGTTCCGGCGCTTTCCGACCGGGGCTTTCAGTAAAAAGTCCGACACTACTCAGTGGTGATCACTCGGCCCTCATAAACTCTGCCTTCTCACCCCCGCGGACCCTCGGGAGCTTTGCCGTGCGCGTTCTCGTCACCGGTCATCACGGCTACCTCGGCAGTGTGCTGACTCCGCTGCTCCAGGCCGCGGGCCACCAGGTCACCGGTCTCGACACCGACCTGTTCGCCGACTGCCTGCTCGGCCCGGCGCCCGCCGAGGTGCCGTCCCTCCGGCTGGACCTGCGCGACGTACGGCCGGAGCACCTGGCCGGCTTCGAC